>NZ_JBSIPX010000001.1:0-527147 GCF_053668055.1 Massilia sp. SYSU DXS3249 | reverse complement strand
GGGTCGGGGGTTGACGTTTGGAGTATGTTGGGTTTTGTGGCTTAGGGGGGGGGGGGGGGTGGTGGGGGGGGGGCGGGGGGGGGGCGGGGCCCGGGCGCCCGCGCCCCAGGCCGCGGCCTGCGTCGAGCCCGCGCCCGACCCGAACAACACCTACGACGCCGAGCGCACCCATGCGAAGCTGGTGCGCCACCATCCCTTCATCCGCATCGCCGGCGCCGCCCTGCCCGAAGGCGTGCGCGTGGTGCGCGACCAGACCTATGTGCGCTACGGCAGCCGTTGCTTGAAACTCGACCTGTACCTGCCCGCGCAGGCGCCGCAAGGGGGCGCGCCGGCGGTCGTGCTGGTGCATGGCGGCGGCTGGAACGCCGGCTACCGCTCCGAATTCGTGCCGATGGCGCTGCGGCTGGCGCAGCGCGGCTACGCGGCCGCCACGATCAGTTACCGGCTGACGGGCGAAGCGGGCTACCCGGCCGCGGTCGACGACACCCGCGCCGCCGTGCGCTGGGTGCGCCGGCACGCAGCCCGCCACGGCATCGATCCGCAGCGGATTGCGCTCGCGGGCGGCTCGGCGGGCGCGCAGATCGCCAGCCTGGCCGCCCTGACCGCGGGCCTGCATCCCATCGATCCCCATGCCCGCACGGACGACGTGTCGAGCGCGGTGCAGGCCATCGTCAACGTGGACGGCAGCGTCGATTTCACCACCGAGGATTCGCGCCGCCACGACGCGGTGCCGGGCAACCGCCCTTCGCCGGCCGCACAATGGCTGGGCGGGCGCTATGCCGAGCAGCCGGCGCTGTGGCGCCAGGCGTCGCCGATTTTCTATGTGCGGCGCGGGATGCCGCCCATCCTCTTCATCGGCAGCGCCCAGCCGCGCTTCCAGACCGGGCGCGACGAGATGCTGTCCATGATGCGGGCCCGCGGCGTGGACGGACGCGCCGTGCTGCTGCCGGACACGCCGCACAGCTTCTGGCTGTTCGATCCCTGGCTGCAGCCGACGGTCGACGCCACCGTCGGCTTCCTCGACGCGCACCTCGCGCGCTGAGTCTTACCGGGCCAGCAGCTCGGGCCCGATCTCCGACACCGACTTTACGCCGGTCAGCACCATGTTGGTGCGCAGGTCCTTCTCCATGATCGCCAGCAGCTTTTCCACGCCGGCCTGGCCGCCGGTCGCCAGCGCGTAGACGAAGGCGCGGCCGATCAGCACACTGTCCGCGCCGAGGGCGAGCATGCGGAACACGTCGGTCCCGGTGCGCACGCCGCCGTCGGCAAGGATGGTCATGCGGCCCTTGACCGCCTCGGCGATGGCCGGCAGCGCCTGGGCCGTCGACAGGGCCCCGTCCAGCTGGCGCCCGCCGTGGTTCGACACCACCAGGCCATCGGCGCCAAAGGCGAGCGCATCGCGCGCGTCGTCGGCGTCGAGGATGCCCTTGATGATCATCTGCCCTTTCCACTCGTCGCGGATCCATTGCAGGTCGCGCCAGGCGATCTCGGGATCGAAATTCGCACCCAGCCAGCCGATGTAGTCGGCCAGGCCGGTGGCGTGGCCGCGGTAGGCCGAGATGTTGCCGAGGTCGTGCGGCCGGCCGAAGACGCCGACGTCCAACGCCCAGCGCGGGTGGCGCATCGCCTGCAGCACGCGCCGCAGCGGACCGTAGGGGCCGCTCATGCCGCTGTGGGCGTCGCGGTAGCGCGCGCCCGGCACCGGCATGTCGACCGTGAACACGAGCCTGCGCGAGCCCAGCTCCCAGGCGCGGCGCATCACGTCGCGCATGAAGGCGCGGTCTTTCAGCACGTAGAGCTGGAACCAGATCGGGTGCGAGGCCTGGGCCGCCACTTCGGCCAGCGGGCACACGGAGACGGTGGACTGGATGAAGGGGATGTTCGCGCGGCAGGCGGCGCGCACCGCCTGCACCTCGCCGCGGCGGGCATACATGCCGGCCAGGCCGATGGGCGCCAGCGCGATCGGCAGCCCGTAGCGCTCGCCGAACAGGTCGACGCCCAGGTCCAGCTGCTCGGCGCCGCGCAGCACCCGCTGGCGCAGCTTGACCGTCTGCAGGTCGTCGACGTTGGCGCGCAGGGTCTGCTCGGCCCCGGCCCCGCCGTCGAGGTAATGGAACAGGAAGGGGGGCAGCCGGCGCCGGGCGGCTTCGCGGAAATCGGTGGCGGACGAAATGATCATAGGATGAGCGTAGTGCGGAGCGTGGTTCGGTAGACCCTTGATGAGATACAGCCCGATGAGCGAAGCGGGCGGCAGCAAAGACCGCCGGGATCGCCCAAGGGATGGATGACATGGCGCGCGAAACAGGCTCCATGTTGACACCGTCGGGTAAAAAAATGAATACTCGGCAAGTAAATTTTTGCCAACGGGATGCGAAGCGACGCAAAACATGCCGCGCGGGCTAGACCGGAACCCGTTTGCCAACCGCCTGACCAGGACACCTTATGACCAAGATACTGCTTTCCGTACTGCTCGCGGCTGCGCTGCTGCCGGGCGCCGCCCATGCGAACGAACTGTCCAGGGCCGTTGCGCAGGACTACGACAGCCACCTGGCGCCGCTGCTCGATTACTTCCACCGCAATCCCGAGCTGTCCTTCCTGGAGACAAAGACGGCGGCGCGCATGGCCAAGGAGTTGCGCGGGGCCGGCTTCACGGTCACCGAAGGTGTCGGCGGCACGGGCGTGGTCGCGATCCTGAAGAACGGTCCGGGCCCGCTGGTGATGATGCGCGCCGACATGGATGGTCTGCCGATGCTGGAAAAATCCGGCCTGCCGAATGCCTCGACGGCGACCCAGAAGGATATGGAAGGCAATTTGACGCCGGTGGCGCACGCCTGCGGCCACGACATCCACATGACCAGCCTGGTCGGCACGGCGCGGCGCATGGCCGCCGAGCGCGGCAAATGGACCGGCACCCTGATGCTGGTCGGGCAGCCTGCCGAGGAGCGCATCGGCGGCGCGCTGGCGATGATGAAGGACGGCCTGTACAAACGTTTCGGCAAGCCGGATTTCGCGCTGGGCTTCCACGTCAAGGCCGACATGGCGACCGGCAAGGTGCATGCTTCGGAAGTCTCGCCGTATTCGGGCGCCGACACCGTCGAGATAGCGATCAAGGGCGTCGGCGCCCATGGCGCCCAGCCGCACCGCGGCAAGGACCCGATCGTGCTCGGCGCGATGATCGTCATGGGCCTGCAAACCATCGTCAGCCGAGAGCTCAGCCCGCGCGAGCCCGGCCTGATCACGGTGGGCTCCTTCCATGGCGGCACCAAGGCCAACATCATCGGCGACAACGCCAAGCTGCAGCTGACCGTGCGCAGCGAAAGCCCGAAGACGCGCGAGCTGCTGCTCGGCGCCATCAAGCGCATGGCCGAGAACACCGCGCGCGCCGCCGGCATGACGGAGAACGAACTGCCCGAGGTGAAACTGGTCGATACGCCGGCGCCGCCGGTGCTCAACAATGTCGAGCTGGTGCGCCGCCTGCGCGCCGCATGGACCGGAAAACTGGGCCCTGACGCGATTGGCGAGGAAGAGTTCCGCGAAGGCATGGGCTCGGAGGATTTCCCGATGTTCGTGACCGACCCGTATATCCCGAGCGTCTATTTCACGGTCGGCGGCACGGCGCCGGAACACATCGCCGCCGCCAAGGCAGGCACATTGCGCCTGCCGAGTCATCACAGCCCGCTGTTCAAGGTGGAGCATGGGCTGGCGGTGAGGATGGGGGTCGAATCGACCGTGGTGGCGTTGCAGGACTTGATGCGCAAGCCCTAGGTCCTTGGGATGCTGTGGCCGGTTCTTGCCGCAGCAGCTTCCTGCGCGGATCACTTCTCGAAGTCCGCTACGTCCGCCGTTTCATGACGTCAAAATCTGTTGGAATCAGTGCGGCTATTCCTCACCAGGGGGATGCGGCTAAAAACCTGAAGAATCATTGGAAGCATCCCAAACATCTAAGGATGCATGAGGCGCGAGACAATATACGGATCAACAAAACGCACGGCCATCCACTCCTCCACCAAAGCCAAACTTCATATCCCGCATGCAAGAAAATGCGGGAGTTCAGAGCGCGTTTTTAGACGATCAGCTAAGGTTTTGAGTCGTACAGACGGGCTGTACGTATGGTGCGGTTTATATAATCTTTAGTTTCACTGCATGCCGGATCAAGGTCCGCACCTCCGATGACTCACCTTACGCTCCTGGTCGATCTTGACCCGTTGTCCCAGCGGATGATGAAAATTTTACTCGAGAGCATCAAGCGTGAAGTTCATACCTTGGACGACACTCAGGAGTTACCTGGGCTGTTGAATCGAATCCCATTCCAATCGATTGTCATCAGCACCCTCGGCAGTATTCGTGATCCACTTCTTATTGCACAGCAGGTCAAGAGCTTCCAGCCCACGACACATGTGCTCTTGTGGGGCCCTCGATCGATAAAACTCAGACCGATGGACAAAGCCTACGTGGACGACCAGCTGTTGATGCCATGTACCTTGGCCCAACTTGACTCTGTCCTTCGATCGGGCCGCAATTCTACGTTGCTTAACTGAAGAGCCTGGACTTCGTGGAAGAGCTGCACGGCGATTCTTCCACAAGCGTGTTCGTTCTCCACCAACATCCGATTCTGGCCGCTCACGTGAGCTCGTTTCGTCGCCAGCATTCTTGTTTGTATGGGACAGCCTGCGCCCCTACCCTGCCCCCTGCCCTGTAGCGGCAAGCCGAAGTCAGCGGATTCAATTGAGATGTATGATCGTTCCAACTGCCTGACAGGCTCAGGCCAGCCCGATCGAACGCCTTGAGGAGAACCGCCATGCGTACTTTGATGTTGACGGCAGTGAGCGCATTCTGCTTGCTCGGATGCGCTACCCCGGAAGAAAGAGCAATGAAGCAACAAGCCGAAATGGATCGCATGATCGCAGTGTACGGCCCGGCCTGTACGCAGCTGGGCTTTGCAGCGAATTCGGACCCCTGGCGCAATTGCATTGTCCGGTTAGCCGCAAATAACGACGGCGGCCGCGGAGGCGTATCGACGTCCATCTTTGGCGGCTTCGGCAGCGGCGGGCGTTCCGGAATCGGGATCGGCATCGGGGTGGGACGCTAAGTCTTCAAACCCTGCTCCCGGTCGGCGGCCCCATGACAATCATGATCGTGATGTTCTCGGTCCTCGCGCTCGCCCTGATGGCCTGGGTCCTCCACATCAACTCGAAAGACCGCGAGACCTTCGAAAAGGAACTCGAGGACGACCTCGCCGAGGACACCGAGGGTCAGCAGTGACGAGGACTCCTCGCCGCAGGTAGGTAACCCAGCCCGCGGCGCTGCACGACGGTTGGCACGACGCGCTACCGTCGAAGCGCGTCAACGGCGCCGGCCGTTCCTTTCCGCTCGGCGCATCCCGCCACTCCGCTCCGTTCGCATGCCACCCGTGCTACTGACCAGCCCGTTAACATCTGCTTACAAAACCCGGTGAACGCCGTTTTCAAAAAGCGCTAAGCTCTACCTCCGGAACGCAGAAGTAGATGGCACATCATGAAGACGCAACTGCTTGAAGACATCGGCCAGAGCGCTGCAGTATCCCTTACGCCCCCCAGGACAGCCGGACATCGGAAAGCAGAGAAAGCGGTGCGCGACCTTGCATCCGCAGGAGACGCGAAACGCCGCCCTGCCCTTGGCGTCTGGTCGCAGAAACCGACATGGGAGCCGCCAGGCTCCGTAACGCGGCAGGCGGATCAGCAACCGACACCGCTCGAGCTGCACAAGGTCTTCGAAGAGATCGCCGCGCTGGAGGCGCAGTATGTGCCGCCCGGGCCGCAGCCTGAACCTCAGCCTCAACCTCAGCCTCAATCGCAGCCTGCCACTGCGCCCGCCGAGCCACGGCAGGCACTTCCCCTTGCCCCATCCGGGCTCGTGCATCAGCCGGCCCTCGGCCCGGCCGAACCCACGCTCTCCCCGAACCCGGCGCAAGGCGCGAGCGCGACACAGGACCCTTTGTTCGACCTCTCGCCGCCTGCGCCGCCATCGCAGCCACCGCAGGCAGCCGATCCGTTCACGCCCGCCGGGTCCCGGCCTGCCCGATCCGGGAAACGCTATCTCCTGTGGGGCGGGTGCCTGCTCGCAGGTGCGCTGCTCATCCAGGGCGGCCGCTGGCTATACCAGGAGCGCGGCGATGCCGGAGCACCCGCGCTTGTCCGCGGTGCGGCCATGGAGCAGCAATCGGTTCTCCTGAAGCAGCCCACGGCCGCGCCGGATGGCGACCTGCCTGCTCAGCCCATCGTCTCCGCGAGCCGCCCGGCATCCAACGTACCGCCTCTGGTGATGCTCGAAGCGGACCCGCCCACTGCCGCGCCAGTTGAACAGCCGCCTCCGCCGGTAGCGGGCCAGGCAGGGCAAGAAGCCGCTTCGCCCTTACCGAAGCCGTCGAGCCGTGCCACCCGGAAGGAGCCCGCCCCGGCAGCCCGGCAGGCAGGGAAAACGGGTGAATCCGCACCCGTCCGCCGGCCGGCAAGCGCACCTGCCAGCAGCACGGAAAACCCATCGTCGCGCGACTCCGGCATGGCGGCGACGCTGAAGGCCTGCCGGGCCTACGGCTACGACGCCGCGCAATGCGTCAAGCGGGCCTGCAGCATCACCCGATACGGGTTCGCCTGCCGGGGACGCTGACCCGAGACAGTTCCCTTCGCCAGCCTAGCGCGCGGCCTGGTCCGGTGCCGCGTCCACAGCAGGTTCGGCGCGCGCCAGCTGCATGCGCGCCAGCGTCGGATACAGCGGCGGGCTGACGATGCGCGCCAGCATGCTGGCCACCAGCGCGCAGGCCATCAGGCTCAGCACCATCGAATGCCCGCCTACCATCTCCATGACGATAATGAAGGCCGTCAGCGGCGCCTGGGTCGCGGCCGCCAGGAAACCGACCATGCCCAGCGCGATCAGCGCGGGCGCCTGCGCCTGGAAGAACAGCAGCGCGACATCGTTGCCCAGCGCGGCGCCGATCGCCAGCGATGGCGCGAAGATCCCGGCCGGCACGCCTGACCAGGCGCTCAGCCAGGTCGCGACGAACTTGAACAGCGCGTACAGCATCGGCATCGTCGCCACGCCGTCGACCATCGCGCGCGTCGGCCCGTAGCCCGAGCCGAAGGTGGCGCCGGCCGTGACGATGCCGATCACGGCGACGGCAAGGCCGCATACGGCGCCGAACAGCACCGGACGCCTGGCCCGCAGGCGGCTCATCGCGTCGCGTCCCTGGCCGCCGAGCGAGGCGATCAGCAGGCGCGAAAAAAGCCCGCCCGCCAGTCCCGTGCACACCGCGACCACGAGGCCCGGCAGCAGCAGGCCGAGGTCGATGGCGCCGGTATGGATGACGCCGAAATAGGTGGCGTTGCCGTGGATCGACACCGCGATCAGGCCGCCCAGCACGATCGCGGTGATGATCAAGCCGCTGTTGCGCTGCTCGGGCGCCCGCGCCAGTTCCTCGATCGCGAACATGACGCCGGCCAGCGGCGTGTTGAAGGCCGCGGCGATCCCCGCCGCGCCGCCGGCGACCAGCAGCCCATGCACGGTGACGTGCGAGCGCGCCGGCAGCAGGCGCCGTGCCTGCAGCATGACGCCCGCCGCGATCTGGACCGACGGCCCTTCCCTGCCCAGCGACAGGCCGCCCAGCAG
Source organism: Massilia sp. SYSU DXS3249 (assembly GCF_053668055.1). Classification (NCBI taxonomy): domain Bacteria; kingdom Pseudomonadati; phylum Pseudomonadota; class Betaproteobacteria; order Burkholderiales; family Oxalobacteraceae; genus Massilia; species Massilia sp. SYSU DXS3249. The sequence continues at coordinate 519,506 of NZ_JBSIPX010000001.1, read as the reverse complement.
GCCGCCCGCGGTCAGCAGCACCTTCGCAAGACTGAGCCGCAGCGAGACGAACAGCCCGCGCTTCTCGGGCGCCAGCGAGGGCTCGAGCGCGGCCATGACTTGCGGGATGCCCGAGCCGGCCGCGCCCGGCGCATGGCGCCGCGTGAACCAGACGATGGCGGCGGTGCAGGCCGGCGTCCACAGGAGCGGGCTCCACCAGGCAAGGGTGTGCAACTGCTCGAAGGCCTCGAACGCACGCTCGCACAGCCAGGTGAACCCGACCACGGACAGGCCGGCCAGGACCGCCAGCGCCACCACCACGATCCGGCTCGTCCACAAGCCGCGGTCCGACAGTTCGACACGCGCCCGCTTGCGCCAGTCGTGGTCATGTTTCACGTGCCGCCCTCCTGCAGCGCATGGCGCAGGCCCCTGGCCCGCTGCGTATCATCTGCCGGTCTCCTCGCCATGCCGGGCCTTATCCTTCCTGTGCCGGGGATGGCGAAACGGATGCCGGGCCGGCGTCCTTCGCGTCCGCCTGGCGCACGATCTTGCCGCGCTTGACCGCCAGCACCAGCCTGGCCTCCGGCTGTCCGGTGCGCACCTTCAGCCAGTCGGTGATGCGCTTTACCTCGTCCGCCTTCGGCAGCCGGCGGCAGTCGGCGCTGAGGAAGGGAACGGGAACGGCCTTGCCCGCCCCCGGCGGCACCGCCCTCCCCATCAGCACGTTGCCGCATTGCGGATACTGGGCCTCGAACTCGCGCGTCACCGCCGCGGCCTGCTCGACCCAGCCTTGCTGGCTCGTCAATTGCTGGCGCAGGGCCGCGATGGTCGCGTCGCGCTCCTGCAGGGCCTGCGTGTTGTTGCGCACGATATCGGCGAGGATGTCGGCCTTCAGGCTGCCGATATCGATCTTGGTGTCCTGCCTGTCTTCCGCCTGCGCCTGGTGCACCGACAGGCGGGCCTTCTGCAGCCCGGCCGCGGGCAGGCGCGCTTCGATCGCGGCGATCGCCGCCGCCGGCAGCCGCGGACCGATCAGCGTCACCTCGATCTCGTGCGTGGCCGGCACCAGGCGGGTGTCGAGCACGTGCACGCGCGCCGCCTTGAATTCGGTGCGCACGAAGTCGCGCGCCCGGCTCTTGAAGACTTCGTTGTCGACCAGTTTGGCCGCCAGGTAGATGCTGGGCAGGCCGGTGACGAGGACAATGCACAGCACGGCGCCCTTGACGCGGCGACCGCGGCGCGGGTCGACGAACTTGCGGTGGGGCAGGCGCAGGAATTCGATCACCACCACGGCGGCAAAAGCGATGAAGACGCAGTTGATCGAGAACAGGTAAAAGGCCCCGCCGAAGACCGACCAGTCGCCGTTGGCCAGCCCGTAGCCGGCGGTGCACAGCGGCGGCATCAGGGCGGTCGCGATCGCCACCCCGGGAATGACGACCGATTTTTCGCGCCGCGTCTGCCCGATGATGCCGGCCAGGCCGCCGGCCAGGGCGATCAGCACGTCCCACAGCGAGGGCGTGGTGCGCGCCAGCAGCTCGGACTGGGCCTCGTCCAACGGGGTCAGCATGAAGTACAGGGTCGAGGTCAGCAGGCTGATGCCGGCCGCGATGGCGAGGTTCTTCAGCGACCGGCGCACCAGCGCGAAATCGAAGATGCCGACACCGTAGCCGAGCCCGACGATCGGCCCCATCAGCGGCGACACCAGCATGGCGCCGATGATGACGGCGGTCGAATTGGTGTTCAGGCCGACCGAGGCGATCACGATCGCGAACATCAGGATCCAGGGCGTGGCGCCGCGCAGCTCGACGCCGGCGCGCAGGCTGCGGTCGATTTCGGCGTCGTCGGCCTTGTCGTCGAGGAGGCTGAAGCGGTGCGCGATCGCCGCGCGCAGCGAGGGCGATGGAGGTGGGGTGTCGGGTGCGTTCATGGTTGCGGCAGCTATCGGGTTTCCCTGAGGAACCAGGGCAAGCCAAGATTTTCGCCGCGAATCTGCATTTGCACAAATATTTCTTATACCGGCGCCGCATTCAGAAGTAATACCCGGCCTGCACATTGATGCGCCGGGAAAAGCCCTGGTGCGCTGCGGAGGTCGACGCCAGCCCGCCGAAATCGGGCGTCAGGTAGGGGTGGTGCTTGCCGAACATGACATCGGTGTAGAAGAACCACTTCCCCGACGAAAAGCTCATGCCGGTCACATTCTGCACCGAGTTCTTGTCATCGCCGACATGCTTCTTCAGGAGGCTGTAGTCGTTGTAGACCTTGAATCCGCTGAACGGGCCCAGCTTTCCTGGAATATCGTAGCTGAGGTTGGCGATGTAGATGCTTCCTTTCGAGGCCAGCGGGAACGGGTAGCCGAAGCCGCCGAGCATCACGAAGCTGTCGGGGTCGAGCCCGCCGTAGGTCTGGTTGGGGCCGTGGCTGGTCCGGTAGTGGTAGCGCAGGGCTTCCAGCATGGCGGTGAAGCGGCCGACCTTGCCCCTGAAGTGGACGGCCAGCGCGTTGCGCCGCGTATCGGTGCCGGCCCCGTTGCGGATCTCGCCCGTCAGGCCGGAAACGCCGACCTCATACCGGTCGCCGGCCCCGGGGTGCCAGGCCAGGCGCCCGACCAGGGTGTTGCGTTCCCTGTCGTCCTGGCCGGTCCCGAAGCCCTGTTCGTCGTCGTCGGGGACGATGTTGTACGAATAGCGGTTCGAGGCGCCGGCCGTGTTGTCGCCGCCGCCATACGATCCGCCATCGCGCGGGAAAAAGGCGAGTTGCCACTCGACCGGGCCGGGCCGGCTGGCGTAGGTCACGCCGAGGTCGTACTTGTCCTCGAAGCCGGCATAGAAGGCGATCGATTCGTAGAAATTGTTCGACGCGAAGGGCAGCAGGCCGAACGGATTCTTGTCCAGCCCCACGTGCAGCGTGCTCTTGTCGGCAAAGCGCACGCCGACCCAGCCGTGGTGCAGGAAGTGCTGCCAGTAGCCCCCCTGCCCCTTCGGGAACCGGTTGTAGCGGTACTCGGCCGATCCGATCAGCCTGCCGTCGTCGTAGTCGAGATTCAGGCGGGCCGTGTCGAGGCCGAAGAAGCCGCTCTCGTATTCGTCCTGCCAGCTCTTGTGGACGTAATTGAAGCGGATCGCGCCGCCCAGCTTCAGCGGCGACGCGCGCTCTTCCCCGGCGCGGGCCGGGCCGCCCGCCAGTGCGGCGGCGCCCAACGCGGCGGCAAGGCAGGCGCAATGCAGTGTCTTCATCACCATGCTTCCCCCGGCCTTGCGGCCCCCAGTCCCGGCTGTGCATCCTGTGCGCCGCCCGCCGGTTTGCCCATCAGTTCGCGCATGCGCCGCCTCAGCTCGCGCTCGCGCCGCGCCTCGTCGCGCCAGTCCTCGGCCAGCGCCCGCCAGAGCGACACTACCATCAGCACGATAACGACGGCGAACGGCAGGGCGAACAGGATGGTCGCCGTCTGCACCGCCTTCAGGCCGCCGGCCAGCAGCAGGCTGATGGCGATGCCCGCGACCAGCGCTCCCCACACGATCCTAACCGTGCGCGGCGGGTTCGGATTGCCGCCCGTGCTCATCATGCCCAGCACCAGCACGGCCGAGTCGCCCGAGGTGACGAAGAACACGAAGACCAGGACCGTGGCGATCACGGACATGACGGACCCGAGGGGCATCGCATCGAACATGGTGAACAGGGCGGTCGCGACATCGGCCTTGACCGCGTCGGCCAGCGGTACGTGCTGCCAGATTTCCATGTACAGCGCACTGCCGCCGAAAATCGAGAACCACAGGAAGGCCGCCAGCGACGGCGCCAGCACGGTGCCGAGGATGAACTCGCGGATCGTGCGTCCGCGCGACACGCGGGCAATGAACAGGCCGACGAACGGCGACCAGGAAATCCACCAGGCCCAGTAGAAGATGGTCCAGCTGCCGACCCAGGTACTGTCGCGGAACGGGGTGGAGCGCAGGCTCATGCGGACGATTTCGCTCAGATAGCTGCCGAGGGTGTTGGTCAAGGTGTCGATGATGGCCACCGTCGGGCCGAGCAGGAACACGGCCAGCGCCAGCAGGGCCGCGAGCCCCATGTTGAAGTTCGACAGGTAGCGGATCCCCTTGTCGACGCCGGTCACGGCCGAGGTAATGTAGACCAGCGCGGTCACGGCGATGATCGTCACCTGGGCCGTTTCGGTAACCCCGAGGCCGAACACGGCCTGCAAGCCGCTGTTGATCTGCAGCGCGCCGACGCCCAGCGAGGCGGCCACGCCGAAGGCGGTGGCAACGACCGCCAGCCCGTTGAACAGCCCGCCCAGCGCGCGCACCGGCCGCCATGGCAGGGCATCGGTCACGGTGCTGATCAGGGGACTGCCCGCACGGCGGTACTGGAAGAAGGCGATCGCCAGGGCCACCACGCTGTACACCGCCCATGGGTGGATGCCCCAGTGGAAGAACACGTAGCGCATCGCGGCGTTCGCCGCTTCCGGGGTGCGCTCGGCGGTTCCCGGAGGCGCGGCGGCGTAATGGGAGACCGGCTCGGCCACGCCCCAGAACACCAGCCCGATCCCCATGCCGGCGGCGAACAGCATGGCGAACCAGCTGCCGATACCGAACTCGGGCTCTTCCTCATCGCCGCCGAGCTTGAGGTTGCCGTAACGGCTGAAGGCCACGAAGGCGGCGAACACGACCAGCCCGAGCACGACCCACAGGTAGAACCAGCCGAAGTTGCGGGTCAGGAGCGCCAGCATGGTGTCGAGGACGGCGCTCATGCTGTCGGGGGCGACGATGCCCCACAACACGACGAGCAGGATGAAGCCTGCGGAAAATAACATCTGCATCATTCTTATTCCTTTGCTTCGGCTTTTGCCGTCGTACGCGACAGGTACACCGTCTGCGTCGGGTAGGCGAAGTCGATGCCCTCGTCCGCGAAACGCTCGAACAGGGCGAAGTTGATGGCTTGCTGGATATCCATGTACACGGCGTAGTCCGGGGTCTGGACGATATAGACGATCTCGAAATCGAGCGACGACGCGCCATACGACTTGAAGTGCGCGCGGTCGAACCTGGCCTGCGGCTGCGCCTCCACGATTTCGCGCAGGATGCCCGGAATGGCCAGCACCTGCCGCTTGCCGGTCTCGTAGGTGACGCCGATCCCGAACACGATCCGGCGTGTCTGCATACGCTTGTAGTTGCGGATCCGGCTGCCGAGCAGGTCGCTGTTGGAGAACACCACCTGCTCGCCGCCCAGGCCGCGCAGGCGGGTCGTCTTCAGGCCCACGTACTCGACGGTGCCGGAAATGTCGTCCACGGAGATGAAGTCGCCGATGACGAAGGGCTTGTCGAGCACGATCGAGAGCGAGGAAAACAGGTCGCCCAGCACGTTCTGCAGTGCCAGCGCGACCGCGATCCCGCCGATGCCGAGGCTGGCCACGAGGGTGGTGATGTTGACGCCGAAGTTATCGAGGATCATCAGGATGATGACCGCCCAGATCGCGACGCGCGCCACGAAGCCGAGCGCCGCGGTCGAGGTCGCGCTGGCGGCATCGTGGGCGCTGCGCCGGGTCCGGTAGTGGTGGAGCCAGCCATGGACACCGACGTCGCCCCAGCGCGCTACCTGCAGCAGCAGCGCGGCAATAGCCAGGCGCGAGAGCAGGGTCACGCTCTTGTTGGGCAGGCTCAGCCAGTGCGAGCCGGCGTACAGCCCCAGGAAGAGGATGAACAACAGGTTGGTGGCCGACAGTATCTTGACGAGCAGGTCATCGAGGTGGGTCGCGGTCGAACCCGCGATCGCCTGCAGGCGCCGCAGGACGAGGCCCTTGACCGTCAACAGGATTGCGGACACGGCGATGGCGATGGACAGTGCGATGGTCCAGTCGATGAGATCGTTGCCGAATAGGGTGTAGTGCATGGCTGTTCCCTGTAATGAGTGAAATGGCGGCGGCGCCTCAGGCTGCCCTGGCCGGTTCCGCCATGGCAGCGTCCGGCGCCGCGCCCTTGACCGCCGCGATGAAGTCCCTGCCCCAGCGCGCCACGTCGTGCTCGGCCGTGATCATCGCCATGCGCTCGGTACGGTAGGCGCGCTCGTCGGCGCCCATGGTCAGTGCCTGGTGCAGCGAAACGGTCATCGAGTTCGCGTCGTAGGGGTTGGTCAGCACGGCGCCGTGCAGCTCGACCGCCGCGCCGGCGAACTCCGACAGGACCAGCACGCCGGCCCGGCCGCAGGCCTTCCTGGCGGCGACGAATTCCTTGGCAACGAGGTTGAGCCCGTCGCGGAGCGGCGTGATCCAGGCGATGTCGCAGGCCACGTAATGGGCCAGCACCTCTTCGAAGGGCAGCGAGCGGTAGAAGTAGCGCACCGGCACCCAGTTCAGGGTCGAGAAGCGGCCGTTGATGCGGCCGACCGTGCGGTCCACTTCGACGCGCAGGCTCTCATAGATCTCCATGCCCGGCGCCGCGGGAGTGATGATGTTCAGCAGCGTGACCTTGCCGATGTGTTCCGGGTGGGTTTCCAGCAGCCGTTCGAAGGCCTGCAGCTTCTCCAGCGTGCCCTTGACGTAGTCGAGGCGTTCGATCGAGATGATGCCGGTGGCGGGGCCGAGGTAAGCGCGGATCGCTTTGGCCTGCTCTTGCACGGCCGGGGTGGCGATGGCGCCTTCGATCAAGGCGACGTCGGTGCCGACGGGATGGGCGCCCAGGCGCACTCGCCGCTCGCCGGCGGCGATGTCGGTCGTCATCGTATCGACCCCGAGCGCGCAGCCATAGGTCAGGAAGCGCGGCGCGCATGGCGCCGTGCCGCGGATGTCGACCGGCGCGTACGAGCGCACGGCGTCGACGAAATTCTCGACGTAGCGCGGGATGTGGAAACCGACGTAGTCGCATTGCAGCAGGCTGCCGATGATCTCGCGGCGCCACGGCAGGATATTGAAGACGTCGCTGGCCGGGAAGGCCGTATGGTGGAAAAAGGCGATGCGCAGGTCCGGCCGCATGGGCCGCAGGAAGGCGGGCACCATCCACAGGTTGTAGTCGTGCACCCAGACCAGCGCGCCCTCGCCTGCTTCGCGTGCGGTCTGCTCGGCGAACAGCCGGTTCACTTCCAGGAAACGCTCCCAGTGCGCCTCGTTGAACTCGGCCTTGTCGGGGAAGGAGAAGATGATCGGCCAGAACGCTTCTTTAGAGAACTTCTTGTAGAAGATATCGATGTCCTCTGCGCTCAGCGCGATGCGCGCGGCCTGCAGGCACGGGTAGCGGTCGGGATCGACCGCCACGCGCGACACGAAGCCCGCGGGCCGGCGGCTGGCCTGCTGCGACCAGGCCACCCAGGCGCCGGGAGTCCCTCCCGCGAAGAAGCGCAGCAGGGTCGGCATGATGCCGTTCGGGCTGCGCGGACGGCGGTGGCGCAGCACGCCATCCTCGATCACTTCGTCGTAAGGCAGGCGGTGGTAGACCATGACCAGCTCGGCGCCGTCGCGCGGCCGGGGCACCAGCGGGACGGCCGCGGACATCGCGAGCGCGCCGTGGCGGGCAAGTCCTTCGAGGATGCCGTCGCAGCCCTCGCCCGCTGCAATGTGCACCAGCGGCCATTGTCCCACCTGCTCCACCAGGGCCGGCTCGGCGCCGCCGACGACGATCCCGCGCAATCCGGTGGCAAACATCGACAGGTCGTTCAGCGTATCGCCGGCGACGACGACCGTGGCCGGGTCGATGCCGGCGACCTCGGCCAGCCGCAGCAGCGCCTGGCCCTTGCCTACCCCGCGCGGAAGCACGTCGAGGTAGCAGCCGGCCGAGAACAGCAGGTCGCATCCCAGGGCGTCGACCGCTGCGCGCAGTTCCGGCGTGACGTCGTGCTCGCTGGCCAGGAAAGAGCAGCGCCGCTCCTGCGGGACGCTCTGGCGCACCAGCCCGGGAAAGCCGGCGAGCGCCTTCAGCACCGCCTGCGAGCCGGGCCAGCGCGCGGCAACGTCGCCCTGGATGGCGTCGACCGGCCGCAGGTTGCCGTCGACAACCGTCGCGCCGACGTCGGCAATGATGTAGTCGGGCGTCGGAATGGTCGGGTCGCTCAGCAAGGGCAGCACGGATTCGAGCGCGCGGCCGGTGACGAAGACCAGGCGCGCGCCGGGGTTCGTTTTCGAAAACAGTTCGCGGACCTGCCGCCGGGCGGTTTGCCCGCCTGCGAGCAGGGTGCCGTCGAGATCCGTCGCCAGCACGAAATTGTCGGGGTGCGGGCGCGGTGCCCATTGCGGGGGAATTGCATTGGTCATCGTCTTCGTCCTTTCAGAGCGATGTGCTCGGCGCCGGAGCGCCGACCTGGTGGGTGTGGCGGCGGTTTACGCCGCCACAAGGCGAACACAATCGGACGGGCAGTGCCCGCCGCTGATTGCCAGGAGAGAAAAACAGAACGGACAGGGCCGTTGGGCCGGCTGAAGAAGGAACAACGTGCCGGCCAGACACACATTGTAACAAATCAACTGCATTCGCACAAATCTAAATGCAAGTTAGACAATGCTGTCGACGATGCGGGGCTGTTGTTCAATGGCTCCGGCGGCAAGCGCCGGTCGCGTCAGCGGGCGCGGCGGGAAACCGGACGACGACGCGCAAGCCCTGCCGCGCCGGCGTCGCACCGAGCGTGACCGCCGCCCCGGCCTTGTCCGCCACCGCCTTCACGATCGCCAGGCCCAGGCCGGAGCCGGCGGCCTGGCCATTCCCCAATACCCGGTAGAACGCGTCGAACACCCGCTCGCGCTCCCCTTCCGGGATGCCCGGCCCGGTGTCGTCGACGATGAAGTCGACCACGCCGTCGCCGGGCTGCACAAGCACATCGACCCGGCCGTCGCGCGGCGAATAGCGGATCGCATTGTCAACCAGGTTCTTGACCAGCATGTGCAGGTCCAGCGGCTCCACGTCGACGCTCGCATCGTCGACGCCGACCACGCCGAGGTCGATCTCCCTTTCCTCCGCCAGCGGATACAGGTCCTCGATGACGAGACGGATCGTTTGCTGGAGGGAGACCGGGGCGGCGCTGCCGTGTGCGCCCTGCTGGGAGCGCGCCAGCGCGAGCAGCTGGTCGAGCATGGTGCGGGTCCGGTGCAGGCCGTCCGTCAGCGCCAGCATGCGCCGGCGGGCTTCGCCGGGCATGTCGGCCGCCGCCAGGCGCTCGGCCTGGAGGCTCATCGCGGTCAGCGGCGAGCGCAGTTCATGGGCGGCGTCGGCGACGAAGCGGCGCTGCGCCTGCATCGCGCGGTCGACCCGCATCAGCAGGCGATTGATTTCGGCCACAAAAGGCTGGACCTCCTCCGGCAAGCCGGCCGGATCGAGCGGGCTCGCATCGTCGTTTCGGCGCTGGCGCGTCTTCCCGGCGAGCCTGCGCATCGGCCGGAACAGTTGCCGGATCAGGAAACGCACCAGCAGCACCAGCACCGGCGCCAGCAGGGCGAAGGGAATGAGCGAGCGCAGCGCGCTCCTGACCGCGACGGCGTCGCGCACCGTGGTCTGCTGGGCCACCGCGATCCGCACGCCGTCGTTGTCGGTCATGACGAAGACGCGCCAGGACTCGTTGCCGACCGGGACCGTCTGGACGCCGTCCGGCATCCGCTCCGGGAACACCGGCGGCCCTTCCGGCCCGGCGTATCCCGCGGCGCCTGACTCGCCCAGGAAGCGCACGACGATGCGCTCCTCGCGGCCGATGCCCTTGATCCGCTGGCGCGCCGCCAGGGTGATCGGCCGCGACTGGACGCGCCCGATGAGATGGGCGGTCTGGCGCAGCTGCTTGTCCTGCGCGAGGTGGGCGTCGCGCCACGAGGCGAGGAAGGACAGTCCTGCCGTGATCGCGGCAACCGCCACGACGGCGACCGAGATCGAGGCCGACAAGCGGTACTGCAGCGAGGTCGTCATGCCGGCTTCGACACCATCCAGCCGACGCCGCGCACATTCTTGATGGCGCTGCTGCCCAGCTTCCTGCGCAGGGAATGGATCAGGAACTCGACGGCATTGCTCTCGACTTCCTCGTTCCAGCCATAGATGCGGCTTTCGAGGTCGGCGCGCGAGAGGATCGCGCCGGGCCTGACCAGGAGCGCCTGCAGCAAGGCGAATTCGCGTCCTGTCAGGCGCACCGGCTTGCCGTTCGCGCTGGCCTCGTGGGTGGCCGGGTCGAGCGTCACCACCCCGTTCGACAGGACCGGTCCGACGGCCGGCCCCTGGCGCCGGGTCACCGCTCGCATGCGCGCCAGCAGTTCGCTCAGCTGGAAGGGCTTGACGAGATAATCGTCGGCGCCGCCATCGAGCCCGGCGACGCGGTCTTCGGTCGCGTCGCGCGCGCTCAGGAGCAGTACCGGGACCCGCCGTCCGCTCGAGCGGATGCTGCGCAGTACGGCCATGCCGTCCTTCTTCGGCAGGCCGAGGTCGAGCAATACCATTTCATAAGGCAGGCAGGCGAGCGAATGCAGGGCGGCGTCGCCGTCCACGACCCAGTCGACGCCATAGCTCGCATCACGCAGTGCCTGCTGCACGACATTGCCGATCATGTAGTCGTCTTCCACCAGCAGGACACGCATTGCCATCTTTCCTTTTATGTTCGAAGTCGCTGCGCGCCGCCTCATGCACCGCGCCATGTGGTGCCCGGGCACCGTCGAATTTTCCGCAGTGGCGAACTTAGCGGAGGAGACTTAGCTCAGCCTTAGCTCGGACGCAAGGTTCGCTGCCGCCGCTCGCGGCTGTTTCATTTAAGCACAGCCATGCCGGCACTAAGTGTTCGCTAAGTGTCGCTGCCTACCATTGCCGAGCTCGCTGATCCGGCGGATGGTCCTGCCGCCGCCCATCGGGATTCATCGCAACCATGCCGGCCATCCAGCAGTGGCCCGGCACCGCTACCCCGACGCATGAAACTGCTCCTCATTCCTGTCCTGGTCCTGTTTTTCCTTGCCGGCCACCTGTCCTTGGCCCAGGCGGCCGCGACAAGCGGCCAGCGCGCGGCACGGCTGGCCACCCTGCGCTCGAGCGCGGTCGTCATTCTCGATCAGCGGTCCAAGGCGGTCTTGTACCAGAAAAATGCCCATGCCGTCATGCCGATCGCATCGCTGACCAAGCTGATGACGGCGCTGGTCGTCCTCGACGCCCGCCAGGACATGAAGGAAATGTTGACGGTCAGCAGGGCCGATATCGACCGGCTCAAGTACTCGTCCTCGCGCTTGCGGGTAGGCACCCGCTTGTCGCGCGCGGACATGCTCCACCTGGCACTGATGAGTTCGGAAAACCGCGCGGCATCGGCCCTGGGACGCTACTATCCCGGCGGGACCAGGAAATTCGTGGCCGCCATGAACGCCAAGGCACGCGCACTCGGCATGAAGGACACCCGCTACGTCGAACCCACCGGCCTCTCGCGCGACAACGTCTCGACGCCGACCGACCTGGCCAGGCTGGTCGTTGCCGCGGAAAAGAACCCGGTCATCCGGCGCTATTCGACCGACCACCGCTTCGTCATCCGCCAGGGCAAATCGAAGAGTGTCTACCGCAACACGAATCGCCTCACGTCGAGCGCGAACTGGCGCATCCGCCTGCAGAAGACCGGTTACATATCGGAAGCGGGCCGCTGCATGGTGCTGTATGCGATCGTCAGGAAGCGCCCCACGGTGATGGTGTTCCTGGACGCACAGGGGAAATTTTCCCATGCGGCCGACGCCAACAGGGTGCGCTCATGGCTGGCCAGGTTCGGGGCACGGGTGCTGGCGCGGGCCAGGGGCTTGTGATGCGCGCCGGGGTGGCCGTACTGCCCTGCGGCGCCAACGGCCTTGCATCCTCGCGCGGCAAGCTCACAGCGCCGGTGCAGCCATGTCGTGTCGGGCGTGCCCCTGTTGGCAGCGTATCGGCATAAGAGAAATCGGAACAAGTCGAAGCCACGGGGTGCCGTCCTGGCATAAAGTCAGCAAGGGCTTCTTTGTCGGGTACCGCAAGATGAGCGAGGGGTCGATGGCGTATGGCTATTTCGTCAATATGGTAGTGACAGTCGCGACCCGCAGACAAGTCTCGGACCGCTGACGCGCTTCGCCAACCACGAGCGCTTCGACCAGGCTGTTGCCCTGGCCCGTCAATTGATGGCGCACGGTGACGACACGTTACCGCTGGCGACCGCCGGCTCCGCCACCGTCTGGGACTTTCCTGCGGGCCTTGTCCATGCTTCCGCTGCGGCCGGGCACACTCGCGCAGCTGTCCGTTGGGATGTCGCCCAAATGACCGAGGTCGGTCATCACGCCATCGCGATAGAATGGACACGGCAGCCGTGCCGCGCAGGAAAATACCGATACAGCAAGAGGACCGCCATGTACAAGACCGTTCTGGTGTATGCCGACGGGAGTCCCCACCAGCACAGCAGGATACTTGCAGCGGCCCGGCTGATGGTACGTGACACCCCCTCCGGCCATAACCGCCACCGCGAACAGGTCGCTGGTGGCGGCGCCCCGGGGGCCGCTCGAGCGCGCCCGCTGACTCCCGGATCGCACCAGCCTACGACGCCCCGGTGATAATGCATACGGACAAGTGCCCATGTACGCCACCTCCCCGCAAGAAGCCCTCTCGCGCTCCGCTCATCGCCGCCTCCTGTCCGGTGGCGCCGTCACCCTGCTGTTCCTGATCGCCCTGCCCGGTGCAATCGCGCAGGACGCGGGCAGGGACGCCCGGTTCGCTGTCGGGATCGAAGGCGAATTCCGCGCCCGGAGCGAGAAAGCCGCGGAGCGCCGCCTGGCAGACGCCGCCCGTGCCGCGCGCGCCATGTCCGCCACCCCGGCCATCGCCGACCTGCTGACCCGGGCGCGAGGCGTGTACATCGTCCCGGCATACGGCCGCGCCGCCCTCGGCGTAGGCGCCGCTGGCGGCTCCGGCGTGCTGATGGCCCGGCGCGCCGACGGCCAGTGGGGCAACCCCGCTTTCTTTACCATGGGCGGGCTCGGGATCGGACTGCAGGCCGGGGCCGAGGGCGGGCCGGTCGCACTGCTGCTCATGAACCAGAAGGCGGTTGACCGCTTTCGTAAGCGCAACAACTTCTCGCTGGGCGCCGACGCCGGGCTGACCGTCCTCAACTACAGACGCATGGCGGCGGGCTCGACTGCCGGGGACGTGGTCGCCTGGTCTGGCGGCAAGGGTGTGTTCGGCAATGCAGCCACAGTCTCGATCAATGATATCCGCTATAATCGGGACCTGACGCACGCCCATTACGGCAAGCCTGTCTCTGCGCGGCAGGCAATCGACGGCGCCCCATCCGACCGGCGGGCCCACGCCCTCAGGACCGCGCTCGGCGAACGAAGGCAGCCGGCGCGTGCCCACGACAATTAGCAGGATCCGGTACACCGCGGCGATCCGTCGAAGGGCTGCGCCGTTGATTCGCGTCACTCCTTGCTGCGCGCACCTGAACCAAACGGCCACGTTCGACTCCAAACCGATAGGTCGACGAGACTGCGATCCGAAGCGATCCCTTGCGGCGGCCGAGCCAGTGCCTGGCGCCCGCCCGGCAAGCCTGGAGGAGACATGAAAAAGCTGCTTGTGCCTTGCGACGGTTCGGACAATGCATTACACGCCGTGCGCCACGCCGCCAGGGAGGCGGCGGACGCCCAGGCCCAGGTCCATTTGCTGCACGTGGTCGAACCGATGACGCCGGTGATACTGGCCGAAGCGTTCTCCGCACCGCAGCTCGATGATCGCTTCCCTCCCCAGGCGGCGCAGGCGCTGGAACCGGCGGCCAAGATCCTCGTGGAAGCTGGCGTCCCATACACGCTCCATTGCCATTTCGGACTGCCCGCGCCCGAAATCGCCGGCTATGCACACTCCACCGCATGCGACGCGATCATCATGGGAACACGGGGACGAGGCGCGTTGGCAAACCTCATGATCGGGTCGGTGGCCACCCAGGTGGTAAAGCTGGTCGACATCCCCGTCACCCTCGTCAAACAGGCCTGGCCGCCCCGCCGGCAAGACGGGGACGTCACGAAAAAAATACTCGTTCCCATCGACGGGTCGGACAGCGCACTGCGGGCCTTGCGCCACGCCGCCGCGCGAGCGCGCGAGAAACCGGGCGTACGGCTGGAGCTGCTGCACGTGCTCGACCCCACAAGCTCACGGTCGTATGCCAGCCTGTCTCCAGCAGAACTGACACGTCTTGCGCCCGACGAATTCGTACGCGTGCTGGGCCCGGCAAGGGAACTCCTCGATTCCGAAGGTATTCCGTATGAAGTGCACTGCCGCACAGGCGATCCGGGCAGGCAGATTGGGCACCATCTCGCGCAGGCCGGCAGTGCGGCAGTCGTCATGGGCACCCGCGGACTCGGGCTGATGGGCAACCTCGTGATTGGTTCCGTTGCGTCGCAAGTCGTCTATCACGCGCAGGTGCCGGTAACATTGATCAAATGATTGTCGGGAGAGTCCGTGTCGGGCACGACAGACCCGACCACAAGCGGCGTCTGTCGTGCGGCGCCATCCGGTGCCCGTTGCCATCCTGCCTGTGAGGACCCTCATGTTCAAGCGGATACTCGTTCCAACTGACGGATCGGCAGCGTCCACAGCTGCGGTCGACGCGGCAGTTGCTTTGGCGCATGACACCGGCGCCGAGATCGTCGGGTTCCATGCCATTCCCATGCGTCCTCTCTTCAGCCACGTGCTCGGCGTCCTCGCCGCTCCTGGCAACCGGGCCCTGGCGCAGGAGTATCTCGGCTATCTGGAACGGCGCGCGGCCCAGGCGGGCGTCGCCGCCACCGTCGCCACGCCAACCTCGGACGCTCCCTACGAACAGATCATCAAGACCGCCCGCGACCTGCAGTGCGACCTGATCGTCATGGGCTCGCACGGCCGCAGCGGCGCGGCAGCCCTGCTGCTGGGGAGCGAGACGCAAGCGGTACTGACACATAGCGCCATCCCGGTGCTCGTCATCCGGCAACCGGCTGAGCCTGCCGCGCCTGCCGTGCAAAGGGGGCATCCATGAACGAACCCGTCTTCCCGCCCGCCGGCGTGCGCGAGCGCGACGCGAGCCCCTGGCAGGGCACTCGCCGCCGATACCCGGAAACCGAGGTCGAGCGTGCGGCGCTCGACCTGCCGCTGCACGCCTGGCTGGGCCGCTTCACGGGCTACGTCTCGCCAGCAGCGCTCGGCATGGCGTGGTTCGACTGGTGCAGCCACCTGCTGCTCTCCCCCGACAAGCAGGTCGAGCTCGCCACACACGCGGCGACGGCGACGCTGCGCTGGCTGCAGTACTGTGCCGGCGCCGCACTGGCGCACCCCGACGAGCCGGTGGTGCCGCTGGCTCAGGACAAGCGCTTCGTCGACCCGGCCTGGCACCGCTGGCCCTGGAACGTGCTGAGCCAGGGCTTCCTGCTGCAGCAGCAATGGTGGCACCGCGCCACCCGCAGCGTACGCGGCATGTCGGCCCACCACGGCGACGTCGTCACGTTCGTGACGCGCCAACTGCTCGACTGCGCTGCGCCGTCGAACTTCGTCCTGACCAATCCCGTCGTGCTGGAGGCGACCTGGAAACGTGGCGGCATGAACCTCGTCGCGGGCTCATGGCGTGCGGCGCACGACGCCTGGCGGGCTGCAAGCGGCGACGCCGGAACACCGGGCTTTCGTCCCGGCCGCGAAGTGGCGGTCACGCCGGGCCAGGTCGTGCTGCGCAACGAGCTGGCAGAACTGCTGCGCTACGATCCGGTCACGCCGACGGTCCATGCGGTCCCGCTCCTGATCGTGCCTGCATGGATCATGAAGTATTACATCCTCGACCTCTCGCCGCACAATTCGCTGGTGCGCTATCTTGTGGAACATGGCCACAGCGTCTACGTCATCTCCTGGAAAAACCCGGGGCATGGCGACCGAGAGCTGAGCCTGGACGACTATCGCCGGCTCGGGATCATGGACGCGTTGGAGGCCATCGTGCGCGAAACGGGTTCAAACCAGGTAAACGCCTGCGGCTACTGCCTGGGCGGCACCTTGCTCGCCATCGCGGCCGCGGCCATGGCACGCGACCACGACCGGCGCCTGGCCAGCCTGACCCTGCTGGCGGCCCAGGTCGACTTCACCGAACCGGGCGAGCTGTCGCTGTTCATCGACGAAAGCGAAGTCAGTTTCCTGGAAGCGGCGATGTGGAGCCAGGGTTACCTCGACACCCGGCAGATGGCCGGCGCCTTCCAGTTGCTGCGCTCGAACGACCTGATCTGGTCGCGGCGGCTGCGCCACTACCTGCTCGACGTCCCGGACCGGGAGACCGACCTGATGTCCTGGAATGCCGACGCCACCCGCATGCCCTACCGCATGCATTCCGACTACCTGCGCCGCCTGTTCCTGAACAACGACCTGGCAAGCGCCCGTTACCTGGTCGACGGCAAGCCGGTCGCGCTGACCGACATCGGGGCGCCGGTCTTCGCGGTAGGCACGCGCACCGATCACGTCGCGCCCTGGCGCTCGGTGTACAAGATCGGCCTGCTCACCGACACCGAAGTCACCTTCCTCCTGACCTCCGGAGGACACAATGCCGGCGTGGTCGCCGCGCCGGGCACTTCCGGGCGCAGCTACCAGATCGCCACGCAGGCACCCGTGGCGCGCTATATCGATCCCGAGCGCTGGCAGCGGGAGGCGCCACTGCATGACGGAAGCTGGTGGCCGGCCTGGGAGGCGTGGCTGGCGCAGCGGGCGGGCGAGCGGATCGCATCCCGGCGGCCGAGCCCGGGGCTCGAGGCCGCGCCCGGGCGCTACGTGCTGGAGCCTTAGGCTACGGGCGAGCTGATCTGTGCCGCCGCGGCCACGCCACCCATCGGCTCTTCAAGATGCCGGCCGGCGGTAGTCACCTCGCGCCCGGCCCCCTGGAGCGGATACGTTGATCGATGCTATCCAGGCGCTCCTCAAGTGCTTGCGCGCGGCCGGCCGGATTCGCCTGCCCCAACCTCTGTATGAGCGCGGGAAGGTCACGGGGCTTCGCCCAGCGCGGAGGATCGAGACGCGCTACGGCGCAGGCCGAGCCACCCGAAACCGGATGGCATACCGTTGCCAAAATCTGAAACCTGTCGTTGATGCTCAGGGGAACCCAGACAGACCACCCGGGCGGCAGGCTGACCAGCCTGTCGAGATTGACCATGCGGCCGGCAAAATAGACGAATCCATATGGGGTATTGTCCTGGAGCCACCCGCGCCCGACGACGACGCCGTAATTGTTGATCGCCAGGGCAAAGGCCTCGTTGCCGCCCAGCGTACCCACATCGATCATGCGGCCTCCGGAATAGAGAAACCCGCGCCAGTTCGAAATCCCCACGACCTGCCCACGCTCGTTGATGTCGAGGCCCTCGCTGCTGCCGCCTCCGAGCGTGCCGAGATCGGTCATGCGGCCCCTGGCGCTGTCGTAGAGGAATGCGTGCTGGCTCTCGCTGCCGTCGGGATTGCGCCGGGCCGCCTGACCCGTTACCTGTCCGCGGTTATTGATGGCATTCGCCTTGCCGCTGCTTCCGCCGAGGGTGGGGAGCACCTGCAGATCGCCGTTGCGGTAGAGAAAAGGCGAGATCGGCGTCGCGTACTGGCTCTCCGCGACTTCGCCGACGACCCAGCCGCGGTCGTTGATCGCATGCGGGAATACCCAGCCGATGTCGGGTGCTGCGGCACTGATGTTGCGCCATTCGCGGTTGATGTAGGCATAGGCGTTATAGCGGCGTTCCGGCGGTCCGTCGTCTTTCATGGCGACGAAGTCGCCACGATTGTTCATGCCGAACGAACCACCGAAACCGGGAAGGATCCGCACGCCCGTTTCATCGGACCAGGTCGCGATGCGCGGCCCGGTGAGCGTGAAGACCATGCCAACCATATTCCCCGCATTGTTCATGTCGGTGGGGCCGAACTCCTGGGGGATCCAGGTCACGGTATAGATTCGCTCGGCCTGTGCATGCGCATGTGGGCTCAACCCCAGCGACATGGCCAATGCAGCCGAGCCAACCATCCCGAGCAGTTTGCGGCAGATGTTCATGGCCTCCTCCATGCGACGAGGCGTTGGGCGAACATCCACCATAGGTCCCGGCGTCGACCCTCGCTTGATCTGCGTCAAACGGCAGCGAGCCCCGTGCGCGCATGGCATCGCCCTCAGCGCGCGGCGGCGCCAAGGCTGCGCAGCTGTGCACACCAGCGCTCGATGCGCTCCGGCGGCATCGCCCCGGCTCCGCCAATCAGCGTCGCGCGCACCGGACGAATGCCGGCAAATCCCAGGATATTGCGCTCCAGCGATTTCAGGCTGTGGGCACGGTAGAACCAGCGGTACACGGGCGCCGGCATGCCCATGGTAACGACGACACGCGCGCTGCGCCCGCCGAGCAGCCCCGCCCGCAGCGGATTGCTTGTCCGTCGCCAGCGCGAATCCGGGCCGCGCCACCTGTTCGAGGAATCCCTTCAGCAAGGCCGGCATCTCGCCCAGCCACATCGGATAGACAATCAGCAGATGGGATGCCCGCCTGATCGCCTCCTGGGCAGGCACGAGTGCCGGCGGCGGCGCTTGCTGCTGCCATTCGTCCGCGCTCCTCAGCAGCGGAAACGCGAGCTTGCCCGGTGCGACCGCTTCGACCTCGTGGCCGGCATCGCGCGCACCGTCCGCGTAGGCGTCGGCCAGGGCATGGCACAGATGCCGGCCGCCGCAGTCGGGATGGCCCTGAATGATCAGGATGCGGGAACGATGCGGGGCACGAGGCGGCACACGTTGCGGCGCGCCCATCATGCCTCCGCGCCGGAGCGCAGCACGCGCCGCATCGTGACGGAGCCGCTGTCGCCGGATGCCAGCGAAAAGCCGAGCCGGCGCGCCAGCGCATGCATGCGCAGGTTGTCGGCGAGCGCGACACCCACGATCTCGCGCAGGCCGCGGCCCGCGCAATAGGCGATCAGCGCCTCCATCAGGACCGTCCCGAGCCCCTGCCCCTTCAGGTCCGAGCGCACCACGATGGCGAATTCACCGACGATATTGTCGGGATCGGCGACGACTCGCGCCACGCCGAGCGTCTCACTTTCCCCGCCCGCGGTGCAGGTCAGGAGGAAGGCCATCTCGCGGGCGTAATCGATCTGCGTAAAGCGCGCGAGCTGGGCCGGCGACAGCTCGCGCGCGCTGCCGAACATGCGGAAATGCACGTCCTCCGGGGTCAAGGCGCGAAAGAATGCCTGGTGCGCGGGTGCGTCCTCGGGCCGGATCGGGCGCAGGGTGAGCAGGCCCACGTTTGTTTCCACCACGCGTTCGAGCGCGTCCGGATAAGGCAGGATCGCCAGCCGCGCCAGCGGGTCGGGTCCCGCGGCTGGCGACAAGCGCATACGGGCGTCCAGCGCGAGCACTCCTGTGCTGTCGGCCAGCAGCGGGTTGATGTCGAGTTCGCACAGTTCGGGCAGGTCCGCGGCCATCTGGCCGACCCGCACCAGCACGTCGGCGAGCGCGTCAAGGTCGACCGGGGGATGGTCCCGAAAGCCCGCCAGCAGGCGCGCCACGCGCGTGCGCCCGATCATGTCGCGCGCCAGCACCCGGTTCAGCGGCGGCAGGCCGATCGACTGGTCGGCGTTCGCCTCCACCGCGACACCGCCCTGCCCGAACAGCACCACCGGCCCGAATACCGGGTCTGTCGTCAACCCGACGATCAGTTCCAGCGCATGCGGCCGGCGCGCCATCGCCTGCACGGTGAAGCCGGCAAGGCGGGCATTCGGGCGCAGGGCGGCGATGCGTTCGCGCATGCCGCGCAGGGCCGCGCGCAGCGAGGGCTCGTCGCCCAGGTCGAGGACGACGCCGCCCACGTCGGACTTGTGCGACAGGTCGGGAGACAGGATTTTCAGCGCAACCGGATAGCCGATGCGCGCCGCGCCCGCCACGGCCCCGGCTTCGTCAAGCGCGATATCGGTCGCCACCGACGGGATGCCGAAACTGGCAAGCAGGGCCTTGGCGTCCGCTTCCCCGACCGTCCCGCCGCCGTCCGCCAGCAACCGGGCCACGCGTGTGCGCGCGCCGGAGCGGTCCGCCGGGGCCAGCACGCCTGCCGAGGGAACCTGCATCAGCAGCGCCTGGTTGCGCCCGTAATCGACCAGCTGCATCAGCGCGCGCACGGCCTCCTCGGGCGTGTCGAAGACTGGCAGGCCGGCGTCGATACAGAGATTGCGTGCCTGCGCGACGCTCGCGCCGCCAAGCCAGCAGCACAGCACCGGCCGCGATGCGCCACGCAGCAGCGGCAACAGTGCGCGGGCGATCTCGGCGGCCGGCACGATGGCCGTCGGCGCGTGGATCAGCAGCAGCGCATCGGCGTCGTTCGAGGCCAGCAGCGTCTTCAGCACCTCGACATAGCGCTCGGCGGGCGCGTCGCCGATGATGTCGACCGGGTTTCCTCTCGACCAGTTAGGCGGCAGGTGCCGGTCGAGCTGCGCCAGCGTGGCCTCGCCCAGCGATGCGAGCGTTCCGTGCGCGGCAACCAACGCGTCGGTTGCCATGACGCCCGGTCCCCCGCCATTGGTCAGGATCGCCAGCCGTCCGGCGCCGGGGCGCAGGCGCAGGCCATCCCCAAGCACCGCCACCGCATCGAACAGCTCGGCGGTGGTGTGCACCCGCAGCATCCCGGCACGGCGCAGGGCGGCGTCGACCACCAGGTCGGCCGCAGCCAGCGCACCGGTATGGCTGAAGGCTGCGCGCGCCGCCTCGGCCGCCCTGCCCGCCTTGACGATCACGGTGGGCTTGGCGCGCGCCGCGCCGCGCGCCGCCGACATGAACTTGCGCGCCTGGCGGATGCCCTCAGCGTACACGAGGATGGCGTCGGTGCCGCTGTCTCCGGCCAGGTAGTCGAGCAGGTCGCCGAGATCGACATCGCTGGCGTCGCCCAGGGAGATGAACGAGGAAAAACCGATCCTGCGCTCGCGCGCCCAGTCAAGCACCGCCGTCACCATCGCGCCGGACTGTGCGACGAAGGCCAGGCGTCCGGGCAAGGCCGACACCGGCGCGAAGCTTGCGTTCAGGCCGATTCCCGGAACCAGCAGGCCGACACAGTTCGGCCCGAGGATGCGCAGCAGGTGTGGCCGGGCGGCATCGAGCATTGCCTGGCGCAGGCTGGCACCGCCGGGACCGGGGGCGTCCAGCCCGGCGCTGAGCACCACCGCCGCCCGGCACCCGAGCTCTCCGAGCTGGGCAACGATACGGGGCACCGTGGCGGCCGGCGTGCACACCACCGCCAGCCCGGGCGCGCGCGGCAGGCGCTTGACGTCCGCAACCACGTCGATTCCCGACAGCTGGCGGTATTTCGGATTGACCGGCCAGATGGGGCCCGTGAACCCGGCGCTGACGAGGTTGGCCAGCACCGTCGCGCCGACGCTGCCGGGACGCGCACTCGCGCCGACGACCGCCACGGAGCCGGGCGCGAAGAAGTGGCCGAGGTTACGGATGCTCATCTGCTCTCCCTGTCCGGTCCTGACACGCCCGTCAGCCGCCACATGCGGCCCCGAGCGCGGTGATCCGGGAGCCAGAATGGCGCCCGGCACCGATAACAGCCTTGACGCACATCAAATCCACCAGGGTGGGCAAATCGCGCGCCGCGGCGTCATGCAATTTTGATGCGCATCAAGGACTCGAGAGGACGTGGCACCCATTCTAGCAGCGCGCCCATCCGGCGCAAGTGAGGATTTCTACAGGGAGAGTCCCATGTACCAACGCATTCTCGTGCCCACCGACGGTTCCGAACTGGCGACCCTGGCAGCCGATGCCGCGATTGCCTTCGCGCAGGTTTGTCGCAGCGAAATCGTCGCGCTCTCGGTTGCGCCGCCGGAACCGGTAATGATGTCGGCGGAAGGTGCGATTGCGACAAGCAGCCCGCTTGGCGTCGACGTCCTGCTGGAGCAGGCAAGCCAGTATGTCGGGCAGGTTGCCGATGCGGCAGCGAAAGCCGGCGTCAAATGTACGGCGCTGACGGCGTACGGCTATTCGCCCGCCGATGAAATCATCAATGTCGCCGAACGCGAGCACTGCGACCTGATCTTCATTGCCTCGCACGGCCGGCGCGGCCTGAGCCGGCTGATCGCCGGCAGCGTCACGCAACGCGTGCTGGCCTATTCGCCAGTGCCGGTGATGGTCTACCGGGCGCGCCCGTCGCAGGCAACAGGGCCAGGCGCAGACGCATTCGCAGTGGCCGCCGGGGAGGCGCCACATGCTGCGCCGGCGGCATCTGCCGGCCGTGCTCCATGAAGTTACCGGGATCGCGGCTGCACGCCATGAATCTTGTGAATGGCACACTGATCGCGTCATGCCGTGTCCGTACCCCTGTCTATCTGCTTCGGCAAGGCTCCTTCGACGACAGGCTCCCGTTTGACCTACATCAAAGCGGCAAATGACCCGGATCGACAGACTTGCCTGCAGGTGTGAGATGCAGAGTGAGACCGATGCGGTGCCGCCACGCCGCACGGACCTGCGCACTAACCATCCCACCGTCCCGGATTGACACCAACGTGGCCCCATCTACCTAAGCGAGTATGCATGCCGTACAAGACCGTCCTCGTCCATTGCGACCTGTCCATCCATGCACCCGCCCGGATCGCGCTGGCTACCGCGATTTGCGCGGAGCACGGCGCGCACCTGGTCGGCGCGGCATTCACAGGTATTGCGCGTCAGATCTTCCCGGGCGGCTACGACGCCGCGCCAGGCAGCCTGCTGGCCAGCTATGTGGAGCCGCTCCACATGGCTGCCCGGGACGCGCTCGACCGCTTCGAGGAAGTCGCCGGGCGCGCTGGCATTTCCCACCAGTCGCGCCTGATCTGCGACCAGGCCCCTGACGGCCTCGCACTGCTTGCCCGGTTCGCCGACCTGGTGGTCGTCAGCCAGGACGACCCGGACGAGAGCCTGGGCTATCGTCCGGCAGCCGAACGCATGCCCGACTATCTCGTGCTCAACGCCGCGCGGCCGGTACTGGTCGTGCCGCGGCTGGCGCCGCCTGCCGCCTGTCCGCGCCGGATCCTGCTGTGCTGGAACGGCAGCAGGGAGGCGGCGATGGCGATGTCTGCCTCGCTCCCCCTGCTCGAGCGCGCCACCGATGTGATTCTCGCCACCCTCACCCCCACCTTTCCGGGCCCATGTGCCGACGCCGAGGAACTGGACGACGCCCTCGCTTTCCTGGAACGCCACGCTATGCGGGTCGACGTGGTGCTGCGCGATCCGCGCCACGATACGGGGCACGCGATCCTCGACCTGGCCGCCGAACAGGGCTGCGACCTGGTGGTGATGGGATGCTTCGGCCGTTCGCAGTTCCACGAACTCCTCCTGGGCGGCGCGAGCAGGACCGCGCTGCAGGAGGCGGCGCTGCCTGTGCTGATGGCCCGCTAGGACAGGCGCGGATGCAGCCCCCCACGCCGCACACACCGCGCACTGCGCCAACTGAACAGGAGGAGCAAATGGGCAACATGAACGCAGCCGTCTTCACCGGTCCCGGACGGATCGTCCTCGGGCGCAAGCCGATTCCGCGTGCCGGGCCGGGCGAGGCGGTCGTCAAGATCACCATGACGACCATCTGCGGGACCGACGTGCATATCCTGAAAGGCGAGTATCCGGTCGCCGACGGCCTCACGGTCGGGCACGAACCGGTCGGCACGATCGCCGAGCTCGGGGCCGGCGTTACCGGGTACGTGGTCGGACAGCGCGTCGTGGCGGGGGCCATCTGCCCGTGCGGGCAGTGCCACTCCTGCCTCGACGGGCACCAGGCCCAGTGTGGCGGGCACGCCATCGGCGGCTGGCGCCTCGGCAATACGATCGATGGCTGCCAGGCCGAGTATGTCAGGGTACCGTTCGCCATGGCCAACCTGGCGCCGATCCCGGACGAACTGACCGACGAACAGGTGCTGATGTGCCCGGACATCCTGAGCACCGGGTTCGGCGGCGCCGAAAGCGGCGGCATCCGGATCGGCGACAGCGTCGCGGTATTTGCCCAGGGGCCGATCGGGCTGTGCGCCACGGCCGGCGCCCGCCTGCGCGGGGCCTCGCGCATCATCGCGGTCGACCGTGTACCCGAGCGGCTCGCGATGGCCCGCCGCCTGGGCGCCGACCACGTCATCGACTACAGCGAGCGCGACCCGGTAGAGGAAATCCTGCGCCTGACCGGCGGCCTCGGCGTGGACGTCGCAATCGAGGCGCTCGGCACTCAGCAGACCTTCGAGAGTTGCCTGCGCGTCCTGCGCCCCGGAGGCACGCTGTCGAGCCTGGGCGTGTACTCCGGCAAGCTCTCGCTGCCGGTGGACGCATTCGCGGCAGGGCTGGGCGACCACCGGATCGTGACCACCCTGTGCCCCGGAGGCAAGGAGCGCATGCGCAGGCTGATGAACGTGGTGGCATCGGGCCGGCTCGACTTGCAGCCGCTGGTGACCCACCGCTTCCGCCTCGAGCAGATCGAGGATGCCTATGAACTGTTCGCCAACGGGCGCGACGGCGTCCTGAAAGTGGCGATTATTCCCTGAGCCGCGATTCTCACCAATTCTCTCGGCAATTTCCAGCGACTTCCGGCAATTTCCAAGGAAAGGAGCAGCCATGTACAAGACCATTGTCGTTCATGTCGACGAAAGCCCGGCGATGGAAGCGCGCTTGCTGGCCGCCGCCCGGCTCGCCGGGGAACACGGGGCGCACCTGGTGGGCTGCGCCGCCACCGGCATGTCCTGGCCGGCGTACGCGATGCTGGCCGGTTCGATGACGAGGGCGGGAGGCGAGGAATTCGAGTCCTTGCGCGTGCTTGGACATGCGAACCTGGAGCGCTTCTCCCTACGCGCGCGCCAGCTCGGCGTGCAATCGCTGGAGGAGCGCCTGGTAGAAGACGAAAACCGCGACGCGCTGCTGCTGCAGTCGCGTTATGCCGACCTGGTGGTGACCGGCCTGGACGCGGGCGACCAGGCAACTGCACGCGGGCTGCCGCAATACCTTGCGCTGCGCGGCCCGCGGCCGGTGCTCGTGGTGCAGCCCGCGTATGCCGGGGAACCGATCACGGACAGCGTCGTCGTCGGCTGGGACGGCAGCGTGGCCGCCCTGCGCGCCATCGCCGGCGCCCTGCCCCTGCTCGTGCGCGCGGGCACGGTACGGCTCGCGCTGGTCAACCCGGAAAGCGAGGCGGGACTGCACGGCGAAGAGCCGGGCGCCGACATGGCGCGCTACCTGGCGCGCCACGGCGTGCCCGTCGAGGTCCTCGTTGAGCGTACCCGATCGCCTGCCGGGGACGCCCTGCTCGGCCTGGCACGCGGCCACGGGGCAGGCCTGCTCGTCACCGGCGCCTACGGCCACAGCCGTTACCGCGAGATCGTGCTCGGCGGCGTCACGCGCGTCCTGCTCGAACGCGCCGGGGTGCCGGTCCTGTTCGCGCATTAGACCGTTCCAGCATCGATGCCGATGAAAAGCGGTGCGTGCCGGGACTAAGACTGGACCTCCCCGCTGGTCGTCGTCCGATTGATGGCCTGGAGCCTCAGGCGTATCTGCTTTTCCGCTTCGATGACGGCGAATAGCGCCGCGCCAGTTCCAATGATCAGCACGCCCTCCCGGAACGGCACGGATACGGTGGCGAAGATCGCCTGCAGCGGCGGCAGATAGGTGATCGCAAACTGTGCGGCGGTGACGATCGCCACGACCGTCCATACGACTTTCGTGCCCCGTACGGCCTTCCACGTCAGCGACGTACCGTAGATATTCCGGATGAAAAACAGGTGGAAGACTTCCATGACGACCAGCGTGTTGACGGCCAGCGTCTGCGCCAGTTCCACCGGGTAGCCGCGGCTGGCCGCATAAGAAACCATGCCATAGACACCCATCAGGAACAGGATCGATACCAGCACGATATGCCAGACCAGACCTGCGTCCAGCAGCGGCTTGTCGCGCGCGCGCGGCGGGCGGCGCATGGTATTTTCCTCGGTCGGCTCGAATGCCAGTGCGACTCCCAGCGTGATGGCCGTAATCAGATTGATCCAGAGAATCTGCACCGGCGTAACGGGTAAGGTCAATCCGAACAGCAGGGCCACGACGATGGTCAATGCTTCGCCCGCGTTCGTCGGCAGCGTCCAGCTGATCACTTTCTTGATGTTGTCGTACACCGTCCGCCCCTCGCGGACGGCGGCAACGATCGAGGCGAAATTGTCGTCTGCCAGCACCAGGTCGGCGGCTTCCTTGGCCGCTTCGCTGCCTTTTTTGCCCATCGCGATTCCGGCGTCGGCGCGTTTCAGCGCCGGGGCATCGTTGACGCCGTCGCCGGTCATCGCCACGATCATGCCGTGCGCCTGCAAGGCCATCACAAGGCGCAGCTTGTGCTCGGGGCTGGTGCGCGCGAAAACATCGCAATCCAGCGCTGCCTGCCGCAGGCGGACATCGTCCATCCCGTCGAGATTGGCGCCTGTCAGCACCGTATGAGGATTGCGCAGGCCGATCTGCCTGGCGATGGCGGCGGCGGTTCGTGCGTGATCTCCCGTGATCATCTTGACCCGGATGCCAGCCCCGTGGCACTCGGCTACCGCGGCAATGGCTTCCGCACGCGGCGGATCGATCATGCCCACCATGCCAAGCAGCGTCAACGAGCCTGCCAATGCGGCATGTTCCAGCACGGTCTGTTCCGGTTCGACCGCTGCCGCCGCGAAGGCCAGCACGCGCTGTCCCAGCGCGGCGACGCTTTCGGCCTTGTCGTTCCAGTATGCCAGGTCGAGCGGTTCCGACCCGCCATGCGCTTCCCGCTGCTGCCGGCACATGGCGATAATCCGCTCCGGCGCCCCTTTCACGAAAACGAAGGCATGCCCTTCGTGATCGTGGTTCAGCGTCGCCATGAAGCGATGCCTGGCGTCGAACGGAATCACGTCCGTGCGCGTCCACACCGCCTGCAGGCTCCGCGGTTCCACATCCATTTTCCCTGCAAAGGCCAGCAATGCGCCTTCCATCGGGTCGCCCTCCGCATGCCACACGCCCTCCCGTTCGTGCAGGGCCGCGTCGTTGCACAGCGCGGCCGCGCGCCCGAGCTCATCGAGTACCGCATGCTCGGCGGGCGCGACCGGCGTCTCCCCGAGAGTGAGGGCCCCTTTCGGTTCGTACCCGGAGCCTTCGAGCGCGAACACGTGCCGGTGCGTGAGCACGGAAGCGACCATCATCTCGTTCCGTGTGAGGGTCCCGGTCTTGTCGGTGCAGATGACGGACACGGCCCCCAGCGTTTCGATCGCGGGCAGGCGCCGCACGATGGCGTTGCGCCTGGCCATTGCCTGTACGCCGAGCGCGAGCGTGATCGTGAGCACGGCGGGCAGCCCTTCTGGAATGGCGGCGACCGACAGCCCGACGACCGCCATGAACATCTCGGTAAAATCGTGCTTTCCGACGTAGTAGCCATAGACCAGCAGTAAGGCGGCAAGCAGCAGGATGAGGATGGTCAGCCACCTGGCAAAGACGCCCATCTGCGCCACCAGCGGCGTCGTCAACACCTCCACCTGCGAGAGCAGCCCGCTGATGCGCCCGATTTCCGTGTCGGTGCCGGTCGCCACCACGACGCCCCTGCCCTGGCCGCCGGCGACCAGTGTCCCGGAAAAAGCCATGCATGAACGGTCGCCCGGCGCCGCATCAATCGCCACCGGATCCGTGTGCTTCTCGACCGGGACCGATTCGCCGGTGAGGACCGCCTCCTGCACCGACATGCCGTGTGCACTGAGCAGGCGCAAGTCCGCAGGGACTTTATCGCCAGCCTCCAGCAGCACAATGTCGCCGGGGACCAGTTGTTCGCCATCGATGCTGATGCGTTCGCCGAAGCGAACCACGTTGGCATGGGGTGCGAGCATGTGGCCGATGGCGTCCATCGCCCGTTCGGCCTTGCCCTCCTGGATGTACCCGATCATGGCATTGGCGATCACCACCGCCAGGATTACCGCGGAGTCGACCGGGTGGCCGAGTGCCGCCGTGATGACTGCACATCCCAGCAGCACGTAGATCAGGATGTTGTGGAATTGCAGGCGAAAGCGCATCAGGGCGCTGCGCCTTGCCGCCTGCGGCAGCCGGTTCGGGCCGTATGTTTCCAGGCGGGACCGGGCCTCCTCCCGGCTCAGCCCGCTAACGGAGGTTCGTACCTGTGCAAGGGCGCTATCGACTGTCGCATGGTGCCACGCGACGCGCGGCCGGTCCGGATTCTCTCGTTTCACTGCCGCCCTCCGTCATGTGTACGTCGTCGCTGGCGAGGTGGAACCGTTCGGCTGCAAGCTGCGGGAGGCGAGCAGGTTGCGCGTGCCCGACCGTCCTCTCCGCCCGGATCAGCCTCGCGTCGCCGGCAACAAGACCGCGGCCCCATCGATACGCCCGGCGCGCAGGTCCGCCAGCGCTTCGTTGGCAGCCGCCAGCGCGTAGGGAACAACGGTGGTGGCCACCTCGCCGTGTGCCACCTCGCGCAGGAACGCTTCGCCATCGGTACGGGTCAGGTTGGCGACCGAACGCAGGCAGCGCTCGCCCCACAGCAGCCGATAGGGAAACGCCGGGATGTCGCTCATGTGGATCCCGGCGCACACCACGGCAGCGCCCCTGGCGGTGGCCGCCAGCGCGGGTGGGACCAATCCGCCGTCCGGCGCAAACAGGATCGCCGCGTCCAGCAGTGCAGGCGGCGCAGCGTCCGCAGGCCCGGCCCATGCAGCCCCGAGCGACCGGGCAAATACCTGCGAACGGGTGTCGCCGGGCCGCGTGAAGGCGAACACCTCGCGGCCGTGCTTCAGCGCGAGCTGGGTGATGAGGTGAGCCGCAGCGCCGAAACCGTATAGCCCGATCCGGTGCGCCTGTCCCGTCATGGCATAGGCGCGGTAGCCGATCAGGCCGGCGCACAGCAACGGGGCGGCGTGCGCATCGTCGTAGATGTCCGGCAGCGCAAAGCAGTAGCGCTCGTCGGCGAGGGTATATTCGGCAAAGCCGCCATGGCGATCGTAACCGGTGAATACTGGACGGTCGCACAGGTTTTCGCGCCCCGTCACGCAATAGGCGCAGGCGCCGCAGCTGCCGCCGAGCCAGGGCACACCGATCCGTTGTCCCGGGCGGAAACGGCGCGCACGCGGTCCAGCCTCCGCAACCAGGCCGACGATTTCGTGGCCGGGCACGAGCGGCAGCAGGTGCGGCGGCAGGTCGCCGTCGACGATGTGCAGGTCTGTCCGGCAAACGGCGCAGGCCGATACCCGGATCAGGATCTCCTGACCGGACGGCCGGGGAACCGGCAGGCGCGCCGCCCGCAGCGGCCGGCCCGGGCCGTCGAGCACCATTGCAGCCATGGTGCCTGGGCCGGTCATGGCGCGGGTGCATCGGAAAACTCGGGTTTCGATGCTTCCCGCGGGTCGCGCAACACCAGCACCGGAACCGACGACCACGCCAGGACATGCTGGGCCACGCTGCCTGTAAACAGCGTATTCGCGTCGAACGGGCCGTGCGCGCCCATGACGATCAGGTCGCAGCCGTGCTCCTGCGCGGCCCGGACGATCTCGCCGCCCGGCGCCGAGGCGATGGTGGTCAGGGTCTCGCAAGCGACACCGTCGCGCGCTGCGATACGGGCTACCGTCTCGACGTGCGCGGCGGCGGCGCCGAGCGCGCGGCGCAGTTCCGCGTTGGCGTCGGTGGACGCGAGCGCATCCGGCGGCATGGAAAAATGTGGCTGGGCGACCGAGAACGCGACGATGCGGCGGCCCGAGGTGCGCGCCAGCAGCACGGCCATCTGCGCCGCGCGAACGGCCAGGTCCGAGCCGTCGGTCGCGACGAGTATCTTCTCGATCAGCATGGTGCAGCTCCTGTCAACGGATCGAATCGTCGTGGATTGCCTGCCACGATGGCGTTTTACTCCCAAAAAAACGGGAGCGTAACCTTCGGTGAAAGAACACGCTTCAACAGATCGTAGCACGCCATATGCCGCGCGAGCGCGCCGAAGCGGTCTCGCGCATACCCGATCATGCATCATGCCATCGTATGTCCTGTGCCCCCCGGCCACGGTGCGCGAGAGCGGAGGGTTTGACGCACATCAGAAGATTCCCCGGCCGCCCAAAACGCTTGGGTACCCGACCCGTACGTGCGCCCGGCTGATCTACCTCAACCTTTTGCGGTATGCACGGCGCATCCTCAACGCCATACTGACTTCTACAGGATGCCGCCATGAAGCTGCGCAAACACCGTGCCGCACTCTTCCTCGCTGCCGGGCTCGCCTGCCCAACGCTTGCGCTGGCCGAGCCGATCTACTCCCTCACATTCCTGCCGTCCGACTTCACCGCTGTTGATATCAACAACGCCGGACAGATCGTCGGCAATACGCGCAACGAAGCCTGGATCTGGAGCGACGCCGGCATCGTTAACCTGAGCCGGATTGCGCCGGGTATCCAGGCCTTCGCAATCAACAACCGGGGCGAGGTCGCCGGCAGCTTCAGTTCCAGGCTGCCGGACGCGCCGGCCTTTATCTATTCGGGAGGGGAGATTCGCGACATCGGGCGTGTGGCCGGCCTGAGCTTCGCCACACCCCGCGCCATCAATGACCGGGGCCAGGTTGCTGGCACCGCCGGTAATTTTCCTGGCGAAACCTCCCGCGGATTCTTTTACGACGGCACTACCATGACCGCCATCGACACCTTCGGCGGCGAGCAGGGCGATGCTTACGGACTCAACAACAAAGGCACGGTCGTCGGCACCAACAGCCTGGCGCCACTCCCGGACCGCCCGCGCGGCGACCCGCGCGGCTTCGCCTACCGCGACGGCCTGGTGCGCGAGCTCGCGGCGCCGGGCGTCGTCACGTTTTCAGCCGACGACATCAACGATGCGGGCATGATCGTCGGCGGCGCGGAATTCGCCGACGCCGGCGTCCACCCCTACCTGTACAGTGGGGGCGTGTTCGCGAGCCTGGGCGCGCCGGGCGGGACGGCACGCGGCATCAACAATCACGGTGCAATCGTCGGCATCCTGGGCGGGCGCTTCGATTCCGAGCTGTCGCATGCGTTTTTCTACGACGACGGCAGCCTGCGCGACCTGAACGACCTGCTCGTTCCCGAGCCGGGCTGGACGGTCACAGAGGCGGCGGACATCAACGACGCCGGGCAGATCCTCGCCACTGCCTGCTTCGGGTCCACTTCCGACTGCCGCTCCGTACGCCTCGACCTCGTGCCGGCCATTCCGGAGCCGAGCACCGTGGCGATGCTGCTCGGCGGGCTCGCCACCTTGTCCGCCGCGCGCCGGCGGCGCAAGTGACCGGTCCGGGCGGCGTCGCGCGGGGCTGCGACGATGGACGCGCCTGACGGCCCCAGGGAAGCCAGGGGGGCCGAGGGCCGCGGACGACCCGCGGGACCTGGCGCCCGGGAGGGACTGACCCTGGCCGAGGCCGCCCGGCGCCTGGCGGCCGACGGTCCCAACAAGCTCCCTGACGCGGCGCGCCGCGGCTGGGGAGCGATCGTCATCGACGCTGCCCGCGAGCCGATGTTCCTTTTGCTGATCGGCGCCGCCGTACTGTATCTCCTGTTGGGCGAGCCGTACGAGAGCGTTTTCCTGCTGCTGATGGTCGTGCTGCTGCTGGGCATGAGCCTGTACCAGGAGGGGCGCACCGAGCGCGCCTTGCAGGCGCTGCGCGACCTCAGCGCCCCTGGCGCAACGGTCGTCCGCGACGGCAAGCAGCTGCAGATAGCGGCAGCGGAGCTTGTCCGGGGCGACGTGATCAGGCTGGCGGAGGGGGACCGCGTGCCGGCCGACGCCCTCGTGGTCGACACGGGCGGGATGCTGGTCGACGAATCGCTGCTGACGGGGGAGTCGGTACCGGTGGGCAAGCGCGCCGGGGACGAGGCGAGCGCCGCGGCCCCGCCGGGCGGCGAGGTACTGCCCTGGGTGTTTGCCGGTACGCTGGTCGTACAAGGCGAAGCGGTGGCGGTGGTACATGCAACCGGCGTCCACAGCGAGCTCGGTCGCATCGGCGCTGCACTCGGCAACATCAAGCCGCCGGTCGCGCGCCTGCAGCGCGAGACCAGCAACCTGGCGCGGCGCCTGGCGGTGCTCGGGTTCGCGGTCAGCCTGCTGCTCGTCCTCCTGCTCGGGCTGCGAAGCGGAAACTGGCTGCATGCGCTGCTGGCGGGCGTGGCGCTGTCGATGTCGATGCTGCCGGCGGAATTCCCCGTCATCCTGACGGTGTTCCCGGCGATCGGCGCATGGCGCCTCGCACGCCGCCAGGTCCTCACCCGCCGCCTGGCCGCCATCGAGATCCTCGGGTCGACATCGGTCCTGTGCGTGGACAAGACGGGCACGCTGACCGAAAACCGCATGGCGCTGCGCCTGCTGTGGCGCGACGGCGCCAGCCACGACATGCAGCGCGACGGCGACCGTCTGCCATCGGCGCTGCAGGAGCTGCTGGCGGTCGCGCTGCTTGCCAGCCGGCCACAGTCGCCGGACCCGATCGACCAGGCCCTGCACTTGGCCGCCGCACGCTGCGGCGTCGACACCTCGCTGGCGGTCCGCTCCCCGCACCTCGAGCGCGAATACGGCCTGAGCGCCGGGCGCCCTGCCCTGATCAGGATCTGGAGCGACGCCGGTGCAACCCGGGCGGCGGCGAAGGGGGCGCCGGAGACGGTCGCCGCATTCTGCCCGCCGGCCAGGCGCGACGAAGCGCTGCAGGCGGCCTCGGCATTCGCGCGCGAGGGCCTGCGGGTGCTCGCGGTGGCCCAGGCGCGCAACGTGGCGCCGCCATGGCCGGACAATCCGGCGACACTGCCCTACGAACTCCTTGGCCTGGTCGCGCTCGCCGATCCCTTGCGCGCCGATATCCCGGACGCGGTGGCCGAGTGCCGGACCGCGGGCATACGCGTGGTGATGCTCACCGGCGACCATCCCGGCACCGCGCGCGCCATCGCACGCCAGGCCGGGCTTGCCGATGGCAGCGTAGTGACCGGGCCCGAGCTGGCGCAGCTCGATGCACAGGCGCTCGGTGCCAGGCTGGATGGGGTGAACGTGTGCGCCCGGATCGTGCCTGGCCAGAAGCTGGACATCGTGCGCGCACTGCAGGCGCGTGGTGCGGTGGTGGCGATGACCGGCGACGGCGTCAACGACGCGCCGGCCCTGCGCGCCGCGGACGTCGGCGTGGCGATGGGAAAACGCGGCGCCGACGTCGCCCGCGAGGCGGCCGAGCTTACCTTGCTGGACGACCGCTTCGCATCCCTGGTGCAAGCCTTGCGCGCCGGCCGGCGCATCTTCGCGAACATGCGCAAGTCGATGCGCTACGTGGCCGCGGTCCACGTACCGATCGCCGTCATGGCCCTTCTTCCCCCGGTTCTCGGCTGGCCGATCCTGCTCTACCCGCTGCACATCGTGTTTCTCGAAATGGTGATCGACCCGGCCAGCTCGCTGGCGTTCGAGAGCGAGCCCGACGAACCGGACCTGATGCGCCGCCCCCCACGTCCGCATGGCGAAGCGCCGCTGCCGGTGCGCGAGCTGTTGACCTCCCTGCTGGGCGGCCTGTGGGCGGCGGCATTGACCGCCGCCCTGTACTCCCTTGCCGTGAACCGGATCCCGGAACCGGAAGCGCGCGCCACGGCGTTCAGCGCACTCATCCTGTGCAACCTGGCCCTGCTGCTGGTGCACCGCCAGGCCGGCGGCGCGGCCCGCGCCCTGCGCGTGTTCAATCCCCTGTTCCTGGCCATCTGCGCCGGCAGCATCGGCATGCTCGCCGCCGCGCTTTACGTGCCGCTACTGGCCGGCCTGTTCCGCTTCGCGCCGCCGCAGCCCATCTGGCTCGCCGGAGCCGCGCTGCTTGCGCTCGGCATGATGCTCGGCCTGCACATCGCGGCGCGCCGGTGACCCGGCGGACGTGGAGATGCCGGCCCGCCCAACGGCGCCGGCGCACCTCAGCGGTACACCAGCACCGGTATCGCGCTGTGGACGAGAACCTTCTGGGTCTGGCTCCCCAACAGGAGGCCGCGGATACCCTTGCGGCCATGCGAAGCCATCAGGATCAGGTCGCAGCCGTCCCGGCGCGCGGTCTCGATGATCGACTCCCAGGTGCTGCTTCCGCTGGCCTGCTCCAGCCTGCACGGCACCCCCGCGTCCTGGGCGGCCTGCTCGACGTCGGACAGGATCATCCGGGCACGCTCCCCCGCCGCGCGCTCGTATTGCTCGGGCGTCGTCTCGAGCATGTCGGCAGCAATCATGACGGGATCGTATGGCGGAATGACCGTCAGCCCCACGACCTCGGCCCCGTTTTGGCTGGCAAAGCCCACCCCTGCCAGGATGGCCCGCTGCGACGCGGGCGAACCGTCGGTGGGAATCAGGATGCGTTTGAACATGGCAGCTCCTTCGGAAACAGGCGTACGTCGCCCCATTGAAGCGCCGGGCGCCAGCTCCGGCCAGGACAGGGCGCTGGATCAGGATGAAGGCCACGTTCCGCAGAACTTTGATCCATATCAAACCTAACGGGACCGCCGAATAGACTGCCAGGGACCTGCCCGATCCCCGCGCCGCAGCCCGCTTGCGTTCGCACAGTGGCCGCCCTGGCCAACTCCCTAAGCTTGGGAGTGGCGTGTCCTGCCTGGCACGGCTTTCCTTGTCGCATGTTGACGTAGCGCACGAACTGAACAGGAGGAACAAATGCACACCAGAACCGCACCCGCCCCGGGACCGACGGCATTGCTGCAGCGATGGCTGCTGTATCCGCTGATCGCCCTGGCGACCGTCAGCGGCGCCGCCCTCGCCGATCCCAGCCGCCACAAGCCGCCGCGGGCGGCCACCTACCGGGTGATCCAGCTCAGCGCCGATCCCATCATCACCTTCGTCGACATCAACGCCCGGGGCCAGGTGGCATTCACCGAATATAACGAAGGCGTCAAAAGGGCCAGGTTCTACGATGGCACCAGCGTGCGCGACCTCGGCACGCTCGGCGGACCGTCCGCCACGGCGGTCGCCGTGAACGACCTCGGCCAGGTTACGGGCAGCGCGACCCTGGACGCCGCCGGCACCGTCTCCCACGCCTACCGGTGGAGCCGGGCCACGGGCATGGTCGACCTGTTCAGGGGCAGCCCGCGCAACTCGGCCGGCGCCGACATCAACAACCGGGGCGCGGTCGCCGGCATCTTCCGCGGCGGGCCTCTCAGCAACGAGACGCCGTTCGCATTCTTCTGGAGCCCGCGCACCAGCGCCATCAACATCGGCACGCTCCCGCTCGACGTCTTCTCGTTCGCAACCGCCATCAACGATGCCGGAACCGTCGTCGGCTACTCCGGAGGCGACGGCCCCTTCGATTTGCGCGGTTTCCGCTGGACGCGGCAGGAAGGCATCCGCGACATCGGCACCCAGCCCAGCGAATTCACCCTGGCAAGCGACGTCAACGAAGCCGGGCATATCGTCGGCGCCACGCTCTTCGCGCCGAACCAGCAGGTCCACGCCTTCCTGTGGACGCCCCGAACAGGCCCGATCGACCTCGGCACCGGCACCGGCAACCGCTCGACCGCCGTCAAGGTGAACGACAAGGGCATGGTCATCGGCAACGTGCTGGACTTTCCCGTCCTTTTCCATGGCTTCGTGTGGACCCGCGAGACCGGCCTCATCGAGATCGGCGCGGACTTGCCGCTGGTCCAGACTTCCGCGGACGACGTGAACAACCGGGGCCAGGTCGTCGGCAGCTTCGGCGGGCGCGCCTATGTGTGGACGCGCGCGCAGGGCGTCGTCGACCTCAACACCCGCATCGTCGGGGCGCCGGAAGGCCTGGTGCTGCAGGGCGCGCGCGCGATCTCCGAGAATGGCGCGATCGTCGCCAGCGCCAACACCGGGCTGGTCCTGCTGGTGCCGGATGGGGGCGCCGCGCAGGCGCCCGCAGGGGCCCCGGTAGTCGCACCGATCGCGCTGACCGGCACCGCGCGCGTGAATGCGGCGCTCACGTTCTCCGCCGCCTTCACGGACGTCGACCTGCGCGAGACCCACACCGCCACCTGGACATGGGGCGACGGCAGCACGATCCGCGGGACGGTCAGCCAGGGCAAGGGCTGCGGCAACGTGAGCGCCCAGCACGTCTATCGCAAGCCCGGCACCTACACGGTCAGCCTGACGGTCACCGACAGCGCCGGCACGAGCACGACCGTACGGCGCAAGCTGGCGGTCTGCGGCGCGGGCGCCTGCGCGGCGGGCGCAGGCGGGCTTTAGCAGGTTCGTGCCGCCGGCCAGCGCACCGGCAGGCGCGGCGCCTGGCCGCAGGTCACCACCGCGCCTTTGATCTGCATCAAAGACCGACGGCCGCGGCCCGCCCATTCTGGCAGCGCGGCCGCGGCGCGTTCGATCACGGCCGCTCATGGCCTCAGGGAGCGCAACATGTATCGACGCATCGTGGTGGCAAGCGGCGGCTCCGGGCTCGCATCCCGGGCCGCGGCGGCAAGGGTGCAGGCGTGATGGACACCTGCCTGCCCGGGCTCGACACGAAGCTCGCATTCCTGCGCCTGCCCGGCAGCTTCCCCGAAGCCACGTCCCGGGTCGAGGCAAGGGAAACCCACATGTCATGGGTGTTCGTGCTCGACACCCATGTCTACAAACTCAAAAAGCCGGTCCGCTACGACTGCCTGGACTTCCGCACGCTCGCCTCGCGGCGCTTCTTCTGCGGCGAGGAACTGCGCCTGAACCGGCGCCTCGCCCCGGACGTCTACCTCGGTGTCGTCGCCCTGAACCTCGACGGCGAAGGCAAGCTCAACCTCGGCGGGCCCGGACGGACGGTCGACTGGCTGGTCAGGATGCGCCGCCTGCCGGGCGAGCGCATGCTCGATGCGCTGATCCGGGAAGGCGGCCTGCGCGAGGGAGACATCGACCGGATCGCCGCGACGCTTGCCGGGTTTTACGGGCAGCTGCCGCCCGAATCGCCCGAACCGCGCCGCTTTCGCCGGCGCCTGTGCCGGCATATCGAAGAAGACGCGGCCGGGCTGCGCGCTGCCGGCGCCGGCGCCGGCTTGCCGGAGAGCCTGATCGACGCCATCGCGCACGCCCAGCTGGGCGCCGTGGCGCAGTTGCGCGATGTGTTCGACGCCAGGCTGCGCGCCGGCCGGGTGGTCGAGGGCCACGGCGACCTGCGGCCCGAACACGTCTGCCTGGAGGGCGTCGTGACGATCATCGACTGCCTCGAGTTCGCGCGCATCCTGCGCGTGCAGGACATCACCGACGAAATCGCCTACCTAGCGCTCGAATGCGAACGACTCGGCGCCCCGGCCGAGGGCGCGCATCTGCTGGAGTGCTTCGCGCAACGGTCGGGAGACCGGCCGCCCCCTGAACTGGTGAGTTTTTACAAGAGTTACCGCGCCACCTCGCGCGCCCATATCGCGATTCGCCACCTGCTGGAGCCGCAGGCGGACCCGGCGCACTGGACCAGGCGTGCGGCGCAGTACCTGCGGCTGGCCGAGTCGCACCTCGGCGCGGTCGCGGGCGTGCCGGCGCAACCCGGGTTCCGGCCCGTGCAATCCGCAGCGGCTCGGCAAGCGGCACCAACCCCATCGAGGCACGCATGAGCGACATCACCCGCATCGAGACCCCTACGGACTACAGGACGATCCTGCTCCACATCGACAGCACGGCGCAGGCGGTCACGCGCATCGCCTTCGCGTCGCAGCTGGCGCTGCAACACGGCGCCCACCTGGTCGGCGCCGCCTTCACCGGCCTGTCCCGCTTCGTCTACCAGGACGGCAGCGTGGACCTGGCGCGCACGGTGCTGGCGCCCTACATGGATGGGCTTTACCAAAAAGCGGAGCGCGAACTCGACGGGTTCCGCCGGCTCGCCGCGAGGGCAGCCCTCCCCTCCTGCGAGGCCCTGTTCGTGGACGACGAGCCCGGGGCCGGGCTGGCGCTGGCGGCGCGCTATGCCGACCTGGTCGTGCTCGGCCAGCGCGAGCCCGGCACCCCGGCTGCCGCCGCGGGCGACCTCGTGGCCCATGTGCTGCTCACCTGTGCCCGCCCGCTGCTCGTCGTTCCATACGCATACGCCGGCGCCGCAACCGGGAGCCGCGTGCTGCTCGGCTGGAACGGCAGCGTCCAGGCCGTGCGTGCGCTGACCGCCGCCCTGCCCTTCATGCGCCGCGCCGCGAGCGTCACCGTGGCCGTGTTCGGCCCGCAGGACACGCCCGATGACGATGCCCAGACACTTGCCTCGTACCTCGAACGGCACGGCATCGGCGCGTCTTTCGTCCACGAATCGGCGCACCTCGACGTTGGCGAAGGCCTGTTGTCGCTGGCCGCCGACGTGGGCGCGGACCTGCTGGTGATGGGCGGTTACGGTCACGCCAGGCTGCGCGAACTGGTGCTCGGCGGCGCCACGCGGACCGTGCTGCAGGCCATGACGGTTCCCGTCCTGATGGCACATTGAGAGCGCGCGAACCTGGAGGTTTTTTCACACACTCTGAGGCTGGCGGCGCGAAATGGCGGCGGCAAGCACCAGTCCCAACAACAACATCGCGCTTGCGGAGGGCTCCGGCACAGGTGGTACCGGGCTGAGCAGCATCGACCCGTAACAGAAGACACCGGTCCGGTCGCACGAGTGCGACAGGATCTGGCTGCGATCGTTGATTTCGTCGCCCGATTTCAGCAGGAGGTCGGCAGTGGGGTCGATGCGCGTGTTCAGGTCGATCAGTTCGCCGTCCGCGTACAGGAAGGCGCGGTCGTCGGCGACGCCGACGACCTGGCCGACATTGTTGATGTCGTAGCCGAAGCTGGACCCGGCCCCGGGCGTCAGGTCCGTGACCGCGTCGCCGTCCCACAGAAACGCATGGTTCCGTCCCTCCGGAGTCGTGAAGTAGCCGGTCACCCATCCTGCATCGTTGATGGCCTGGCCGAACACCTGCCTGCCTCCGACCCGCGGCAGGTCGATCAGCTTCCCGTCGCGGTACACCGCGGTGCGGTAGCCCCCTTCCGCCGGGAAGTACTCGAGCAGCACGTCGCCCCGTCCGTTCATGTCGCCGGGCATGCTGTTCGGAGGGCCGAAGTCGTCGACGACCCCGTTCCTCAGCACCAGGGCGCGCGAGTCCGGGGTCTGTGCGGCGATGTCGCCGCGGTCGTTGATGTCGCGCGGATCGAGGATGCCGTAGCGCGCCGTCAGGTCCTGCATGCGTCCGTCCGAATACAGGAAGGCGTGATACTCGCCCGAGGCCGTGGTCGATACGCCCACCGCCTCGCCGGCATTGTTCAGGGCGCGGATGCGGGTGATAAAACCGCCCAGGCCGGGGACCGATTCCGACATGGGCCCGCCGTTGATCGACGCCCCTTCATACGGCGTTTCCGGCCCGGCGCTATTGACCGCGTAACGCCCGGCGTCGTTGAGCCCGGTCGCGCGCGAGTACTTGCCGCTTGCCGGCGAGTACGAGAAATATTCCGGCGCCGCGCCGGCAAGGGGCGGCAGGATGACCAGCAGTGCTGCGGCACAGGCGCAGCGCAGGTTCCTGATCTTCATATGGACGTCCTCCATGACAGTGGTCAAAGCCGCGCGCCCGATCGATTCCTGCATGAGGGGTATGCGGGCGGCATAGGAACTCGACGATGCCCGTGCTCCGCTTCAGCCCGCCGAGGGCATGCGCGGCGCGATCCCGAGCCCACG
Source organism: Massilia sp. SYSU DXS3249 (assembly GCF_053668055.1). Taxonomy (NCBI): domain Bacteria; kingdom Pseudomonadati; phylum Pseudomonadota; class Betaproteobacteria; order Burkholderiales; family Oxalobacteraceae; genus Massilia; species Massilia sp. SYSU DXS3249. The sequence continues at coordinate 480,043 of NZ_JBSIPX010000001.1, read as the reverse complement.
CTCCACTTCGAGCAGGTTGCGCACGGTCGCCAGCAAGGAGTCGGGATTCAGGCTGATCGAGTCGATCCCCTGTTCCACCAGGTAGCGCGCCACCTCGGGATAGTCCGACGGCGCCTGGCCGCAGATGCCCACGTGGCGGCCGTTGCGCCGGGCGCCCGCGACCGCCTGGCGCAGCATCTCAAGCACGCCCGGATCGCGCTCGTCGAAGTCGAAGGCGACGATATCGGAATCGCGGTCCACGCCGAGTACAAGCTGGGTCAGGTCGTTCGAGCCGATCGAAAAGCCGTCGAACAGGCGGGCGAACGCGTCGACCTGGATCACGTTGTTGGGGATCTCGCACATGACGAAGATTTCCAGTCCGCCGGCGCCCTGCCGCAGCCCGTGCGCGGCCATGGCGCGCAGCACGCCGTCGGCTTCCTTCACCCGCCGGCAGAAGGGGATCATCAGGACCAGGTTCGACAGGCCCATGTCCTCCCGCACCCGCCGCATGGCGCGGCACTCCAGCGCGAAGCCTTCGGCATAGGCCGGGTGCGCATAGCGCGACGCCCCGCGAAAGCCGATCATCGGATTCGCCTCGTCCGGTTCGAAGGCGGCGCCGCCAAGCAGGCTGGCGTACTCGTTGGTCTTGAAGTCGGACATGCGGACGATGACGGGCTTCGGGTAAAAGGCCGCCGCGATGGTGCCGACGCCCTCGGACAATTCGCGCACGAAATAGTCGGCGGGCGAGGCATGGCCGCGGGTGACGCGCGCGATCTCCTCGCGCTCGGCCGCGTCCCGCACCTGGTCCGGATGCACCAGCGCCATCGGGTGGATGCGGATGTGTTCGGCGATGATGAATTCCATGCGCGCCAGGCCGACCCCGTCGTTGGGCAGGAAGCGGGTGCGGAAGGCGATGTCCGGGTTGCCCATGTTGACCATCATGCGGGTGCGCGGCATGGGCAGGGCCGCCAGGTCGGTGGTCGTCCTGTGGAACGGCAGGCTGCCGGCGTACACGTGGCCGGTGCTTCCCTCGGCACACGACAGGGTGACCATGTCGCCGGTGCGGATCGTTTCCGTCGCGTTGCCGCAGCCCACCAGCGCCGGCACGCCGGTCTCGCGGGCCACGATCGCAGCGTGGCAGGTGCGCCCGCCCCGGTCCGTCACCACCCCGGCGGCGGTCTTCATGACCGTGCCCCAGTCGGGCATGGTGGTTTCGGCCACCAGGATCTCGCCCGGCCGGAACTGGCCGAGCTGCCCGATGTCCATGATGACCCGTGCCGCGCCGGCCGCGACCTTGCTGCCGACCGCGCGCCCCGACGCCAGCACCGCGGCCCTGCCGTCGAGGTGGTACTCGTCGAGCAGCGTGGCGGAACGGCGCGCGGCCACCGTCTCCGGCCGCGCCTGGACCACGTAGAGCTTGCCGTCGATGCCGTCCTGGGCCCACTCGATGTCCATCGGCACGGGATGTCCCGCACGCATGCTGTAGTGTTCCTCGATCCGCAGCGCGGCCTCGGCCAGCTCGAGCACGGCGTCGTCGTCGAGGCAGAAGCGCTCGCAATCGCCAGGGGCGGTCGGCACGTTGCGCGTGGTGCCGGCGTTCCCCGCCTCCGCGTACACCATCCGCACCTCCTTGCTCCCGAGGCTGCGCCGCAGCACGGTGCGCCGGCCCTCGCGCAGGGCCGGCTTGAACACGTAGAACTCGTCGGTATCGACCGTTCCCTGGACCACGTTCTCCCCCAGCCCCCAGGCGCCGGTCACGAGCACGACGTCGCGAAAGCCGGTTTCGGTATCGAGGGTGAAGATCACGCCGGAACAGGCGAGGTCGGAACGCACCATTTTCATGACGCCCACCGACAGCATCACCTTGAAATGGTCGAAACCGTTCTCGATGCGGTAGACGATCGCGCGCTCCATGAACAGGCTGGCGAAGCAGCGCCGCACGCTGTCGAGCAGGGCCGCTTCGCCGCCGACGTTGAGGTAGGTTTCGTGCTGGCCGGCGAAGCTGGCGGTGGGCAGGTCCTCCGCCGTGGCGGAACTGCGCACGGCCACGGTCAGTCCTTCGCCATACTGTTCGCGCAGCTCGCGCCAGCCTTGCAGGATGCCCTGTTCGATCTCGGGAGGCAGGGGCGCGCCGTAGACGATATCGCGCGCGGCCCTGGCACGCCGCGCGAGATCGGCCACATCGACATGGTCGAGCCCGTCAAGGGCCGCGTGCAGCGCGTCCCACGCGCTGGCGCGGTCCAGGGTTTCCCGGTAGGCCGCGGCAGTCACGGCAAAACCGTTCGGCACGCGCACGCCCTGGGCTCCCAGCTCGCGGACCATTTCGCCGAGGGAAGCGTTCTTTCCGCCCACCAGGGGCACGTCGGCAATTCCCAGCTCTGCGAACCAGGAAATGAACTTGCTGGATGTGTCCATGGCCGCACTCCCCGATCGCAGGCATTGCATCTCGACCGATCGTATCGAAGGAATTCGGCTGCCGCTTAATCTCGCTCAATACTGTCTCACATGAGCGCGAGCCCATGTTGACGGTATGAGTAGACGTCAAGCCAACTTTAGCGTAGAACCCCAGCGTCGATTTGATGCGAATCATGCAGATCCGGCGGCTCCCGGCGCATACTCTCCGTCCTGCTTACGGAGGACCACCATGTACAAGCGCATCCTGGTGCCGACGGATGGGTCGCCCATCTCCCTGCTGGCGGCCGACGCGGCGCTCCAGCTTGCCCGGGCCTGCCGCAGCGAGGTCGTGGCGCTGTCGGTCGCCTTTCCCGAGGCCTACCTGGGCGGTGCCGAACGAGGGCTCGTCAGCGACGCCGGTCCGCAGGCCGACAGGCTGCTGGAGCAGGCCCATGGCCACGCGGCCGCCGTGGCCGCCCGGGTGCAGGCGGCCGGCCTGCCCTGCGAGACGCTCGCGATCTACTCGCTCAGTCCCGGCGAGGCGATCGTCGATACCGCAAGAGGTCGCCACTGCGACCTGATCGTCATGGGCTCGCACGGCATGCGGGGACTCACCAGCGAGATCGCGGGCAGCGTCACCCGGCACGTCCTCGCCTACTCGGCGATCCCGGTCATGGTGCTGCGGCCGCCACGGCACGATGCCGTGGTGACGGATACCCGGACCGGCTTCTGACGCCACGCCATCCGGTGCGGCCAGGGCCTGTGCTATCCGTGCATGCAGTCGCCAGTGCGGTCGGTCGCCACGTCATCGACAGTGCTGCCGCATCATCTCCATGTGCCGTTGGCGCATCTCGGGCGACATGCCTTGCATGTGCCGCTCCATCATCGCGTGCCGCGCCTGTTCGTCCGGCGCGCCCCGCATGTCCCGGTGCATGGCGCACATCGCCTCCTTGTCCATGGGCCGCATGCCGCCACATCCAGCCGGCTTGGCGCCGCCCATCATTCCACAGCCGGGGGCGCCTTGCGTCATGGCTCCGCCCATCCCTCCCTGTGCGGGGGACGTGCCGGCTGAAGCCGGGGTGGCCGCATTGACAGAGGTGCCCGGATGATGCCGGGCATGCTGGCCGCCAGGCGGACTGGCGCAGGCAACAAGCAGGTTCGCCGCGGCCAGCACGGCCATGAAGCGTAACCCGGGGAGAGTGTTGGCTGACATGTTTGCGCTCCTTTTCCAATACTTATTGGGGGTATTCATCCATGCCGTTCGCGATCGGACGGCGCTACCGGCATGCCATGACCCGTCATTCGTGTACCGCGAGGTCGCCTTCCGCGAGCCGCGTCCGGTCCGTTGCCGTCGCGGCAGGCGCCAGCGCGTCCGCCGGCGCCGGGCCGTTATCGTAGTCCACGACCTCGGCGCCGGCGGGACCACCGTGGCTGATGCGCACGCGCATCCGGTCGGCGCCCGCCTGGCCCGTGCCGGCGCCATCGCTCGCTTCGGCCAGGAACCGGTACCCGGCGCGGCCATTGAAGCGCCCTGTTCCTTCCAGGCGCACCACACCGCCATTGCGCGCCGGCGCTCCGACATGGTCGCTCTCGAACCGGAAGGGTCCCGCCAGCCTGAACACCGGCGAGCCGGCGGCCGGGGCGTCCGCCGTACCCGCCCGGGCGGCCGCGAGCGGCGCCCAGAGCACGAAACGCAGCGCCTGCGCGCCGCGCGCCATGCCGCTGCCGCCTTCCCGGCCCAGCGCGCCCTGTCCGCTAATGCTCGGCACCCCGGGTTCGTCGACGTAATAGTGGATGCCCACACGGGTGGCCCGTCCGCCCGAGTCGCGCACCTGCACCGTCATCTGGAACGCACCGGCCTTGCAGAAGCGGTGCTGGAACGTGACCTGGCCGACCCCGCCCGCTTCGCGCACCAGCGGCTGCGGCGAGCGGCAGTTGTCGCTCCAGGCGACGACGGCGCGGTGGACCTCGCTGGGCGAGTTGTCGACGAAACCGACACTGCCGCGGACCGCCTGGCCGACCTCGCCGGTGTTGGACAGGCCGGTGACCGGGCCGAGCACCGGGGCGTCGGTACCGCGCGTGCCGGGGCGCAGCATGACGAGGCCGGCGTTCGACTCGGCCAGGATCGTCCCCGCCTCGTTGATCGCCCTGCCCGACTGCAGCACCAGGCCGGCCGGCGGACGGTGCAGGCGCGTGTTCAGGTCGAGCGGTGCGGCCGTCCAGTCCCAGCGCACCGCGCGCGGACGGGCTCCCGGCCGTTCGACCGAACCGACCATCTGGTTGCGGTTGTTCAGGTCCGTCACGTCGGTCACGATGCCGGGGCCGGTCCTGGGCGTCAGCCATTCCAGGCCGCGCGCGCGCGACCAGCGGAACGCCGAGTGGTCCGTGGAAGGAGCGTTCCGTGCCTGGACGATGCCGGCGATATTTCCCTGGTCGTTCAGGTCGCTCACATACAGGTTGCGCATGTCCGGCGAAGCCAGCGAGGCAATGCCGGAACGGGCATTCCAGAAGAACGCCCGCACCGGGTCGTCCTCGCCGCCGTAGACCTGCCCGGCCGCGTCGCCGCGTTCGTTGAGGAAGCCGGCCGATGCCCAGGTGCCGCCCATCGAGCCGAGCGCGGTCTGCCTCCCCGCCGGGTCCCACAGCACAGCCTGAACCGGTCCCTCTACCGCGACGTCGGCGAAGCCGCCGGCGATGCCGCGATTATTGATCGCATGTGCCGTCGATTGCGACGGCGGACGGGGCAACAGCAGCCGGAGGCGTCCATCCGCATCCCAGCGCGCCGCGATCGTCGAGGTGAGCCTGTCCGACGAACTGCCGACGACCTGGTTGCGGTCATTGATGTCGTACGCAAACGCGCCCAGTCCGGGAAGCAGGCGCAGGCCGCCGGCCAGCGTCCAGCTGAACGCGCGCACGTTGCTGAACGGGCGCGCATCGTCGTTCGTCAGGCCGGTCACCGTGCCGCGGTTGTTCAGGCCCCGGATCAAGGTGAGGTCCAGCGAGGCGAAGTCATGCAACTGGTCGCCGTCGAAATAACTGTTCATCGAGCGGACGAAAGAGGAGAAAGCGGCCTGCCCCTGCTCGTTCAGGTAGGCGCCCAGGTTGTCCGGCGCCAGGTTGATGACGCTGTAGACGCGCGGGGCGGCCGGGCCGCCGTGCCACTGCGCGCCGCCCGGCTGTGCACCCGGCTCCTGCGCGCAGGCCACACCGCCTGACATCATGGCGAGCGGCACCGATAGTGCTGCCAGGACCTGCTTGCGCAGCGCCCGCTTTGGGGTCGAAGGCTGGTTCATGATGCGTTTCCTTCCCATGAAATGCTTACAAGAACTTGCTCGTGCAGGAATGCGGGTGCCCGCCATGCTCATCCCTCGATCAGTTCGGCGATCGACCCGCCCTCGTGGATGCAGCGGATCGCCTGGGCGTACAGGCCGGTGCAACTAAGCACCTCGACCTGGCCGGGGCCGAGGCCCGGCGAGCCGGCGAACGGCCAGGCGGAATCGGAGACGACGAGCCGGTCGAGATGCGCTCCCGCCAGCAGGGCCGGCGCCCCGCCGGTGAACAGGCCATGCGTGACGGCTGCGAACACCCTGCGCGCACCCTGGCCACGGCAGGCGGCCGCCGCCCGGGCCAGCGTGGTGCCGCTGCTGATCAGGTCGTCGACGATGAGCACGTCCCGGTCGCGGACATCGCCGACCAGGAGGGCGCCGCTGACGACGCCGCCGCTGCGGTATTTCTCCGCGATCGCCATGCCCACCGGCCGGCCGAGGGCCCGCTCCAGCCGCCGCCTGATCCCCTCGGCGCGCTTGATGGCGCCCGCATCCGGCGCGACCACGGCAATCTCGCCCTGCGCCAGCTGGGGCGCGAAATGGTCGGCGAAGAGGCCGGCGGTGCTCAGGTTCTCGGCGCCGCAGCGGAAGGCGTTCTGGAACGCGGCCACATTGTGTACGTCGGCCGTCACCACCGCGTCCGTCCCCACCGCTTCGAACAGCGCGGCCACGTAGCGCGTGGAGACCGGGTCGCGCGGCCTGGTCCTGCGGTCCTTGCGCGCGTAGGCGAGATAGGGAACGAGCGCCGTCACGCGCGCGGCGCCGGCATCGACCAGGGCGCCGATGAAGAACAGCAGCCGGCACATCTTGTCGTTGGCACTCTGGCGCGCTTCGCCGAACAGCGAATGCAGGACGAACACGTCGCTGCCGCGCACGCTCGCCAGCGGCCGCGCCTTGTGCTCGCCGTCCTCGAATTCCTGTTCCTCGAGCGGTGCCAGCGCGACGCCGAGCTGCGCGGCCACCCTTTCGCCGAACGCCTGGCTGCTCCCAAGCGCAAACAGCATCGGCGCGCGACCTGCAATGAACGACACGCTTCCTCCGGTGGTTGACCCCGCCCCTGCCGCGGCGGTTCCGGCGAGGGGCTGCGCCGCCGCGCACAGGGGGCTCCGTGTTCGATCTTCCCGCTTCTGCATTGGTTCCTTCACCCTGCCCGCATCGCCTTGCCGAACCGCGCCAGCGATGCGCCGAACAGCACGGTGCCGATGCCCAGCAGCGCCAGGAACGGCCGCCACACTGTCTCCAGCCCGGCGCCGCGGAACAGGATGGCCTGGCTCAGCTCGACGAAATGCGTGGTCGGCGCCAGCAGCATCAACTGGCGCAGCGCATACGGAATGCTCTCGCGCGGCGTATTGGCGCCGGACAGCATATTCAGCGGCAGCAGCACCAGGATCACCAGCATCCCGAACTGGGGCATGCTGCGCGCGGCGGTCGCCATCAGAATGCCCAGCGAGCAGGTGGCGAACAGGTGGGCCAGGGCGCCGGCCAAGAACAGGGCCAGCGAACCCTGCACACCCACGCCGAGCAGCGTGCGCAGGATCGCCAGCAGGGCCACCAGTGCCGCCGCCAGCACCACGACCGCCATCGCCCACAGCTTGGCCAGCATGAGCTCGAGCGGGGACACCGGCATCACCAGCAGGTGCTCGACGGTGCCGTGCTCGCGCTCGCGGATCAGGGCGGCGCCGGTGACGATCACCGACAGCATCGTGATGTTGTTGACGATTTCCATCAGGCCGCCGAACCAGGATGGCGCCAGCGAGGGATTGAAGCGGGCCCGCAGCGCCAGCGTGACCGGCGGCGCCGGCCCGGGGCCGTCCTGCAGGAAGGCGGCCACCTCGCCGAGGACGATCGCGCGGATGTAGCCGCTGCCGGTGAAGGCCTGGCTCATGCGCGTGGCGTCCACGTTCAGCTGCAGCGCGGTCTCGCGGCCGGCGAGCACGCGGCGCTGGAAGCCCGCCGGGATCGCCAGCACGAAGGTGGCCCGGCCCCGGTCCAGCCTGGCGTCGACCTGGTCGATGGCGATCGCTTCGGGCGGCATGAACTGCGGCGGCGCGAAGCCGGCGCGGATGCGCAGCGACAGCGGCGACTGGTCTTCGTCGACGATCGCCAGCGCGGCCCGGCTCAGGGTATCGGGCTGGGCGGTGGCGGCGATGTACACGCCGGCCGTGAAGGTGTAGACGATCAGCACCAGCATCACCGGGTCGCGCAACAGGCTCCACCATTCCTTGATGCCGAGGCGCCAGATTTTGCGGACCGACACGGCTCCCACGCTCAGCGCTCCTGGCGCGGCAGCGCGGCAATCGCCAGGCCCAGGATGGCCGGCATGGCGGCCAGCAGGGCCAGCAAATCCGGGGCCAGGTCGGCGAAGCCGAGCGCCTTGCTGAACACGCCGCGCGCGATGGTCAGCATGTGCGAGGCGGGATAGGCTTCGCCCACTACCCTGCCCGCCCCCTGCAGCGCCGTCACCGGATTGATCAGGCCTGCAAACTGGATGGCCGGCAGCATGGTGCCGATCATGGTGAAGAAGATGGCGCCGATCTGGCTGCGCGTATAACTCGAGGCCAGCAGGCCGATCCCGGTCGAACAGATGCAGTACAACAGGGCCGCCGTCATCAGTGCCGGCACGCTGCCCTTGAGCGGCACGCCGAGCAGGGTCACCGCTCCCAGCGTCATCAGGACGGCGCTGAGCATGGCCAGGGCGACATAGGGCGCTTGCTTGCCGAGCAGGAATTCGCTGCGCCGCAGGGGCGTCACGTACAGGTTGACGATCGACCCCAGCTCCTTTTCGCGCACCACCGCCACCGCCGCCTGCATCGCCGGCAGGTTCAGCAGGAGAATCGCGATGATCGCGGGCACCATCGCCGGCAGGCTGCGCACGTCCGGGTTGTAGCGAAAGCGCGTCTCGACCTCCACGGAAACGCGTTCCTGCGCCGCCGCGGCAAACTCGGGACGGCCGCGCAGCCAGTGCTGGTGCAGGCCTTCCACATAGCTGCCGACGGTCTCCGCGCGGACCGGGTTGGCGCCGTCGATCCAGGCCCCGATCTCGACCGGACGCCCGTGCTCGACCGCGCGTGCGAAGCCGGGCGGGATCTCGAGCGCCAGCGCCAGTTCGCCGGAGCGCATGCGCCGGTCGAGTTCGTCGTAACCGGACAGCGGCGGGCGTTCGACGAAATAGCGCGAGCCGGCCAGGCCGGCCGCATAGTCGCGGCTGAGGACGGTCTGGTCGCGGTCCAGCACGGCGTAGCGCAGGTCTTCGACGTCCATGCCGATGCCGTAGCCGATCACCACCATCAGCACCAGCGAGCCGGCCAGCGCCAGGGCCGCGCGTACCGGGTCGCGCAGCAGTTCCAGGGTTTCGCGCCAGCAACAGGCGGCGCTGCGGCGCAGCCAGCCAGCCTGCGGACCACCGGCCGGGACGCCCGGCTGGACGGCTGGCCAACGCAGCGCATCCGTTCCGACGCCGGCGCTCGCGCCTGCGCCTGCGCCTGCACCATCGGCCTCGCGCAGCCAGGCGATGAAGGCATCCTCGAGGGCGGCCGCACGGCGCTCCTCGCACAGGGCCTGCGGCGTTCCGCTGGCCAGCACCTTGCCCGCGTGCATCAGCGCCACCCGGTCGCAGCGCTCGGCTTCGTTCATGAAGTGGGTCGAGATAAAGATGGTCACGCCGTCGCGGCGCGACAGCAGCAGCATCTGTTCCCAGAAGCGGTCGCGCGCCACCGGGTCCACGCCCGAGGTGGGCTCGTCGAGGATCAGGATCTCGGGTTCGTGTACCAGCGCTACCGCCAGCGACAGGCGCTGGCGCATGCCCAGCGGCAGGCGCGCCGGCAACGCGTCGAGCACCGCCTCCAGGTCGAAGCGGCGCGCCATCGCGGCGCAGCGCTCGAGCGCCCGGGCCTGCGGCAGGTCGAACAGGCGCGCATGCAGCAGCAGGTTCTGGCGCACCGTCAGCTCGCCGTACAGCGAAAACCCCTGCGACATGTAGCCGACGCGCCGGCGCGCCCCGGGGTCGCGGTGCGCCTGCGGCCTGCCGAACAGGCGCGCCTCGCCGCTGCTGGGCGCGAGCAGCCCGGTGAGCATCTTCATGGTGGTGGTCTTGCCGCAACCGTTCGAGCCGATGAAACCGAAGATTTCTCCGCAGCCGATGCTGAAACTCACGTCCTGCACCGCCACGAAGTTGCCGAAGCGGCGCCACAGTCCGCGTGCCTCGATCGCCACGTCGCCAGGGGCGTTCCTGGGCGGCGGGGGCTGTGGCAGCGGCCCCGCGGGCGCCGCGCCGTCGCGCCGCGCGGCCGGCAGCAGCGCCACGAAGGCCTGTTCCAGGCTGGCCGTCCCGGTGCGCGCCAGCAGCTCCCCCGGCGTGCCTTCGGCCAGCACGCGCCCGGCATCGAGTGCGATCAGGCGCTCGAAGCGCCGCGCCTCGTCCATGTAGGCGGTAGCCACCAGCACCGTCAGCCCGGGGCGCTCGTTCCGGAGCGTGGCGATCAGTTCCCAGAACAGGACACGCGCCAGCGGGTCGACACCGGTGGTCGGCTCGTCGAGAATTAATAACTCAGGCTCATGAATCAGGGCGCAGCATAAGCCCAGCTTCTGCTTCATGCCGCCTGACAATTGCCCTGCTGGCCGGTCGAGGAAGGCGGACAGGCCCGTACTGCGTGCCAGCAGGTCGATGCGGTCCCGGCGTCCCTGCGCGTCCTGGCCGAACAGGCGGCCGAAGTACTGCAGGTTTTCCTCGACGCTCAGGGTGGGGTACAGGTTGCGCCCCAGTCCCTGCGGCATGTAGGCGATGCGCGGACAGGCCCGCGCCCGGAACGCGGCGCTGCGCATGTCTCCGCCGAGCACCTCGACCTGCCCCTGCTGGATGCGGCGCGCCCCGGCCAGTACCGCCAGCAGGCTCGACTTGCCGACGCCGTCCGGCCCGATCAGCCCTGTCATGCTGCCGGCTGGCAGAACCAGGTCGACCCGGTCGAGCGCGGTCACGCCGCGGTAGCGCAGGCCGAGGCCGGCAACCCGGGCGGCCGCGGGGAGTTCCGCTTTCATTGCGCGCCCTTCACCGCGCCCTCTTCCACACGGCGTAGTGCCAGTTCGGGCGGCCAGGGCCGGTTCGGGTCGAGCCGCACCCAGGCCACCCCCGGCACGCCCGCCTTCACGTGCCGGGCGTAGCGTTCCAGGATCCTGCGGTCGACTTGCGCCTTGACGCGGAACATCAGCTTCTCCCGTTCGCTGGCCGTCTCGACCGACTTCGGCGTGAACTGGGCCACGCTGGCGACATAGCTGATGGCGGCCGGGACCACGAAATCGGGCGCGGCGTCGAGCTGCAGGCGCACCTCGGCGCCGAGCGCGAGGCGGCCGGCGGCGGCTTCGGGCACGAAAAAGCTCATGTAGACATCGGTCAGGTCGATCAGGTTCAGCACCTTGCCGCCGGCTGGCAGCACTTCACCGGGCTGGGCTACGCGGTACTGGATGCGCCCGGCGCGCGGCGTGCTGAGGATGCCTTCCTGCAATTCGGCGTCGATGCGCGCCAGGGTCGCCGTCGCGGCCGCGACCGCCGAACGCGCCCCGACCACCTGCGCCGCGGCGGCATCGCTTGACGCCTGGGCGGCTTCGCGCTGCGCCTGTGCCGCCGCGAGCGCGGCCGCGCTGGCGTCGACGCGCGCCTGGTCGTCGTCAAGCTCCTGGGCCGCGGCGGCGCCAGCGCCCGCCAGCGTGGCCGAACGCGCCAGGCGGCGCTCGGCGGCGACGAGCTCGCTGCGGCGCTGGACCACCAGCGCTGCGGCCGCGGCCTCGTCGCTGCGACGCATGGCAAGCCCGGCCTGCGCGCCGGCGACGGCATCGCGGGCCTGCTGCAGGCGCGCCGCGGCCTCGTCGCGCCCGGCCAGCAAGGCCGGCAGGTCCATGCGCGCGACAACCTGCCCGGCCTGCGCCAGGTCGCCCTCGTCGACCAGGATCTCGGCGATGCGGCCCGCCTGCTGGGTCGCGATGTCGATTTCGGTGGCCTCGATGCGGCCGTTGCCGCTGATCAGCCCGGGGCCCGGGTCCTCGGGACGCATGCCGCGCCAGCCGAGCGCGGCCCCGAGGCCAAGTAGCGCGACGAGCGCAATCAGCGCAGCAATGCCGTAACGGCGTGACGGTGTCCAGTTCATGGGTTCGCGGGTGTCGTCGTTGGACCGCGAACGGCGCCCGCCCGCTCCCGGTTTCTTTGATCTGGATTAAAGAAAAGGAGCATGCCCTCGCCGATGCTTGGACGCTGCCACACCGCGGCGGGCGCCGGCCGCACAGGTATCCAGCGGGGACACCATGGACATGCACACGCCGTCGAGGATGGCCGCCTGGCGCGGCCTGCTCGAGCCGCTGCCCGGCGCAATGCAGGCCGCCTTTGACGCCGAGGTCGACGCGGGCCTGGCGCGGCTGCTGCCGGTGTTCGGCCCGGTATTCGGCCTGTTCGTCATCCTGTTCGCCGCCTGGGATGCCTGGATCGATACGGCGCATGCCGCCACCACCTTCCGTATCCGCGTCGCCACGGTGCTGCTCGGCGCGCTGGCTTATACCGGCGGGCTGCGCTGGAGCGCGACCTCGCGCTGCGCCTGGCTGTATGCGACGCACGCCGGCGCGATCGTGGTGTGCGCTACCCTGCTCGAAGATGGGCTGGTGCTGGCCCTGCCCGGCATGACCGGTGCCCTGTTCCTGCTCGCGCTGGTCGAGCCGCGCCCGCGCCGCTTCGTGCTGGCCAGCCTGCCGCCGGCGCTGCTGCTGGCGCTGCTGGCGGGAGTGAAGCTGGCGCCGCCCCTGTTTTTCCATATCCTGCTGCTGTACGGCTTGTCGTGGCTGCTGGCCATGGCCGTGGCGCTGGCCACCCTGCACCTGCGGCGGCGCGCCTTCGTCGCCGAGCAGGCGGTGCTGCAGGCGGTACGGCACGACAGCCTCAGCGGCGCCCTGTCGCGCGGCTACGTGACGGAACTGGCGACGCACGACCTGGCCCTTGCCCGGCGCCATGGGCACCCCCTGGCGGTGGCGATGCTCGACATCGACCACTTCAAGCGCGTGAACGACACCTACGGCCACGCCGCCGGCGACCGCGCCCTGTGCGCTATGGTGGCGGCAGCCACGGCAAACCAGCGTGCCAGCGACTACATCGGACGCATCGGCGGCGAAGAATTCGTGTGCGTGATGCCTGAAACCGGGCCGGACGCTGCCGTGGCCTGCGCCGAGCGCATCCGCACCGCGATCGGCGCGCTCAGCCTGCCCACCGACGCAGGGCCGCTGTGCTTTACGGTGAGCGCCGGCGTGGCCGTGCTGGCCCCGGAACACGCAGGCTGGGCCGATCTGCTGCAAGCCGCAGACACGGCCCTCTACGAAGCCAAGAACAGCGGACGTAACCGGACGGTGCTGGCGCGGCAGGCACATGCCGGCGCCGGGGCCATGGCGCCGCCACGGCCGGCCTGAGCGCCGGCGCGGCGCGCCTGCGCGCGCCCTCACACGCCGAGCCGGAACGCTCCGCATTCCGCGCTGCTGTCGGCGAGGATGCCGCTCCAGTCGCGGATGATGCGCCGGTATTCGACGCCGGCGCGGCGGATGCGGCGCTCCATGTCGTACAGGCCGTTCTGGTTCACCTGCCCGCGGTCCTCGCGCAGGTCGATGTCCCAGTCGACCTGATCCGTCAGGCTGTACCAGGTGAAACCGATGACCGGGCAGCCCTCCTGCCGCAGGCGCAGCACGTTGGCCCACTGGCGTTCCAGCCAGAAGGCGGCGTTCAGGTGCTGCATCTGGTTGGTTTCGGTGTGCATCACCGGCAGCCGGTAACGCTCGTGGTACTGGCGCGTCAGGCCGTAGTAGCCGAGCACGTTCGAGCCGCGCGTGCTGCGGTCCGGGAACACCACCTGTTCGCTGCCCTCGTAATAGTCGGTCCCCATCACGCACGGCGGACTGGATGCCGGCGCCATGAAGGCGTCGAAGCGGGCCTGGGGCATGCCGTTCGCCAGCAGGTAGTCGACCATCTCCGGGCTCGGCCTGCGGCCGTAGTTCAGGTCGAGCGACAGGAAGCGGCGCTCGTTCAGGTAGGCCGACCAGGCCGACGCATCCGGATTGTGCGGATGGTAGTAGCGCGTCGTTTCGCTCTGGACAAACCACGGGTCGCAAACGCGGCAGATCGCCTCGCTGGCACGCTGGTTCGCATCCACCAGGTGCGTCAGGGCCGTCACGAAGGCGCGGTCGTCGGCCAATTGCTCGTTCCAGTAGCCGCGCAGTGCCGAGTACTCGGCGGTGACCAGCATTTCGTTGACCGGGGTGTACAGCCAGACCCAGGGGTAGCGGCGGGCGAAGGTGTCCGCGTACTCGGCGAAGTACGCAGGGAAGTCGGGATTCTGGAAGTCGCCCAGCCAGTCGGGCAGGCCGAAGTGGCACAGGTCGGCGATCGGGACGATGCCGAGGCGGCGCAGCTCGGCAAACGTTTCGTCGGCGAAGCTCCAGTCGTAGCGCCCCGGCCCGGTATGGGTGCGGTAGTACGGCGGGCCGTAGCGCAGGCAGCGGATGCCCAGTTCGTGGACCAGGCGGAAGTCCTCGCGCCAGCGCCGGTCGTGTCCGGATGCGGCCATCTGGTCGATCCGGTGCCTGCGGCCCTCGCGCCCCTTGAGTACCGGGGCGCTGTTCTCGATGCCGGTGCAGAACGAGAACGATCGGGTGAGGTTGGATGGCGACAAGGGCTCGCAGAGCCGGCCCGAGGACAAGGGGCTCATCGACGGGTCCCCGGAGCGCAGGGAGTAAGGTGGGGGACCGGCATGGCACATCGCGGCAGGCGCTTCATCATCCTCTCCCGTTCGGCACGCCCTATGGAAGAATTGCGCGCATGTGCGGACAGGATGGCGGGTCGCGCCGCGCGGCGTTTGAGGCGGATCAAAGCTGTCCCGTCAACCCACTGACTGCGCGCACATTGAAATAGAGTCGAGCTTGATCTGCATCAATGACGCGGGCTTGGGCTCGCCCTTATCGTGTCCACAACCCGCCCCGCCCGGGGTCCATGCGCCCCTTGAAGATGAGCCTTTCCGAGATACTGTGCGCCGGCATTGCCGGCGTCCGTCGCCTTCCCGTCGTCCTGCTGGTTCTCATGCATGCGGTCGCCGCAGCCGGCCCGGGCGCGCCCGCCGAAGTTGCGGCGCTCCCGCCCGTGGCGCAGGATGCCCCGGCGCCGCAGGGGCCGGCCGCGGGCCACGCGCGCCTGCCCTGGCTGGCCGCGGACGGCGCCCAGGCGCGGCTGGCGCTGCGCCTGCTCGGCGACGCCGCCGCCCACGGGCTCGATCCCGAACACTACGGCTTCGCGGACCTGGCGCACCGCCTCGACGCTCCGCGCGATGCCGCCGCGGACGCCGCGTTCGAGCGCGATCTCGGCAGCGCGATGGCGCGCTACCTGGCCGACCTGCACGCCGGGCGGACCGCCTCCGCCTACCGTGCGCCGGGCAACGCGCCGGCTCCGTTCGACCCGCACGCCGTCCTGGCGCGCGCGCTGGGCGAGGCGCGCCTGGAACAGGTGGTGGACGCGGCTCCCCCGGCCATTCCGCTGTACCGCAGGGTGATGGCGACCCTGGCGCACTACCGGGAACTGGCGCGCCTGCACCCGTCCTGGCGGGCGTTGCCGGCAGTCTCGGGTGCGGGTGTCGCCGCCGGCGACAGCTACGCGGGCGCGGCACTGCTGCGCGAACGGCTGCGCATCCTGGGCGACCTGGACGCCGACGCAGGCGCTCCCTCGGCCGGCGAGGCGCTTTACACGGCCGGGCTTGCGGCCGGACTGCGGCGTTTCCAGGCGCGCCACGGCCTGCCGGACGATGGCGTGCTCGGCGCGAAAACGCTGGCCGCGCTGGCGGTTCCCCTCCCCCACCGCGTGGACCAGCTCGCGCTGACCCTGGAACGGCTGCGCTGGCTGCCGGCGCTGCCCCCGGGGCGCATCGTCGTGGTGAACCTGCCCGCATACCGCCTCTGGGCATTCGACACCAGGAACGGGCAGCCGGCGGCACCGCTCGACATGCGGGTCATCGTCGGCACCGCGGCGAAGACGCCGACGCCGCTGTTCGTCGGCCAGATGCGCTACCTGGAACTGAACCCCTACTGGAACGTACCTCGCAGCATTACGCTGGGCGAGATCCTGCCAAAACTGGCGCGCAACCCTGCTTACCTCAGGCAAAACGACATGGAACTGGTAGCGGCCGCCGGCAAGGCGCTCCCGACGGGCGACGCGGCGGCCGCGCTGCGTTCCGGCAAGGCCAGGCTGCGTCAGCGGCCGGGCGCGCGGAACGTGCTTGGCGGCGTGAAATTCGCCATGCCGAATCCGATGAACATCTACCTGCACTCGACCTCGTCGAAGGAACCGTTCGACCGCACCCGGCGCGACCTGAGCCACGGCTGCATCCGCGTCGAGCGCCCGATCGAACTGGCGCAGTTCGTGCTGGCCGATCCGGACAACTGGGACACGGCACGTATCGAGGCTGCCATAGGCAGCGGAAAGACGCGCACCTTGCAGTTGCCTGAAACGCTCCCGGTAGTACTGTTCTATGCAACTGCCGTCACCGACAGGCAGGGCCGCGCCCTGTTTGCCGACGACATTTATGGGCAGGACCCGCCGCTGCTCCGCGCGCTGCATGCCCCCTGAGCAGGGACGCTGGCGTTCACGTCTGCTATCGACCTGGCAGCAACGTAGCCATTACAAGACGCTTCACAAGCATTCGGGCGTTTTTCCGGCCGCCGACGTTCCGCATTTGACCTTCGCCAGCAGCAGGCTGATTCAGCGATCTTAAGCTGGATGCGGCACGACTAGCATGTTTTCTCACATGCCAGGTTGACGAGGCGCATTAAATGACAGGAGGAACAAATGCAAACAATTACAGAAGCAGGACCGACGCGCGGCGGGCGCTGGGGCAGCCTGGCGATCGGCCCGCTCGTGGCCCTGGCCGTCATTGCCGCGCTGCCTGCGGTGCAGGCCT
Organism: Massilia sp. SYSU DXS3249; assembly: GCF_053668055.1. Classification (NCBI taxonomy): domain Bacteria; kingdom Pseudomonadati; phylum Pseudomonadota; class Betaproteobacteria; order Burkholderiales; family Oxalobacteraceae; genus Massilia; species Massilia sp. SYSU DXS3249. The sequence continues at coordinate 463,383 of NZ_JBSIPX010000001.1, read as the reverse complement.
CGGCAGGAACGGGTCCGGCGCCAGGCGTCTACAATGTCATCCCCCTGTCCGACGACCCCTTGGCCTTCGGCGTCGACATCAACCGCAAGGGGCAAGTGGCATTTACCGAGTTCTTCCCGCAGCCCGAACCCGGCGTCGACCGCGGCAGGTTTTTCGATGGCTACAAGATTCATACGCTCGGTACGCTCGGCGGCAACAACACGCGCACCAGCGCCGTCAATGACCTGGGACAGGTGACTGGCTTTTCGGATACCAATATCTTCGTCACACCCGGCGGCTTGGTTTATTCTCACGCCTTCCGTTGGAGCAAGGAGAAGGGACTCGTCGACCTCACGCCCGGCAGGGAATTCTTTTCCTTCGGCTCGGACATCAATAACAAGGGCGCGGTCGCGGGCATAGCCAGGGGCAACGCGGCGCTCTGGAGCCCGAACAATACCCTCTTTGAGTTCGGCCCGCCTTTTGGCGACGCATCCTTCGCAACGGCGCTCAACGACAGCGGCACCCTCGTGGGGTGGTCGCAGGCGGGCCCGGGATTCCTGCCCTCCCGCTGGACCCGGGCAACCGGCAGACTGCCGATCCCGGGGCTCCTCGAGAGCCCTACCGCGCAAGCTTCCGATATCAATAACGCCGGCTACATCGTCGGCCGTGCGCCGTTCCGGCTGGAAAACCCTGGCGATGCGTTCGGCGTCGACCACGCGTTCCTGTGGACGCCGACGGCAGGAACCATCGACCTTGGCACCGGCAGCGGGACCGCGTCGAGTGCTGACCGGATTAACGAAAGGGGCACCGTCATCGGACAGGTCACCGGGCCGGGGTTCCGGCGAGGTTTCGTCTGGACGCACGGGAGCGGGCTGATCGAAATCGGCAGGCTTGATGGCGCCAACTCCATCGCCTTTGACCTGAACAACCTTGGCCAGGTGGTCGGAAGCATCGGCGGCGCCATCACGGGAGGGAACGTCGGCGAGCGCGCGTTCGTATGGACGCGGGCGAGCGGCGCCATCGATCTCAATACCCGTGTGCGCAATGTGCCGCACGGCCTGGTCTTGCGGCGTGCAGTGGCGATCTCCGACAACGGTTCCATTGTCGCGAACACCAACACGGGACTGGTCCTGCTCACTACCCAGGCGGCCTCGAACCTGCGCCCGCTAGTCGGACCGATCAAGATAACCGGCAAGCTGCGCGCCCCCGCCACGCTCACTTTCACCGCTTTTTTCACCGATGCCGACCCGCATGACAGGCATACGGCCACCTGGGATTTTGGTGAGGGCAGCACGCAGGCAGGCACGGTGAACGAGAAGAACGGCAGCGGCAGCGTGACTGGCCAGCACACCTACCAGAACGAAGGCGAATTCACGATCACCCTGACGGTAACCGACTCACGCGGCAAGCGCACCACGATCAGGCTGGGTATCGACGTGCTTCCGGCCGGTCCTTGCACCTGCGGCCGCGGCACGTTCACGTCGCCGCCGGGCGCATCGGGCGCATCGGGAGTCCTGGCAACCCAACCCGGGCTCGCCACCTTCGCTTTCTCGTCAAGTGCCGGCAAGGGCAGCGTCCGCTTCGATACTGGAGGGTTGCACTTGCGTAGCACCCAGGCGACGCCGGAGGGCCGGAATGGACAGGTACGGTATCGGGGCAGCGGCATCCTCAACGGCGCGCGTGGCTACCAGTTCCTGCTGACCGCGACCAGATCGCCGGACGGTACGGATCGGGTCGGGGTGCGGATCTGGCACCGCGATCCGCGATCGGGAGCAAATGTCGTCGACTACGACAACATGCGCAACCGGGTTGGTGCCGACGCGGCAGGAAGCATCGTCGAGGAAGACGGCGTTTCGGCTGGGGCCGAGTGATTGCCGCACGCGGGCGGCTGATGCTGCCCGCGTAGCACCGGCAGGGGAGGATCGGCAGCGCTCTGGACCGACGACCGGGGCATGGTCATCGGCAATGTCAACAAGCTGCCCGCACCTTTTCGCAGCTGCGCCTTGTGGCCGAAGCCTGTGCGAACACCATCGTCGGGCGCGCACGCCTGATCCAGATCAACTCATGTACTGGCGCCCAGCGCACTCTCGACAAAAATCAACTCATCGGGGTGCTGCCATGAATATCCGTCAATATACAATCGCACTGTCCCTGCTTTCGGCGCTGGGCGTTCCCGCGCTGGCGCTGGCCGATCCCGCGCCGACCAATCCGTCTTACTCGGTCACCTTCCTGCCGCTCGGCTTCGCCGCCTTCGACATGAACAACGCCGGTACCATCGTCGGCAGAACGCAGGAGAACGAGTCGTGGATCTGGTCCGACAGCGGCATCGTCAATCTGAGCCGCCTCAGGCCGGGCATCGAGGCGACGGCGATCAACAATCGCGGCGAAGTGGCCGGCGCCTTCAGCTTCGCCGACTCGCCCGCCTTCATCTATTCTGACGGGCAGATCCGCGACATCGGACGCCCGGCCGGCTACAACTACGCCATTCCCCATGCGATCAACGACCGGGGCGAGGTCGCCGGCACCGCCGGCAACTTTCCTGGCGATACCTCGCGCGCCTTCTTCTACAGCGGCGGCACGATGACCGCGCTCCCCACCTTCGGCGGCGACCAGGGCGATGCCTGGGGCCTGAACAACAAGGGCCAGGTCGTGGGAGAAACCGCGCTGCCGGCGCAGGACACCCCGCGTGGGGACCCGCGTGCCTTCCTCTACCAGGACGGGGTCTTGCGCCAGTTGTTCGCGCCCGGCGGCGAAGTGCTGGGCACCGTGTATGACATCAACGATGCCGGCGCCATCGCGCTCAGTCCGATCGGCCGGGCACGCGGCATCAACAACGACGGCGACGTCGTGGGCATCGTGAGCCAGCCGAATTCCGACCTGACGCACGCCTTCCTGTATGCCGGCGGCATCACGGCCGACCTGAACGACCTGATCGTCCCCGAACCCGGCTGGACGATCACCGAGGCCGAGGACATCAACGACGTGGGCCAGATCGTCGGCAAGGCGTGTTCCGGATCGACGTCGAACTGCCGCGCGGTCCGGCTCGACCTCGTACCCGCGATTCCGGAGCCGGCCGGCCTGGCCATGCTGCTGGGCGGCCTGGCCAGCCTGGCGGCGTTCCGGCGCCGGCGCGATTGATCGCTCCCTCCGCCTCGCCGGGAATTACCCTGTCTCGCTTCCCCTGCGGTGGCGTTGCTGGTCGTGTACGGGAACCCGAACGCCACCGCCCGCAAGGCGCTGGACAGCTCAACGCTACCCACATGACGCTGTTCGATCTGGGAGCACGACTCCAATCGCAGTGCGGCCTTGGCAAGGGCAGTACGCGCGTGGTCGCCTGCGATGCGCTCGTCGTTGGCATGGGTGCGGGCGACTGTCAGCTCGTTCTCGAGCTGCACTGTCCTTCCTTCCGCGGCAGCCCTTTCGGACGCGGCTTGTGCCAGCTGCACCCGCAGAGCATCTACCTCGGGCGAAAGCCGCTCGTTATCGCCGGCCAGGCTGCCACCCTCCTGCCTGCATTCGATCAGCTCATCGGCGATTTTCTCGCGCGCCGGGACCAGTAGAGGATGAAAAAACCCGCCGTCCTATCAAGACGGCGGGTGTGTTGATCCCAGTTGACGACCACGGACTATGCTTCCGTGGAGACGGTTGGATTCATCATCACGACAAGTAGCTCATCCACTGGTGCGACTCGCGTACGCTTCCCAGCGCGCTAGTTATCGAGACGTATGGGCGACAAGCTCCACTATTGTCCAGCAGCGTCCAAGGAGATTTCCCATACTTTTCCCAGACAATGCAAAAAGGGCCTGCAACGCATGGTTGCAAGCCCTTGATTTTCCAACGAATTCTGGTGGGAAGTGCAAGTTTCGAACTTGCGACCCCTGCAGTGTGAATGCAGTGCTCTACCCCTGAGCTAACCTCCCTGACAACGAGGCGTATTATGCCAAATACTTTCTCTACCGTCAAACTTTAGGCGAATAATTTCTCCATACGCATTCGCCCTTCACTCCCTTGTCGAGTCCGGCCAGCACATCCTCATGCGTCGCCAGCTCCTCGGCGCTGGCGGCGACGACGACGATCTCGCCCAGCGGCACTGCGTCGAGCAGCACGCCGTCGTTCGACGTTTCCTCTTCGACGTCCATCGACAGCGAGTTCTGGCCGCGCGTCATGGCCAGGTAGACGTCGGCCAGCAGCTCCGAGTCGAGCAGCGCGCCGTGCAGCTTGCGGTGGGCGTTCGAGACGCCGTAGCGATCGCACAGGGCGTCCAGCGAGTTGCGCTTGCCGGGGTGCATTTCCTTGGCGTTGACCAGGGTGTCGATCACGCCGCTGCAATGTTCGACGAAGGGCGGCAGGCCGAGGCGCGTGAATTCGTGGTTCAGGAAGCCGAGGTCGAAGGGGGCGTTGTGGATGATGAGCTCGGCGCCCTGGACGTAGGCGCGCAAGTCGTCGACGATTTCGTGGAACTTCGGCTTGTCGCTCAGGAACTCGGTGGTCAGGCCGTGCACCGCGAGCGCGGCCTCGTCGGACTCGCGCTCGGGGTTGATGTAGACGTGAAAATTGTTGCCGGTCAGCGTACGGTTGAGCAGTTCGACGCAGCCGATTTCGATGACGCGGTCGCCGGTTCGTGGGTTCAGGCCGGTGGTTTCGGTATCGAGGACAATCTGGCGCATGGGGGTTATTAGTGCTGAGCTATTGAATTAAGGCAAGCCAGCAGTATAGCGCATGCTCCCGCAGATTAACGACGCACGGTGGCAACACCCCGGTTCGCCAGCACGTCCGCGCGCTCGTTGCCCGGGTGGCCATTATGGCCGCGCACCCAACGCCATTCGACGGCGTGCTGCTGCTGGGCCAGGTCGAGCGCCTTCCACAGGTCGTCGTTCTTGACCGGCTCCTTGGCCGCCGTTTTCCAGCCGCGCGCCTTCCAGCCGTGGATCCATTCGGAAATGCCCTTCTGGACGTACTGGCTGTCGGTGTGCAGCACGACTTCGCAGGGGCGGTTGAGCGTGTTGAGCGCTTCGATCACCGCCTTCAGCTCCATGCGGTTGTTGGTCGTGTTCAGTTCCCCGCCAAAAATTTCCTTCTCGTGAGCGTCGGCAACCAGCAGCGCGCCCCATCCGCCCGCACCGGGGTTGCCCTTGCAGGCGCCATCGGTAAAAATTTCCACTTTCGTCATGCCGCCTGGTCTTTCCTTTGGTTCGTTATTTTTGAATCTATTCGCGATTCGTTGCCGGCACCGCTTGCGGCGCCCGGCTCGACTTCTTGTTCCACGCCGGCCCGATCAGGTGCATGCCTTTCACGCGCTTGACGGCATGCACGACATACACCGCGCCGAGATAAGGCCACCAGCGCTGCCCGGCCGCTTCCATGCCGGAAAAACGGTTGATCCACTGGGCGGTGCGAAATGGTGGCGCGTAGCAGCCGAAATGGCTGCGCGTCGGGCCAAGATTCAACAATTTTAACCAGTCTTTCATGCGGGGCATAGAGATGAATTCGCCTGCCGCCGGCAGGTAGCCGCTGCGCGTGACCTTGCCGATACCCTGGCGCATGCCCCACAGGCTGGCCGGATTGAAGCCGCAGATGATGACCTGGCCTTCCGGAATCAGGACGCGCTCGACCTCGCGCAGCACCTGGTGCGGCTCGGCGGCGAACTCGAGCACGTGCGGCAGGACGACCAGGTCCAGGCTTTGCGAGGCGAAGGGCAGCTCGGCAAAATCGAGAGCCACGGCGATCTGCTTGCCGCTGGCGGCGAACTCGAGCTCGTCGAAGGTGGAGGTGCGCGTGGCCGCCTGCCACTTGTTCGGCATGCGGTTCGCGGCCAGGGCGTCGATCTGCGGCACGCCGATCTGCACCGCGTTGTAGCCGAAGATGTCGGCCGTGAGCTCGTCGAGGCAGGCTTGCTCGAAGGCGCGCACGTAGGCGCCTGCCGGCGAAAGCAGCCATTCGTCGAGCGCTATAATGGATTTTTCGGATGCAGCGCTATCCATGACCACCCTCTTTTCGCAAAACCATGACCAACTTGCCAGATGGCGCGTACCCGGCTGACGCCATGCCAGCCGCAGCCCATGATAGAACACATAAGGATTTGAGTGTCCTGACCGTGCCTGCGTTCAAGGATAATTACCTTTGGCTGATCCATGACGGTGTGCACGCCGCGGCGGTCGACCCCGGCGACAGCGCGCCCATCCTCGCCGCCCTGGACGAACATGGCCTGACCCTCACCGCCATTTTACTCACCCACCACCATGCTGACCACATTGGTGGCGTGCCCGGGCTGCTGGCGCGCTTTCCGGTGCCGGTGTACGGGCCGAAGAACGACCGGATCGAGGCCGTGACCCATCCCCTGTCCGAGGGCGAGCGCGTCAAGGTGCCCGGGCTGGCGCTCGAGCTCGACGTGCTGGACGCGCCGGGGCACACGCTCGGCCACATCGCCTATGTGCGGGCGACGCCGGGACTGCACTGGCTGTTCTGCGGCGATACCCTGTTCGCCGGCGGCTGCGGGCGGCTGTTCGAAGGCACGCCCGCGCAGATGGCCGATTCCCTCGGCAAGCTGGCGGCCCTGCCCGAGGATACGGAAGTGTATTGCGCGCACGAGTACACGCTGTCGAACCTGCGGTTTGCCCAGGCTGTCGACGCGGGGAACGCCGCGCTGGCCTTGCGGATGCGCGACGAGGAAGCCAAGCGGGCTGCCGGGCTGCCGACGGTGCCCTCCAGCATCGGGCTGGAGCGCAGGACGAATCCGTTTTTGCGCTACCGGGAGCCGGCGATCGTGGGGGCGCTGGTGGCGGCCGGGAAGTTGGACGAGGGGGCGACGGCGGTGCAGGCGTTTGCGGCTTTGCGGGAGTGGAAGAACGTGTTTTGATGGGGCGGGGGCTGGAACGCCTTTGCCGATGATCCTGCGGTGAAAACGCGTGGACTCGGGAGTCCACCCTACGTTTGCGCCGCAGCGACGCAGGGTGGACGGCTCAACCGCACGTACAGAACTATCGTGCCCCTCCGCGCCGTCCACGCGTTCAACGAACGCATGACACGACGCGGGACCAACGGGGTTCAGATCTCTTCGTAGAGCGGCAGCGTCAGGAATTCCGCGAACTGTTCTGACGTCGACATTTCCTCGAAAATTTCCGCAGCGCGGGCGTAGCTCGGGTTGTCGCCGTTCGGGGCGGCGGCTTTTGCGTTTGCCAGTTCTTCCGGGATCATGGCACGCACCATCTCGGCCGTGACCTTGCGGCCGTCCTCGAGCACGCCCTTCGGTGAGCGGATCCATTGCCAGACCTGGGAACGGCTGATCTCGGCGGTGGCGGCGTCTTCCATCAGGTTGTGGATCGGCACGCAGCCGTTGCCGGCCAGCCAGGCGCCGAGGTAGTGGATGCCGACGTTGATGTTGTAGCGCAGGCCCTCTTCCGTGATCGGGGTTTCCGGCTTGAAGTCGAGCAGTTGCTCGGCGGTGACCTCGACGTCCGGGCGCTGCTTGTCGATCTGGTTCGGGCGGTCGCCGAGCACCTTGGTGAATTCGGTCATCGCCAGCTCGACCAGGCCCGGGTGGGCGACCCAGCCGCCGTCGTAGCCATCGGTGGCGTCACGCGCCTTGTCGTTGCGCACGCCGGCCATGGCAGTCTCGTTCTTCGCCGGATCGTTCTTGATCGGGATCAGCGCCGCCATGCCGCCGATCGCCGGCGCGCCGCGCTTATGGCAGGTCTTGAGCAGGAGCAAGGCATAGGCGCGCATGAAAGGCGCCGTCATCGTCACCTTGGCGCGGTCGGCCAGGCAGAAGTCCTTGTCCAGCTTGAACTTCTTGATGCAGGAGAAGATGTAATCCCAGCGACCCGCGTTCAGGCCGGCGCTGTGTTCGCGCAGCTCGTACAGGATCTCGTCCATCTCGAAGGCGGCGACGATGGTTTCGATCAGCACGGTCGCCTTGATCGTGCCGCGCGGCAGGCCGAGCGCCTCTTGCGTCGCGATGAAGATGTCGTTCCAGAGGCGGGCCTCGAGGTGCGATTCCATCTTCGGCAGGTAGAAGTAGGGGCCGGCGCCGCGCGCCAGCTGCTCCTTGGCGTTGTGGAACATGAACAGGGCGAAGTCGAAGATGCCGCCGGAAACGCGCTTGCCGTCCACCAGCACGTGCTTTTCGTCGAGGTGCCAGCCGCGCGGGCGCACGACCAGGGTCGCGACCTTGTCGTTCAGCTGGTAGCGCTTGCCGTTCTGCTCGAGCGAAATGGTGCGGCGCACGGCGTCGCGCATGTTGATCTGGCCGGTGATCTGGTTGTCCCAGTTCGGTGCGTTCGAATCCTCGAAGTCGGTCATGTAGCTGTCCGCACCCGAGTTCAGGGCGTTGATGACCATCTTGCGCTCGACCGGGCCGGTGATCTCGACGCGGCGGCATTCCAGCGCCTGCGGGATCGGCGCGATCTTCCAGTCCCCCTCGCGGATGTGGCGGGTCTCGGGCAGGAAGTCCGGACGCTCGCCGGCGTCGATGCGGCGCGCGCGCTCGACGCGAGCGGCCAGCAATTCCTGGCGGCGCGGCTCGAACTGGCGGGTCAGCTGCGCGACCAGGTCCAGTGCTTCGGGCGTCAGGATCTGCTCGAAACCGGGCTTGATCTCGCCGCGGATGTCCATTCCTGCGGGGGTGGCGATGGTCATGGCATTACTCCTTCTAGGTTGGTATGCGTGCGCTCAACGCCAGCGCGGCCTGCGACTTGGCGTTTGTCATATCATCAAGTATATTCAACAAAAAGCTTCGAAACGATACATTTACTCACTTTATCTGTGCATATTTGTCACAGATGGAAGGCAAGGATTGGGCAAGTTCAGGGAAATGGCGACCTTCGTCGAGGTCGTGGCACGGGGCAGCCTGTCGGCCGCCGCGCGCGCGGAAGGGATCGCACCGGCGATGATCGGGCGCCGGCTCGACGCGCTCGAGGGCCGGCTGGGCGTCAAGCTGCTGCAGCGTACGACACGGCGGCTGGCGCTCACCGACGAGGGCGCCGCCTACCTGGAGGATTGCCAGCGCATCCTGGCCGAGATCGAGGAAGCGGAAAGCGCCGTGGCCGCGCGCAGCGGCCATGCCAAGGGACATTTGCTGGTGTCGGCGCCGGCCGGCTTCGGGCGCCAGCACGTCGCACCCCTGCTGCCTTCTTTCCTGGCCGAACATCGGGAGGTGACGGTCAACCTGAATCTGAACGACCGCATCGTGGACGTGGTCGGCGAAGGCGTCGACGTCGCAATCCGCATCGCCAGCCTGTCGGACTCGAACCTGGTGGGCGTGAAGCTGGCGGACAACGCCCGCGTGGTAGTGGCCTCCCCCGCCTACCTGAAGCGCCACGGCAGCCCGCAAACCCTTGAGGACCTGATGCGCCACAACTGCCTCGCGATCAGCAGCGAAGGCAGCCAGCGCGGCTGGACTTTCCGCGACGGCGGCAAAACCGTGACGCTGAAAGTGCCCGGAAATATGGTCTGCAACGACGGCGAAGTGCTGCACGACTGGGCGCTGGCCGGACGCGGCCTGGCCTGGCGTTCGATGTGGGAAGTGGGTCCGCAAATTGCGGCGGGAAGACTGGTGACGGTGCTCGACCATTATGCGGCGCCGGGCAACGATATCCATGCAGTATTTGCCCAAAGGCGTCACCTGCCCTTGCGGATTCGTGCGTTCGTCGATTTTCTCAGAAGAGCTTATGCAGAGCGGCTATATCGCGTCTAGCAAAGCCAGCATGGCCGCTTTGTCCGGCGCACTTGCATATTTGAAAGCAGCAATCAACAAAGAGCGGAAACGCATAGTACAGACAAAAAAAATCCCCGGCATGCCGAGGATTTTTTCATCGTAACCTAGACGCTTACAGCGGCTGGATGTTCGATGCTTGTTTGCCCTTAGGACCCGAGGTCACGTCGAACGAGACGCGCTGGTTCTCTTGCAGGGACTTGAAGCCTTGGCTCTGGATTGCCGAGAAGTGCGCGAACAGATCTTCGCCGCCTTCATCAGGGGTGATGAAGCCGAAGCCCTTCGAGTCATTGAACCATTTAACGATGCCAGTTGCCATTACAATTTCCTATTTCAGTTAAGTGGGCTTACGCCCGTTTATGATCGTTTGAAGAAGCAAGAAAGAAATGACAGACAGACTGCACTACTAGCTCGAACCCAACGATCCCGTATTATACCGAATAAAACAGATTGCAAACGGTTTTCGCAAAATAAAAGTGCGGACCGCTTAACAATGCTCTAAACCAATGCTAGAAACCAACTTCGCGCGGCTTGATTTTGAATCGGCAGTAAGGAGAATATAGGGCATGGCCAAAGCGGATGTTTGCGCTGGATCAAACGGTCCGGCGCAATACTTTTGGTTCAGGGCAACAGCGAGAAAGCGGCGCTGTGATACGCGGGCGGGGGGCCTTCCAGGCCGGCGCGCACGAATTCCTCGAGCGCGGCCAGCCAGGCGCGCCAGTCGTCCTCGCTCACGCTCTCGAAAGCCCGCAGCACGCGCAGGCGCTGCTCGAGGGCGCGCGCGCCCTGCCCCAGCTCGCGAAAGCCGAAGGTCACCGCGGCGCCGGCCAGCGTGTGCAGGAGCGTCTGCAGCTCGCGCACCTGCTGCTGCGCGGGCTGGGCCGGCACGAAGCCGGCCTGGGCCGCCCGGATGCGTTCCAGCGTGGCCGGCAGGCCGTCGCGGAAGGCCTGGTTGGCCTGGGTCAGCCGGCTGAAGAAGCCTGCGTCGACGCCCGTCACTTGGTGCCGAAGATGCGGTCGCCGGCGTCGCCCAGGCCCGGCACGATGTAGGCGTGCTCGTTCAGGTGCGAGTCGAGCGAGGCCACGTAGAGCTTCACGTTCGGGTGCGCGTCGTGGAAGACCTTGACGCCTTCGGGCGCGGCCACCAGGGCCAGGAAGATGATGTGCTCGTCCGGCACGCCGCGCTTTTTCAGCACGTCGACCGCATGCACCGCCGAGTTGCCGGTGGCGACCATCGGGTCGCACAGGATGAAGGTGCGCTCCGAGGTATCCGGCAGGCGCACCAGGTATTCGACCGGCTCGTGGGTGTCCGGGTCGCGGAACACGCCGATGTGGCCGACGCGCGCCGACGGCACCAGTTCCAGCAGGCCGTCGCTCATGCCGATGCCGGCGCGCAGGATCGGCACGATGGCCAGCTTCTTGCCCGCGATGACAGGCGCGTCGATCGTGACCAGCGGCGTCTGGATCGGGCGCGTGGTCAGCGGCAGGTCGCGCGTGATCTCGTAGCCCATCAGCAGCGTGATTTCCTTGAGCAGCTCGCGGAAGGTACGCGTCGACGTGTCGTGCTCGCGCATGTGCGACAGCTTGTGCTGGATCAGCGGGTGGTTCAGGATGTAGAGGCTGGGGAAGCGCGGGTCTTGTTTCATGGTCGACATGTGGTGTGTTCTTGGGTTGGTGCTCGTAACCTGCCATTATCCCAGTCGCGGGTCGATTTGTCCCGCCCCGCTTGTAGAAAATTCATCCTAAAGCACCAGCGCCCGCGCCAGGATGGCCTCGACATCGATCCCCGCGGGCAGCCGGCCGAAAGCGCCGCCCACGTCCTGGGCGACGCGCGACGCGAGGAAGGCCTCGGCGACGAAAGGCGGCGCATGCTGCAGCAGGGTCGCGCCCTGCACCGCGGTCACCAGCCGCTCGGCCAGCCGGCGCGCGCCGGATTCGTCCGCGCCGGCGAGCTCGCGCCCCAGCTGCGCGGCATAGCGCGCGAAGCGCTCGTCGAGGGCGGCGGCCGGGGCCAGCTCGGCCTCGAGGGCCGCGCGTGCGCCATCTGGCGACTTGCCGAGCGCGCGCAGCACGTCCAGGCACATCACGTTGCCCGAGCCTTCCCAGATCGAGTTGACCGGGAACTCGCGGTACAGGCGCGCCAGCGGGCCGTCCTCGACATAGCCGTTGCCGCCCATGACTTCCATCGCCTCCGCGCCGAAGGCCGGGCCGCGCTTGCACAGCCAGTACTTGCCGGCCGGGGTCAGAATGCGCCCCAGCAGGTTCTCCATCGGGTCGTCGGGACGGTCGAAGCAGCGCGCCAGGCGCAGCGCGAAAGCGGTCGCCGCTTCCGATTCGAGGGCGAGGTCGGCCAGCACGTTCTGCATCAGCGGCTGCCGGGCGAGGGGCTTGCCGAAGGCGGCGCGTCCGCGCGCATGGTGCAGCGCGTGGCAAAGGGCGGCGCGCATGATGCCTGCCGTCCCGACCACGCAGTCGAGCCGGGTGTGGCTGCCCATCTCGAGGATGGTCGGGATGCCGCGCCCCGCTTCGCCGACCAGCCAGCCGGCGGCGCCGCAGAATTCGACCTCGGACGAAGCGTTCGAGCGGTTGCCGAGCTTGTCCTTCAGGCGCTGCACGCGGATCGCATTGCGCGTGCCGTCGGGCAGGAAGCGCGGCACGAAAAAGCACGACAAGCCCGCACTTCCGCCCTCGTCGGTCTGGGCCAGGATCAGGTGGGCGTCCGATTGCGGCGCCGAGAAGAACCACTTGTGGCCGACGATCCGCCACGCGCCCTCGCCCTCTTCCCCAAAGCGGCTGCTCGCCTCGCCCGGGGCGATGGGGGTGGCGCGCGTGGTGTTGGCGCGCACGTCGGTGCCGCCCTGCTTCTCGGTCATGCCCATGCCGATCAGGGCGCCGCGCTTCTGCTGGACTGGCAGCGAGCGCGGGTCGTACTCGTTCGAGAGGATCTTCGGCAGCCAGCGTTCGCCCAGCGCCCCGGCCCGGCGCAGCGCCGGCACCGAGGCGTAGGTCATCGTCACCGGGCACTGGGCGCCGTTCTCGACCTGGCCGAACAGCAGGTAGGCGGCGGCGCGCGCGACCTGGGCGCCCGGACGCGGCTCGGCCCAGGGCCTGCTGTGCGCGCCGGCGCCGATCATGAGGGCCATCAGTTCGTGCCAGGCCGGATGGAATTCGACTTCGTCGATGCGGCGTCCGCCGCGGTCGAACGCGGCCAGGCGCGGTCCGTTGGCGTTGGCCAGGCGCGCCAGGTCGAGCACTTCGAAGCGGCCTAGCCGTGCGCCGAGCGCGCCCAGCTCGCCGGCGGCCCAGCCTGCGCCTTCGCGCACCAGGGCTTCGCCCAGGGCCGGGTCGCAGGTGTACAGGTTGACGTCCCCGAACGGCGGCGCCTGGTTGAAAACTTCATGGGTGTCGAACTGGTTCATGGCGTCTCCCGGCCTAGCGATGCTACAGATAAACATTAACAATGTTGCGTTAAAGTATCATTCTTTGTGGAAATACTTACCCGGCGCTCCGGCAATCGGCGACAATGTCAGACTGGGACTACAGCGCACGTTAGCGATCCGTCAAGAGGCTAGCGTAAAGCGCGGGTTCCGGCAAGGCGCCACTGCTGTAACGCAAAGGAAGCGTAAATGGCGCCCGCACAGGAAACAGAGGCCGGGATTTTTAATTCCTGCCGGAATTTTTAAGTGATACAGTCACAGGTGGTTTGTTAAACTCGCGCAGTTCCACCCCTTGGGGTGCCAGCAATAAGGCAGATATTCCAACAATGCGCTCCAGTTCCGCCGCCGTGTCGATCGACCCGCCGCGCCAGCCACAGGCAGGTAGCGGCCTCGACAGCCTGATGGAGGCGGCCGGCGATGCCGTATTCCAGCTCGCACCCTCCGGCCAGATCCGCGCCGCGAGCCGGCGCGCCCTGCGTCTCACCGGACTCGACCTGCCGCTCGACGGCACGCCGCTGGCCGCGCTGGTGGCCGACCAGGACGCCCCAGCGCTGCGCACGGCCATCGTCGAAGCCCTCGCGACCGACGAACCGCTTCTCATCCGGGTGCGCCTGCGCTGCGCCGGACACCAACCTTCCGCCGAACTGCGCCCTTTCGAATTGCGCATCACTGCCGGCGGCGACGGCCTGCTGTTCGTGGTCGGGCGCGACACGAGCGCGCAGCACGCCACCGAAGAGCGGCTGCGCCACATGGCCACGCACGACGCCCTCACCGAGCTGCCGAACCGCCTGCTGCTGGCCGACCGCGTACGCATGGTGGTGGCCAATGCGCGCCGCTCGGGCCAGGGTTTCGCGGTTGCCACCGTCGGCCTGGACGGCTTCAAGAAGGTCAACGACGGCCTCGGGCACCAGGTCGGCGACACGGTCCTGCGCCAGGCGGCGGCGCGCCTGCGCAAGGTGCTGCGCGACAGCGACACGCTGGCGCGTCCGGGCGGCGACGAATTCGTCGCGGTCCTGCCGGGCACCGTGACCGACGCCCAGATCAGGCTCGTCACCGGACGCCTGCTGGCGGCCCTGCAGTCGCCCTTCGAGGTCGACGGCCACACGATCTATCTCGGGGCCTCGATCGGCGTCGCCCTCTATCCCCAGCACGCCGAAGACGACAACGGCCTGCTGGCCCTGGCCGAGGCGGCCCTGGCGCGCGCCAAGGAAACCGGCAAGGGGCGCGCTGTGGTCTACAGCGTGCGCGCCGAAGGCCCGCCCCAGCACGACATCTCGCTCGAGGCGGCCATGTTCAGCGCAGTGCGCGAGGGCGAGTTCCTGCTCTACTACCAGCCCATCGTCGACGCCCGCACCCGCCTGATCGAGGGCTTCGAAACCCTGATGCGCTGGAAGCACCCGACGCTGGGCATGGTCCCGCCGGTACGCTTCATCCCGATCGCCGAAACCAATGGCCTGATCAACATGCTCGGCGCCTGGGCCCTGAAGGCGGCCTGCGCCCAGCTGCGCCAGTTCGAGGAAGCGGCCGGGCGCGAACTCTACATCTCGGTGAACATCAGCCCGCGCCAGTTCCGCAACGATAAATTCCTCGAGGTGCTCGACCAGGCGCTGGCCCTCTCCGAGCTGCCCGGCGCCAAGCTGGTGCTCGAAATCACCGAAGGCACGCTGATGGTCGACCCGCAGCACGCCGAGACCATCCTCACCCGCATGGCCGAGCGCGGCGCGCGCATCGCGATCGACGACTTCGGCACCGGCTATTCGTCGCTGGCCTACCTGAAGCGCTTCCCGATTTCGGTGCTGAAGGTCGACCGCGCCTTCGTCAAGGACCTCCCGGGCGCGCCCAAGGAAGCGGCGATCTGCAGCGCCGTGCTCGACATGGCGCGCCACCTCGACCTCGCGGTGGTGGCCGAAGGCGTCGAGACCGAAGACCAGCTCGACTGGCTGCGCCAGCGCGACTGCCGCTACGTGCAGGGCTACCTGACCGGCAAGCCGATGCCGGCCCACGTCGCGCTGGCCGCCCTGCACGACAACCATTACACGGCATTGCTGCCGCCAGACCTGCACCCGACTCGCCGCACTACACCATGACGCTCCCAGCCTCCAGACCCGCCCCCGCTCCGGCCAGCGCCGACGCCACCCTCGCCCTCCTGTGGGAGCGCATCCGGCGCCAGGGCGACATGCCGGGCTTCACGCGCGCGATCAACGCCATCCTGGCCTCGATGCGCGGCGAGGACGAGCGCGAATTCTCGATGACGCAGACGGTCCTGTCGGATCCCGTCCTCACCCAGAAGGTTCTGCGCCTGGCCAACAGCGGCATGTACTCGGCCTTCGGCCAGCGCATCAACACCGTGTCGAAAGCCGTGCTGGTGCTCGGTACCGAAGCCATCGGCCACCTGGCGCTGGGCCTGAAGCTGATCGAGGAGATCTCGAAGAGCACGCCCGATTCGGCGCATGCCCACGTCGAGATGGAAAAGGCGGTGCTGGCCGGGATGGTGGCGCAGCAGGTCGCCGCCAGCGCCGCCACCCGCGACCCGGAAGAAGCCGTGGTCTGCTCGATCCTGCATTCGCTGGGGCGCATGATGGTGACCTTCTACCTGCCCGAGCACTGGACGGCGCTGCAGGCCGCCGCCGGCCCCGGCAACGAAGGCGCGGCCGCGCCCCGCCTGCTCGGCCTGTCGCTGGAAGCCCTGGGACGCGCCACCGCCGAGCACTGGGGGCTGCCGGACAACCTGGTGGCCGGCATGCGCACGCTCGAACCGGGCGAGCGGACCGAGGGCTTCGGCCACGAGGACTGGCTGGCAGCGCTGGGCACGATGGCGACCCGCTGCGCCGACTCGCTCTGGGACGACGACGAAGCCGGCGCCGCCGAAGTGGCCGCACTGGCTGCCGCCTTCGCGCCGATGCTGGGCGTCGAGCCGGAAAACATCATCGGCGCCATCGAGCGCGCCAAAGCCGGCGCCGCGGCCGACCTGACGCTCGCGCCGCTGGCCAACCCGGTCGAGAAGCGCGCGAAGGTGGACGAGGTCACGCGCAAGCGCGCCGCCGGCAACCGCGTCCTGATGAGCGGCGTGGCCGACATGCGCGACGCCGGCGGGGTGAATCCGGGCCAGATGATGTCGATGGCCCTCGAGACCATCCACCAGGGCCTGTCGTTCACGCGCACCTTCGCCTTCCTGCGCAACCGGCGCGAGGGCAAGTACCTGGCCAAGATGGGCTTCGGCGCCGGCACCCGCGCCCTGCTGCCGAACCTGGTCTTCGACGACGCCTACGAGGCCGACGTGTTCCATGCGGCGCTCGCCAGCGACCGCGTGATCTTCATCGAAAACGCGCTCGACCCGAAGTTTTCGAACAAGCTGCCGGGATGGTGGAAGGGCACGTTGTCGGAAGCGCGCAGTTTCGTGGTGGTGCCGCTCTGCCTGAACGGGCAGCCGGTCGGCTTCCTCTACGGCGACTGGGACGACGGCGCCCCGGTGGCGAACCTGAGCCAGACCGAATTCTCGCTGCTCAACGACCTGCGCACCCTGGTGGTGCGCACCGTCGAGCGGCGTGCCGGCGTCGACCTGGCCGCCGTCGGCAGGGCCTGATCGACAGTCACAATCCCGTAAAGCCCGATTACCGCAGCTTCGGCGTGTCGACCTGCACGTCGCCGCACTGGGCGCGGTGCATCAGCGCGTGGTCGATCAGCACCAGGGCCAGCATCGCCTCCGCGATCGGCGTCGCGCGGATGCCCACGCAGGGGTCGTGGCGGCCGAAGGTTTCCACCGTGGCCGGCGCGCCCGCCTTGTCGATCGAGCGGCGCGGCACCCGGATCGAGGAGGTCGGCTTGATCGCCAGCGAGACCGTGATGTCCTGGCCGGTCGAGATCCCGCCCAGCACCCCGCCGGCCTGGTTGCCCACAAAACCCCCGGGCGTCAGCTCGTCGCCGTGTTCCGAACCCTTCTGCGCCACCGAGGCGAATCCCGCGCCGATCTCGACGCCCTTCACCGCATTAATTCCCATCATCGCGTAGGCGATGTCGGCGTCGAGCTTGTCGTAGATCGGCTGGCCCCAGCCCACCGGCACGCCGGTGGCGACGACGTCGATGCGCGCGCCGATCGAGTCGCCGGCGCGGCGCAGCTCGTCCATGTAGGCCTCCATCCGCGCCAGCAGCGCGGCGTCATCGGTGGCGGCGAAGAAGGGGTTGTTGGCGACGTGCTCCCAGCCGCCGAAGGGGATGGCGATCTCGCCCAGCTGGCGCATGCAGCCGGCAAAGCCGACCCCGTGGCGCTCGCGCAGCCATTTCTTCGCCACCGCGCCGGCGCCGACCACGGGCGCGGTCAGGCGCGCCGAGGACCGCCCGCCGCC
The DNA here is from genome assembly GCF_053668055.1 of Massilia sp. SYSU DXS3249. Lineage (NCBI taxonomy): Bacteria > Pseudomonadati > Pseudomonadota > Betaproteobacteria > Burkholderiales > Oxalobacteraceae > Massilia > Massilia sp. SYSU DXS3249. Next base: position 445,915 of record NZ_JBSIPX010000001.1, on the reverse strand, counting down.
GCGCGGGTCGCGCACGCCGTACTTGTGCCAATAGGTGTAGTCGGCGTGGCCGGGACGGAAGGTCTCGACGATGTTGCCGTAGTCCTTGCTGCGCTGGTCCTCGTTCGGGATCAGCAGCGCGATCGGGGTGCCGGTGGTGACTCCCTCGTACACGCCGGACAGGATCTGCACGCGGTCCGCTTCCTGGCGCTGGGTGACGTGGCGCGAGGTGCCGGGCTTGCGCCGGTCGAGCTCGGGCTGGATGTCCGCTTCGCTCAGCGCCAGGCCCGGCGGGCAGCCGTCGATGACGCAGCCGATCGCGGGGCCGTGCGACTCGCCGAAGGTGGTAACGGAAAACAGCTTGCCGAATGAATTGCCGGACATGGTAGCGAAAAGGGAAGTGGCGAAAAGACCATTCTACCAGCGCGGGGCGGCGCCGGCAGGGGCGGCCAAAAAGTGGACCCGGCGATGCCGCCGTGCGACGCGGCCGGTCATTTTTTTGCCGTACGGCAATATTTCCCCGCTCAAGTTCATAATGTCCGCTATACTGCCCCCGGTACGAAATGCAGAGCCCATGCCTGGAGACGCAATAACAATGCCCGCATCGATGACGCCGGGAGTCGGTGCCGACCCGCACGACGACCTGGTTTTCCTGGACGAAGCGCCGACGGTGTCAGTCACGCCTACGCTCTCCCTGCGCCCGGCCTGGCGGGTCCTGATCGTGGATGACGATGCCGACGTGCACTCCACCACCACCTTCGCCCTCTCCGGCCTCGACGTCCAGGGACGCCCCCTCGAATTCCTGCATGCCCGCTCGAGCATGGAAGCGCGCGCGCTGCTGGCCGAAGAATCAGATATCGCCGTGGTCCTGCTCGACGTCGTCATGGAGCAGCCCGACGCCGGCCTGCACCTGGTGCGCCACATCCGCGACACGCTCGGCATGCTCGAGGTGCGCATCATCCTGCGCACGGGCCAGCCCGGCTACGCGCCCGAGATGGACGCCGTGCGCGACCTCGACATCAACGATTACCGCACCAAGTCCGAACTGACCCGTACCAAGCTGTACACGACCGTGGCCGCCGCCGTGCGCTGCTACCAGCAGCTGCGCGCGCTGAGCGTGGGCCGCGCCGGACTCGAGCGCATCGTCCACGCGGGGGCCGGGTTCATGACCCTGCAGTGCCCGCGCGAGGTGGCGCGCTCGGTGCTGGTGCAGGCGGCCGCCCTGCTCGGCCAGCCGGCCGACGGCGTGCTGTGCACGCGCGAGCGCGGCCAGCTGCGCGTGCTCGGCGGCGAAGGCAGCGGCCGCGACCTCGAAGGCGGCCCGCCCGAAGTCCACGTCGACACCCGCATCGCGGCCAGCCTGCGGCGCGCCTTCGACGAGCGCTCGCTCAGTTTCGGGCCCGGCTGCCTGGCGCTCTACTTCCCCGGCAAGTCCGGACGCGATTTCGCGGCGGCGATCCCGCTGCTGCATCCCGTGAGCGAAGGCGCGCGCCGCCTGCTGCGGGTCTTCGCCAGCGTGGTCGCCGTCGGGCTGGACAACCTGGAACTGGTCGGGCGCCTGAACGACGCCGCCTTCTTCGATCGCCTGACGCGCCTGCCGAACCGCACCCGCCTGGTGGAGGAGCTCGACAAAGTGGTGGCGGCAGCCCCTGCCGGCAGCCGCAATGCCATCCTGACCCTGGTCGACCTCGACCACTTCGCCGAATCGAACGACGCCCTCGGCCATGGCTTCGGCGACCTGCTGCTGGTCGCCGTCGCCCAGCGCCTGCAGGCCCGGCTCGACCCGCGCCTGCATCTGGCACGCATCGGCGGCGACACCTTCGCCGTGCTCGGCGACGGCGCGCTCAACACCCCGGAAGCAATCCACGCCCTGTTCGAGGCGCCCTTCGCCATCGACGGCCAGGACGTGCAGGTATCGAGCACGCTCGGCATGGTGAAGCTCAATGAACACGACGCCAGCGGCGCCGATGCGCTGAAGGACGCCGACATCGCGCTCAAGCGGGCGAAATCCCAGCAGCGCGGCGGCCACTTCTATTTTTCGCGCGGGATGGGCGTCGAGATCCGCGAACGGGTGCGCATGATGCATGCGCTGCGCGGCGGCCTGGAACGCGGCGAACTGTTCCTGGCGTACCAGCCCCAGGTCGACCTAGCCACCCACAAGCCCTTCGGCGCCGAGGCGCTGCTGCGCTGGCGCACCGCGGACGGGCAAATGATCCCGCCCGACCGCTTCATCCCGATCGCCGAATACTCGGGCCTGATCGTCGAGATCGGCGCCTGGGTGCTGCGCCAGGCCTGCGCCGAGCTGATGCGCATCCGCGCGGCCGGCTACCTGGACTTCACGATGTCGGTCAACGTCTCGCAGGCCCAGTTCCGCCATCCGCAGTTCGTGGAGCTGCTGTGCGGCGCGTTGGCGGCGACCGGCGCGCCGGCCAAATACCTCGAGCTGGAAATCACCGAATCGATGGCGATGGAGGAACCGCAGCAGCTGGTCGAGATGCTGGCGCAAATCAAGCGTACCGGGGTCTCGATCGCGATCGACGACTTCGGCACCGGCTTCTCCTCGCTCTCGCACCTGCAGCGCCTGAACGTGGACCGGCTCAAGATCGACCGCACTTTCGTCACCGAGATCACGGGCTCGGCACGCGGCAGCAGCATTGCGGAAATGGTGATCCAGCTCGGACGCAACCTGGGGCTGTCGGTGATCGCCGAGGGCGTCGAGGACGAGCGCCAGGCGCAGATCCTGCACGCGCTCGGCTGCCCGCTGGCGCAAGGCTACCTGTTCGCGCGGCCGATGTCGCCGCAGGCGATGCTGGAGTGGCTGGGTGGGCAGAAGCTGGAGCGCGCGGCGTAAAACCCAGAGCAAACCCGTAGGGTGGGCACCCCGTGCCCACGCGGAAGCTTGCGTCATGTTGGCGTTTCAGACGCGTCACGATAGCGCTTTACGGTATCGCTTCGGTTTACAGCGATGCGGCGCGTGATCGCTCTGAATGAGCGTACCACTGCGCTGCGTTCCGCGTGGGCACGGGGTCCCCACCCTACCGGTCACGCGCGTGCGTGACCTTCAATCCTCCGCCGCTTCCTGCTCCGCCGGCCAGTCCCGGATATACGCCTTCAGCATGCGGTTCTCGAAGCTCTGCGCTTCCAGCACGGCGCGCGCGACGTCGTAGAAGGAGATCACGCCGAGCAGGGTCTTGGCGTCCATGACCGGCAGGTAGCGCGCGTGCTTTTCCAGCATCATGCGGCGCACTTCGTTGACTTCGGTTTCGGGGGTGACCGTGATCGGGCTGTCGTCCATGTGCTTGCGCACGGTGCCGGCGCCGAGGGCGCCGCCGTTGGCGTGCAGCACCTTGATCACTTCGCGGAAAGTCAGCATCCCGACCAGGTCGCCGTACTCCATGACCACCAGCGAGCCGATGTCCTTCTCGGACATGGTGTTGACCGCGTCCGCCAGCAGCGTCTCCGGGGTCACCGTATAAAGGATGTTGCCTTTCACCTGCAGGATTTCCGAAACTTTCATATTGGCCACCCCGGCGTCAGTTAATGTATTCACTAGTAATTTCTTTAGCTAAGTCTTTGTCTAAGGCATAACACGAATGTAGCCTAAGCCTAGCAGAAAATCCAGATTCACAGGGCGAACAGCCCCAGGTCCGCCCCAGAATGATGCGCATTCGTCAATAAGAGTGCTACGATGCCGCCCATCGTTCTTTCCTTGATGAGTACACCATGAGCGGTCCACGATATCCCGGCTTCGACACGCTGTCGCTGCACGCGGGCGCCACGCCCGATCCGAGCACCGGCGCACGCGCCACGCCCATCCATTTCACGTCCTCGTTCGCCTTCCGCGACTCCGACCACGCCGCCTCGCTGTTCAACATGGAGCGCAGCGGGCACGTGTATTCGCGCATCTCGAACCCGACCAATGCCGTGCTGGAAGAACGCATCGCGGCCCTGGAAGGCGGCGTGGCCGGCATCGCCACCGCCAGCGGCCAGGCGGCCATGCACCTGGGCCTGACGACCATCGCCGGCGCGGGATCGCACATCGTGGCCTCGAGGGCGCTCTACGGCGGCTCGCACAACCTGCTGGCCTACACCCTGAAGCGCTTCGGCATCGAGACGACCTTCGTCGACCCGCGCGACCTCGACGCCTGGCGCGCCGCAATCCGTCCCGACACCAAAGTGCTGTTCGGCGAAACCCTGGGCAACCCGGGCCTGGACGTGCTCGACATCCCGCGCATCGCCGCGCTGGCCCACGAGCACGACCTGCCGCTGATGGTGGACGCCACCTTCACCACGCCCTACCTGATGCGCCCTTTCGACCTCGGCGCCGACCTGGTGTTCCACTCGGCCACCAAGTTCCTGTGCGGGCACGGCACGGCGATCGGCGGCCTGCTGGTCGACGGCGGGACCTTCGACTGGCAGCGGGCGTATGAGCGCACCGGCCGCTTCGCCGAACTGTGCACCCCGTACGAAGGTTTCCACGGCATGGTGTTTACCGAGGAGTCGACCGTCGGCGCCTTTGCCCTGCGCGCGCGGCGCGAGGGCTTGCGCGACTTCGGCGCCGTCATGAGCCCGCACAACGCCTTCGCCGTGCTGCAGGGGATCGAGACCCTGGGCCTGCGCATGGACCGGCATGTGGCCAACACCCGCCGCGTGATCGAGTTCCTGCTCGCCAATCCGGCGGTCGAATCGGTGTCCTACCCCGAACTCGAGAGCCATCCCGACCACGCGCTGGCGAAGACCCTGCTGCCGAAAGGCTGTGGCGCCGTCTTCAGCTTCGTCCTGAAGGGCGGGCGCGCGGCCGGCCGCCGCTTCGTCGATGCGTTGAAAGTGTTCTCGCACCTGGCCAATGTAGGCGACGCCAAGTCGCTCGTCATCCACCCGGCCTCGACGACGCACTTCCGGGTGCCGGCCGAGCAGCTGGCGGCCTCCGGCATCACGGAGGGCACGATGCGCCTGTCGGTCGGCCTGGAAGACGCCGACGACCTGATCGAAGACCTGGCGCGCGCGCTGAAACTGTCGCAGAAAGGAGCCTGACCATGATCGTGGAACTCGACGGCAAGCCCGCGTACTGCTACAGCGGCGGCAAGCCCTTCGACCGGGAACTGCCGACGGTCGTGTTCATCCACGGCGCCCAGAACGACCATTCCGTGTGGGCCCTGCAGTCGCGCTGGTTCGCCCACCACGGCTACGGCGTGCTGGCGGTCGACCTGCCGGGCCACGGACGCAGCGCAGGCCCGGCGCTGGCCAGCGTCGAAGCCATGGCCGACTGGCTGCTGGCGGTGCTGGACGCGGCCGGCGTACGGCACGCCATGCTGGCCGGGCACAGCATGGGGTCGCTGATCGCGCTGGAGGCCAGCCACCGCGCACCGCAGCGGGTGCGGGCATTGGCCCTGCTCGGCACCACCTACCCGATGAAGGTCTCGGACGCCCTGCTCGCCACCGCGCGCGACGACGAGGCGGCGGCGATCGACATGGTCAACATCTGGTCGCACTCGACGCTCGCGCACAAGCCTTCGAGCCCGGCGCCCGGCTTCTCGGTGATGGGCGGCGCCAAGCGCCTGATGGCGCGCATGTCGGCCATCAATCCGGAACAGCTCTTCTACACGGATTTCTCGGCCTGCAACGCCTACGCGAACGGCGAGCTTGCCGCCGCAGCGGTACGCTGCCCGGTGCTGTTCATCTTCGGCAGGCAGGACATGATGACCCCGCCGCGCTCGACCAAGCTGCTGACCGGGGCGATCGCCCACGGCAAGCTGGTGCAGGTCGACGCCGGCCATTCCCTGATGAGCGAACAGCCGGACGCGGTGCTCGATGCGCTGGCCGGCTTCGCGGCCACACTCGACTGACCAGGAGGCTCGATCATGACCTTCGCCGAGTTCTATCCCTGGTACCTGACCCAGCACGCCGACCGCCGCTGCCGCCGCGCCCACTTCATCGGCACCTCGGGCGCGATCCTGGCGCTGGCCACGGCCGTCCTCAGCATGAACGCCTGGTGGATCCTGGGGGCCCTGCTGTTCGGCTACGGCGGCGCCTGGATCGGGCATTTCTTCTACGAGCACAACCGGCCGGCGACCTTCGCACAACCGTGGCTGTCGTTCAAGGCGGACTGGGTGATGTACTGGCAGATGTTGACGGGGAAGCTGAGCTGGTAAGTTGTCCTGTGGACCGCGTGGGCACAAGTGCCCGGTGAAGCCGTGGTCGAGGCCATTGGCCTCACCCACCCCTACAAATACTTCAACCCTCCGAGAAATACCGGCTGATCGGCCGGTCCAGCCCCTGCGCTACCGCGCCCTCGACCTGCTGCGCCAGCGCCTGCGTGTCCAGCGACAGCGGCGACCCCGCCACCTGCCGCGCCGCCGGCGCCAGCGCCGCCCGGGCGCCGCCGAACACGAACAGCCGGTAGACGTCGGCCACGCTCAGCTTGTCGGGGTCGGCCAGCAGCACCCAGGCCTCGACGGCCGCGCCTTTGAGCATACCCGGCGCCGTCTCGGCCTGCACCCGCCCGACCCAGCCGGCGCCCGCCATCTGTTCCAGCAGCAGCCCCAGTTCGTCGTAACCGATGCGCGTATGCGCGCGGATCGCCCCCAGCGGCACCAGCGCGGAACCAGTGGCGTGGGCGCCGCCGTGCAATACCTTGAGCACGGCCATCGCGTCGATGAAGACGCCGCCCGGCGCCGGCACGTGCCACCAGCGTTCGTATTTGACGGTCGGCAGCGCCGCCGCCAGCACCGCGCCCAGCAGCGTGATCAGCCAGGACAGGTACATCCACAGCAGGAACAGCGGCAGCGCCGCCAGCGCGCCGTAGATGATGGCGTAAGTCGGGAACTGGCGGATGAAGAGCGCGAACAGGCGCTTGGCCAGCTCGAAGGCGATGGCCGCCGCCAGCGCGCCCCAGAGCGCGTCGCGCCAGTCGACCGGGCGGTTCGGCACCGCCACGTAGAGCAGCGTGTAGGCGCCGGTGGTGAGCGCGAGCGAGGCCAGCGTGGAGATCACCGTGCCCAGCAGCGGCACCGCTTTCGTCATGCCGCCGGTGGCCGTGAAGAGCTGCGCGGTGAACGAGAGCGAGAGCCCGAACAGCAGCGGGCCGAGCGTGATCAGGGCCCAGTAGACCAGCATGCGCTGCATGAGCGGGCGCGGCCGGCGCACGCGCCAGATCTGGTTGAAGACGCGCTCGATCATGCCCATCATGGTGGTCGAGGTGACGAACAGCAGCACCGCGCCCAGCAGGGACAGGCCCTTGGCCTTGTCGGCGAACTGGGTCAGGTTCGAGATGATGGTGTTCGAGATCGCCTTCGGCATCAGGGCCTGGGCGAAATACGTTTCCAGCGCCGTGCGGAGCTGACCGAAAATCGGAAACGTGGTAAAAATGGCCAGCACAATCGTCAACAAGGGCACCAGCGCGAGGGTGGTGGTGAAGGTCAGGCTGCCGGCCACTTGCGGCAACTTTTCCTCGCGCAGGCGGCGCCGTGCGAAGCGCACCAGGTCGCGCGCCTCGCCCAGCGTCAGGCCGCGCACGCGCTCGGCGCCGAGGGTGAACATCTCACCTGTGGAACGCGAAATCGCGTTCACCGTTTTTGAAAGCATGTTGTCGTTCGATTCGCCCAGGGGCATTCGTTTGAGTAATGCAGCTTGAGCAATATGCTTGAGCGATATATGAAGCAAAGCATTCTATAATACCAACGATGAATCCGACCCTGACCATTCTTGTTCTGTATTACTCGCGCCATGGCGCCACCCGCAAACTGGCCGAGCTGATCGCGCAAGGCATCGAGAGCGTGCCCGGCGCCGAGGCGCGCCTGCGTACCGTGCCGGCCGTCTCGACCGTGACCGAAGCGACCCAGCCCGCCATTCCCGACGGCGGCGCTCCCTATGTCGAGCTGCAAGACCTGGCCGAATGCGCAGGACTGGCGCTGGGTTCGCCCACGCGCTTCGGCAACATGGCGGCGGCGATGAAATACTTCCTCGACGGCACCGCGGCCGAATGGCTGTCCGGCACCCTGTCCGGCAAGCCCGCGGTCGTGTTCGCTTCCACCGGCAGCCTGCACGGCGGCCAGGAAGCGACCCTGCTGTCGATGATGATTCCGCTGCTGCACCACGGCATGATGGTGATGGGCCTGCCCTACACCCATCCGGAACTGATGAACACGGCCAGCGGCGGCAGCCCCTACGGCGCCACCCACTGGGCCGGGATCGACGGCGACAAGCCGGTCACGGAAGACGAAAAGCGCCTGGCGATCGCACTCGGGCGCCGCGTCGCCGAGGCGGCTGCGAAGCTGCGCTTACCACTGCATGGAACACGCTGATGCAAACCCCGAAGCTCTTTCTTGGTGGCGCCATCGCCAGCCTCGTATGGCTGACCGGCTGGCTGGTGGCCTGGGAAATGTGGATCGCCCCGCTGCACCCCGGCGGTTCCCTGCTCGCGCTCAAGGCCCTGCCGCTGCTCGTTCCGCTGCGCGGCGTGATCAAGCGCGACCTCTACACGCTGCAATGGTCGTCGATGGTCATCCTCATCTACTTCGCCGAAGGCGTGGTGCGTGCCTGGAGCGACCGCGAGGAACTGTCGCGCTTCATGGCGATGGGCGAAGTGGTGCTGGTCTGCGTGTATTTCGCCTGCGCCCTGCTCTACCTGCGTCCGTATAAAAAAGCCGCGCAAAAGCTCGCCAAGGAATTGCTCGACAAGGTGAAAGTGCCGCATGACTGAGGACGCATGACTGATGAATTCCTCGGGCGCTGCCGCGGCATCGTCGGCGCGTCCTGGGTGCTGGCGGACGAGCCGGCGATGGCGCCCTACCTCACCGACTGGCGCGGCCGCTTCACCGGGCGGGCGCTGGCCGTGCTGCTGCCGGCCGACACGGCCCAGGTCGCGCAACTGGTCGCGGCCTGCGCACAGGCGCGGGTGCCGATCGTGCCGCAGGGCGGGCGCACCGGCCTCGTGCTGGGCAGCGTGCCCGACGCCAGCGGCACCGCGGTCGTGCTCTCGCTGCGGCGCATGAACCGCATCCTCGAGGTCGACGCCACCAACCGCACCATCCTGGTGCAGGCCGGCGCCATCCTGCAGGACATCCAGGACGCCGCCGCCGCCGCCGGCCTGCTGTTCCCGCTCTCGCTGGCCGCCGAGGGCAGCTGCACCATCGGCGGCAACCTGTCGACGAATGCCGGCGGCACCGCCGTGCTCCGCTACGGCAATACGCGCGAACTCTGCCTCGGGCTGGAAGTGGTCACGCCCCAGGGCGACATCTGGGACGGCCTGCGGGCGCTGCGCAAGGACAACACCGGCTATGCGCTGCGCGAACTCTTCGTCGGCGCCGAAGGCACGCTGGGCGTCATCACCGCGGCCGTGCTGAAGCTCTACCCGCAGCCCAAAGCCTCCACCACTGCCCTGGTGGCGATGGATTCGCCGGCCAGCGCGCTGTCGCTGCTGTCGCTGATGCAGGACGTGTGCGGCTCCAGCCTGACCGCCTACGAACTGATGTCGGATTACTGCCTGCGCCTGGTGGCGGCCCACTTCCCGCACCTGCCGCGTCCTTTCGCGGGCACCCATGCCCAGTACGCCTTGCTCGAAGTGTCGAGCAGCGAATCCGAAGAGCACGCGATCCGGCTGCTGGAGTCCGGCATCGAAGCGGCCCTCGAAGGAGGCCTGGCCATCGACGCCGTGGTCGCCATGTCGAGCGCGCAGTCGGGCGGCCTGTGGCAGCTGCGCGAGCACATCCCGCTGGCCCAGGCCAGCGCCGGCAAGAACATCAAGCACGACGTCTCGCTGCCGATCTCGCGCATCGCCGACTTCATCGCCACCACCGACGCGCGCCTGGGCGAGGCCTTTCCCGGCTGCCAGGTAGTCTGCTTCGGCCACCTCGGCGACGGCAACCTGCACTACAACGTGGCGCCGATGGACGGCGTCGCACACGACGCCTTCCTTGCCAACCAGGGCGCGATCAACCGCATCGTCCACGACAGCGTGGCCGCATTCGAGGGATCGATCTCGGCCGAACACGGCATCGGCGCCCTCAAGCGCGAAGACTTGCAGCGCTACAAGGACCCGGTCGAACTGAACATGATGCGTGCCATCAAGACCGCCCTCGACCCGCTCGGCATCATGAACCCCGGCAAAATCCTGTGAACGGGGAGAGACTATGGGACGGATCATGGTGGTGATGGCGGCATGCCTGCTGGCGGGAAACGCGGCGGCGCAGACGGTCTATAAATGCACGGTGGACGGCAAGGTCAGCTATGGCGAGCAGCCCTGCGCGCGGGGCTCGACCTCGGCGCTGGCGGTGCCGCCCGCGCCCGCCGATGCAGCCGCCGCCGCGGCACGCCTGGAGCGCGACAAGGCGCGGCTGGCCGAGCTGCAGCAGGGCCGCGCCGCGCGGATCCAGGCGGAAGAGCGCGACGGGGCGCGTGCCGCCCGCGCCGCGCAGCAGCAGCGCCAGAAGTGCGAGCGCCTGCGCCTGAAGCAGAAATGGGCCCTTGATGATGTCGCACGCTCGGGACGGGAGGCGCCGGACGCGGCGCGCCTGAAAGCACAACGGCAGGCGGAGGCGCTGGCGGTGGAATGTCCGGCCTGAAGGTCCTGTCGCGCTGGCTGCTGCTCGGGGAATGGCGCGCCCATCCCGTGCGCGCCGTGCTGGCCGTGGCGGCGATCGCCGTCGGCGTGGCGATGGGTTTCGCCATCCACCTGATCAACGCCGCCGCCTTCAACGAATTCTCAGCGGCCGTGAAAAGCCTGTCCGGCCAGGCCGACGTCCAGGTGCTCGGGCGCGAGGCGACCTTCGACGAGACCATCTACCCGGTCCTCGCGCAATACGAAGGCGTGGCCCTGGCTTCGCCGGTGCTCGAGGTGCAGGCCGCCGTCCCCTCGGCCAGGGGCTCGCTGCGCCTGGTCGGCATCGACCCGCTGAGGGCCGGCTACATCGCGCCCGACCTGCTGGGCGTGCCCGCCGAGGGACGGGGCGCCGACGTGCTGGGCGATGACACCGTCTTCCTGTCGCCGGCAGCGCAAAGCTGGCTCAATCTGAACGACGCACCTCTGGTGCTGCGGGTCGGCACGAACGACCTTGCGCTGCGGGTGGCCGGCCCGGTGGCGCGCGCGAGGCCCGGCCAGCGCTTCGGCGTGATGGACATCGGCGCCCTCCAATGGCGTTTTGGCCAGCTGGGACGCCTGTCGCGCGTCGACCTCAAATTGCGCGACGGCGTCAACCGCGCCGGGTTCGAGCAAGCCCTCACCGCCGACCTCGAACGGCGCTTCCCGGGCCGCTTCCGCATCCAGCAGCCCAACGACAGCGAGCAGGAAAGCCGGAACAATAACCTCAGCCGCGCCTACCGCGTCAACCTCACCGTGCTGGCCCTGGTCGCCCTGTTCACCGGCGCCTTCCTCGTGTTCTCGACCCAGGCGCTGTCGGTGATGCGCCGGCGCAGCCAGTTCGCCCTGCTGCGCGTGCTCGGCGTGGAGCGCCGCCAGCTGCTGCGCCAGGTGCTGATCGAAGGCGCCAGCCTGGGCGTGATCGGCTCGCTGCTGGGCGTGGCCGGCGGCTACGCATTGGCGGCCCTGGCCCTGCGCTTCTTCGGCGGCGACCTCGGCGCCGGCTACTTCCCGGGCATCCGGCCACAGGTCGTGTTCACGCCGGTCGCGGCCATCGTCTTCTTCGCGCTCGGCCTCGGGGTCGCGCTGCTGGGCTGCCTGGCGCCGGCGCTGGAAGCGGCGCGCGCCCGGCCGGCCGTCGCGCTCAAGTCCGGCAACGACGAGGCAGCCTTGTCGCGCCTGGCGCGCGTCTGGCCCTCGCTCGTGTGCCTGCTGCTGGCCGGGGCGTTTGCCTTCGCGCCGCCGGTGTTCGAGCTGCCGCTGTTCGGCTATGTCGCCATCGCCCTGCTGCTGATCGGCGGCATCGGCCTGATGCCGCGCCTGGCGTCCGCCACCTTCCGCCTGCTGAACCGGCCGCTCCTGCGCAACCCCACAGCGCCGCCCGTGCTCGCGCTGACGTTGGCGAGACTGGCCAACGCCCCCGGCCAGGCCTCGATCGCGCTGGGCGGCGTGCTGGCCAGCTTCAGCCTGATGGTCGCGATGGGGATCATGGTGGCCAGCTTCCGGATTTCGGTGGACGACTGGATGCGCCACATCCTGCCGGCCGACCTGTACGTGCGCACGGCGTCCGGCGGCAGTTCCGGCTTCTTCGGCAAGCCGGAACAGGCAGCGATCCTGCGCGCGGCCGGCGGCAATCCTGTTCAATTCCTGCGCACCCGCCCGATTTCGCTCGAAGCCAGCCGCCCGGACGTGGTGCTGATCGCGCGCGACATCGATGCCGCCGATCCCGGCCGCCTGCTGTTCCTGGTCGGCGAATCGGCGCCGATTCCGGCGGGCGCTCGCCCGGCCTGGGTGTCGGAAGCCATGCTCGACCTCTATGGCGCCCAGGTCGGCAAGACGATAGCCCTGCCGCTGGGCGGGCGCCCTGCGCCCTTCTTCATCGCCGGCGTCTGGCGCGACTACGCCAACCAGTCCGGCTCGGTCGTGGTGCGCCTATCTGACTACCGCGCCCTGACGGGTCTCGATGAAGTCACCGATGCCGCGATCTATGCCGGCGGCGATGCAAGCGTGGACGGCATCGAGCGCGCGTTGCGCACGCTGCCCTTCGGGCCGGCCCTGCAGCTGGCGCGGCCCGGCGAAATCCGGGCCATGAGCCTGCAGATCTTCGACCGCAGCTTCGCGGTCACTTACCTGCTGGAGGCGATCGCCATCGTCATCGGCCTGTCGGGCGTGGCCGCCACCTTCTCGGCGCAGACGCTGGCGCGGGCGAAGGAGTTCGGCATGCTGCGCCACGTCGGCGTCACGCGGCGCCAGGTGCTGGGCATCCTCGCCTGCGAGGGCGGGCTGCTCACGCTGCTCGGCGTGGCCTGCGGCTTCGCGCTTGGGCTGGTCATCAGCCTGATCCTGGTGTTCGTGGTGAACCCGCAGTCCTTCCACTGGACCATGGGGCTGCACCTGCCCTGGGGACTGCTGGCCACGGTGGCTTCGGTGCTGGTGGCGGCCTCGGTCGCGACGGCGCTGGTGTCGGGGCGTTTCGCATTGTCGGGCGGGCCGGTGCGCGCCGTGAGGGAGGATTGGTAATGCGTGTCGTCGCACTCATGCTGCTGTTGATGGCCAGGCTGTGCTTCGCGGCGCCGCCCGCGTTCGCCCCTGTCAAACCTGTGCAGTCCCTCAGCTTCCCGGCCGACTTCGGCGCCCATCCGGAATTCCGCACCGAATGGTGGTACGTCACCGGCTGGCTCAAGACTGCCGACGGCAAGCCGCTCGGCTTCCAGGTGACCTTCTTCCGCAGCCGCACCGAGCACGACACGGCCAACCCGAGCGCCTTTGCCCCGCACCAGCTGGTGATCGGCCATGCGGCGGTGTCCGACCAGGCGCACGGCCGCTTGGTACATGCCGAGCGCAGCGCGCGCGAGGGCTTCGGCCTGGCCTGGGCGAAAGCCGGCGACACCGACCTGAAACTCGACGACTGGCGGATGACGCGCGCGCCCGACGGCAGCTACCGGGTGAGCGTGCGCTCGAATGAGCTGACGCTGGACCTGTCGCTCGTGCCCACCCAGCCGACCCTGGTCCAGGGCGAAAACGGCTATTCGCGCAAAGGGCCGGCGCCGCAGCACGCCAGCTATTACTACAGCCAGCCGCACCTGAAGGTCAGCGGCACGGCCGGCCGCACGGGCGCCGCCGGCGTGGTGACCGGCAGCGCCTGGCTCGACCACGAATGGTCGAGCGAAGCCCTGCAGCCCGAGGCCAGCGGCTGGGACTGGGTCGGCGCCAACCTCGACGACGGATCGGCGCTGATGGCTTTCCAGATCAGGCGCAAGGACGGTGGTAAACTATGGGCGCACGCGACGGTGCGCGACCGCGAGGGCAAGGTGACGCGCTACGCACCGGAGCAGGTCGGTTTCACCCCGCAGGCGCGGTGGAAGTCGCCGCGCACGAATGCCGAATACCCGGTTGCCACCACCATCACCACCGGGAACACGCGCTGGCAGATCGCCCCGCTGCAGGAGGACCAGGAGCTCGACTCGCGCCGCTCGACCGGCGCCGTCTACTGGGAGGGCGCGGTGACGGTGGCGCGCGACGGCAAGCCGGCGGGCCGCGGCTACCTCGAGATGACGGGCTATGTGCGGCCGATGAAACTTTGAACGCCGTATTGAACACAGAGACAGAACAACAACAAGCGACACGATGACGAAGCAATCCAGCAGCACCGAATCTCCTGCCGCGGCGCGGGTTCCCGCCAAGGGCAGCCTGGCGGCGTTCAAGGGCCTGCTGCCCTTCTTGACCCCCTACCGGCGCCAGTTCGTCCTGGCCGGCATCGCCCTGCTGTTCGCGGCCGGCGCCACGCTGGCCATCCCTGCCGCCTTCAAGCAGATGATCGACCTCGGCTTCGGCAACGCAGCTGGCGGCGGCCAGGGCATCCGCCACATCGACAGCGCCTTCCTGGCCCTGTTCGCCGTCGCCACCGTGCTCGGCCTGGCGACCGCCGCGCGCTTCTACATGGTGTCCTGGCTGGGCGAGCGCGTCACGGCCGACATCCGCGGCGCCGTCTACCGCCACGTGGTCCAGCAGAGTCCCGAATTCTTCGAGACCACCCAGACCGGCGAAGTCTTGTCGCGCCTGACCACCGACACCACGCTGATCCAGACCGTGGTCGGCACCAGCATCTCGCTGGCCCTGCGCAACACCCTGCTCTTCCTCGGTGGCCTGGTGATGCTGTTCGTGACCAGCGCCAAGCTCACCGCCATCATCCTCGCCCTGCTGGTGGCCGTGATCGTGCCGATCGTGCTGTTCGGGCGCCGCGTGCGCAAGCTCTCGCGCGACTCCCAGGACCGCATCGCCGACGCCTCGGCCCTGGCCGGCGAAATCCTGAACGCCATGCCCACCGTGCAGGCCTATACCCACGAGACCATCGAGGCCGAGCGCTTCGGCGCGACCGTGGAGGGCGCCTTCCGCGCCGCCATGCAGCGCATCCGCGCGCGCGCCCTGCTGACGATGCTGGCCATCGTGCTGGTGTTCGGCACCATCGTCTTCGTGCTGTGGCTCGGCGCGCACGCCGTGCTGGCGGGCAGCATGACGAGCGGCGACCTGGGCCAGTTCATCCTCTACGCGGCCATCGTCGCCGGTTCCATCGGCGCCCTCTCCGAGGTGATGGGCGAGGCCCAGCGCGCGGCCGGCGCCACCGAGCGCCTGCTGGAACTGCTGGCCGCCCGCGCCGACATCCGCAATCCGGCGCATCCGCGCCCGCTGCCGGTGCGCTCCTCGAACGGGGCCGCGCTCGCCCTGCAGGACGTGACCTTCGCTTATCCATCTCGCCAGGATACGGCCGCGCTGTCGCACGTGTCGCTGGCGATCCGCCCCGGCGAGACGGTGGCCGTGGTCGGCCCGTCGGGCGCCGGCAAGACCACCCTGTTCCAGCTGCTGCTGCGCTACTACGACCCGCAGGCCGGCGCCATCACCCTGGACGGCGTCGACATCCGCGACCTCGACCTCCACACGCTGCGCGGCGCGATCGGCATCGTGCCCCAGGACACGGTCATCTTCTCGGCCGACGCGATGGAAAACATCCGCTACGGCCGCCCGGAAGCGAGCGACGAGGAAGTCATCGCCGCCGCCCGGATGGCGGCCGCCCACGAATTCATCGAGCGCCTGCCGCAGGGCTACCGCTCCTTCCTGGGCGAGCGCGGCGTGCGCCTGTCGGGCGGCCAGCGCCAGCGCATCGCGATCGCGCGCGCCCTGCTCAAGAATCCGCCGCTGCTGCTGCTCGACGAAGCCACCAGCGCCCTCGACGCCGAATCGGAACGCCTGGTGCAGGGCGCGCTGGAGGCGGCGATGGTCGGCCGCACTACCGTCATCATCGCCCACCGCCTCGCCACCGTGCAGCGCGCCGACCGCATCGTGGTGATGGAAGACGGGCGCATCGTGGAAACCGGGACCCATGCCTCGCTGGTGGCGATGGGGGGCATGTACGCCAACCTGGCGGCGCTGCAATTCCACCACATGCATGTTGAACATCCGGCGTCGGGTGTTGCAAGTTGACACTAAGAAAGTGATGGTTTTGGCAAATTATTGTTGATTTGCGTCAATACCCGAATATGATGTTTGGTATTGCCATCTCTTTCCGTTTGCCATGTCGAACCACAAATATCACCCTGCCAACTGGAGCGTGGGCACGAAGATCAGTGCCTTCACCTTTACTTTGGTCGGCGCCATCATTGCCGCGCTCGTTCTGACGATCAGCTTCACCACGGCGAACCTGCTCGAGGACCGTGCTACCCGGAACATGGAAAACGAGCTGCACGGCGTGATCAACACCGTCGAGCTGTTCAACAAGACGGTGTCGAGCGAGGCGGTCAGCTTCGGCCGCATCTTCCGCTCCGGCTTCGGCGGCGACTTCGAGCTCGACGAAGCGGTCACGGTCGACATCGGCGGCAAGCAGGTCCCGACCCTGAAGCACGACGGCACGGTCCTCAACCTCGACTTCAGCGCCCCCGACAAGTTCAGCCTGGAGACCGGCGGCAACGCCACCATCTTCGCCGCCACCGGCGAGGACTTCGTGCGCGTTACCACCTCGGTGAAAAAGGAAAACGGCGAGCGCGCCGTCGGCACGCAGCTCGACCGCGCCAGCCCGGCCTATGCGGCCCTGCGCGAGGGCAAGACCTACGTCGGTCTCGTCAAGCTGTTCGGCAAGAACTTCATCACCCAGTACGAGCCGGTCCGCAACGGCGCCGGCAAGGTCGTCGGCGCCCTGTATGTCGGCGTCGACATCACCCCGGACCTGGCCCTGCTGAAGGACCGCATCCGCGCCATCAAGGTCGGCGAGACCGGCTACTTCTACGTCCTGAACTCCGCACCGGGCAAGCAGTACGGCGAGCTGATCGTGCACCCGAAGCGCGAGGGCGACAACATCCTCGACAGCCGCGCCGCCGACGGCCGCCCCTTCATCAAGGAGATCCTCGAAAAGCAGACCGGTTCGATCGCCTACGACTGGCAGAATCCGGACGAGCGCGCCGCGCGCGAGAAGATCGTCGCCTTCGCCCCGATCAAGGGCTGGAACTGGGTGGTCGCGGGCGGCACCTACCGCGACGAAATCACGGCTGAAGCCAGCGCCCTGCGCAACCGCTACTTCCTGTTCGGCCTGATCGCACTGGCCAGCTTCGCCGCCGCCCTGTACGCCTTTGTCCGCGTCTCGGTGACCCGCCCCCTGGCCGCGGCGCGCGACGCCGCCATCCGCATCGCCGACGGCGACCTGACGGTGCGCATCGAGCGCCGCCACAACGACGAGATCGGCCTGCTGGCCGACGCCATGAACGGCATCAGCCGCAAGCTGTCGGCGGTGGTCGGCAAGGTGCGCGAGGGTGCCGAACAGATCGCGACGGCCTCGAACCAGATCTCGTCGGGCAACCTCGACCTGTGCGCCCGCACCGAGCAGCAGGCCGGCAGCCTGGCCAGCACCGCGTCCTCGATGGGCGAACTGACCGACACCGTGCGCCGCAACGCCGACCACGCGCGCCAGGCCAATTCGCTGGCCGTGAACGCCTCCGGCATCGCCCAGGAAGGCGGCAGCATGGTCGCGCAGGTAGTCGACACCATGGAATCGATCCAGCAGTCCTCGCGCAAGATCTCGGACATCACCGGCGTCATCGACGGCATCGCCTTCCAGACCAACATCCTCGCGCTGAACGCCGCCGTGGAAGCGGCGCGCGCCGGCGAACAGGGACGCGGCTTCGCGGTCGTCGCCACCGAGGTGCGCAACCTGGCCCAGCGCAGCGCCGCCGCGGCCAAGGAAATCAAGGGCCTGATCGCCGCCTCCAGCCTGGAAGTCGACGCCGGCAGCAAGCTGGTATCGCAGGCCGGCCTGACGATGAACGAAGTGCTCGCCAGCGTCGGCCGGGTCACCAGCATCATGGCCGACATCACCGCCGCCAGCGCCGAGCAGAGCAAGGGCATCGAACAGGTCAACCGCGCGATGGGCGACATGGACGAGACTACCCAGCACAACGCTTCGCTGGTCGAAGAAGCCAGCGCGGCGGCGCAGGCGATGCAGGACCAGGCGGCGGAGCTGGCGCGGGCGGTGAGGTTGTTCAGGCTGGATGAGGCGGTGCGGGGCGAAACGCGTCCGGCGCTGACTCACGGCTGAACGCCCGTGGGGTGGGCACCCCGTGCCCACCCCAACTGCGCCCACTTCGGTGTAGAGTGACAGCCCCAACCAAGGAGCCAAACTTGACCGACGCCGAACTCATCCGCCGCTGCCACACCGTCTTCCCCGGCCACCGTGCCCGCACGCCTGCCGAGACCTTCGCCGCCATGGCCGCCTGGTGCGAGGAGCACGGCGTCGAACACGACGTCTACGGCAGCGGGGACCTGATCCAGGGCTTCGAGGACAAGGTCGCGCGGGTGCTCGGCTGCGAGGCGGCCGTGTTCTGCATCAGCGGCACCATGACCCAGGTAACGGCGCTCCGCCTGGCGGCGCAGGACCGAGGCGGCCTGCCGGTCGCCCTGCACCCGACCTCGCACATCTTCGTCCACGAACGCTCGAACTACCAGCTGCTCGGCCACTTCGACGCGCTGCAGGTGGGCGACCGCAACCGCCCGTGGACGGCGGCCGACCTGGAAGCCGTGCCGGACCGCCTGGGCGCGATCGGCCTCGAAATCCCGATGCGCGAAATCGGCGGCCAGGTGCCGGGCTGGGACGAGCTGGAAGCGATCAAGCGCCATGCGAAAGCCCGCGGCGCCCACCTGCACATGGATGGCGCGCGCCTGTGGGAAGCGGCCGCCGGCTACGGCCGCAGCGTGGCCGAGATCGTCGCCGGTTTCGACTCCGTCTACGTCTCGCTGTACAAGGGCATCGGCGGCCTCGGCGGCGCCATGCTGGCCGGCAGCCGCGAATTCGTCGAGCGCGCCGCGCAGTGGTTCCGGCGCCAGGGCGGCAACCTGGTGCACCGCTCGCCCTACATCGTCGCGGCAAGCATGCAGTTCGACGCGCGCCTGGCCGCCATGCCCGACTACTTCCGCCGCACCCAGTTCCTCTACGAGGCCCTGCGCCGGCACCCGCGCATCCGCGTCAACCCGGCCGCGCCGGCCGCCAACATGCTGCACGTGCACCTGCCCGTGAGCCCCGAGCGAGCGCTGGCGATCCGCACCGAGCTGGCCGAACGCCACGGCATCTGGATGTTCAACCGCATCTCGAGCAGCGTGCTGCCGGATACCAGCTACTTCGAGCTCTACGTGGGCGACAACCTGCTCGATATGCCGGACGCAAGCGTACACGCCGGACTGGAATTGCTCGCCTTGCTTCTTGCGGCCCCGGGCGATGTATCGTAAGGTGTCGGGCAATTTCCGACCTAAAGAAGCCGATGCAACAATATACCGATCTCGTCCGTACCATCCTCGACACTGGCAGCTGGCAGGAGAACCGCACCGGGGTACGCACCCTGCGTGCTCCTGGCGCGATGATGCGTTTCGATCTGCAGCAAGGCTTCCCCGCAGTGACGACCAAGAAACTGGCCTTCAAATCCGTGGTCGGCGAACTTGTCGGATTCCTGCGTGCGACGCGCAGCGCAGCCATGTTCCGCGAACTCGGCTGCAAGGTGTGGGATCAGAACGCCAATGAAAACCAGGCGTGGCTGAACAATCCCTACCGCATGGGCACCGACGACCTGGGGCCGGTTTATGGCGTGCAGTGGCGCTCGTGGCCGGCGTACAAGATGATCGATACGGAGCACGGCGCGCAGATATCGGATGCATTGGCGCGCGGCTACAGCCTGATTTCCGTGACCCAGCATGAGGGCAGGAACAAGGTCTTGCTCTACAAGGCGATCGACCAGTTGCGCGAATGCCTCGATGCGATCATGGACGACCCGGACAGCCGCCGCATCCTGTTCCACGGCTGGAACTGCGCCGACCTCGATGCGGTCGCGCTGCCTTCCTGCCACCTGCTCTACCAATTCTTGCCAAACAAAACAACCCGTGAAATTTCGTTGTGCCTGTACTTGCGCAGCAATGACATCGGGCTCGGCGCGCCTTTCAACATGGCGGAAGCCGCCGCCCTGCTGCACCTGGTTGGCCGCCTCACCGGCTACACGCCACGCTGGTTCAGCTATTTCATCGGCGATGCGCATATCTACGAGAACCAGCTCGACATGCTGAACGAGCAGCTCAAGCGCGAACCGTTCGCACCGCCGACCCTGCAGATCGCCGACCGCATCCCTGCTTTCGCGGAGACGGGCCGCTATGAGCCGGAATGGCTGGAGCGTGTCGAGCCCGGCGATTTCAGCCTGCTTGGTTACCGCCACCACCCGCCCCTTACTGCCGCCATGGCGGTTTGAACCCGCCCACCCCGGCACAGCTCAGAGCCGGCCTTCCAGGTACGACAGCCAGTGATCGGGGTGATAGGGATCGACGATCCGCTGCAAGGCCTTTTCGCCATACAGGTGGTCGAATGCGCCGAGACCGGTCCCGACTGCCAGGCCGGCGGCGGGGTCGGCAATCAGGCCGCCGATCACGGTCGACACGCTGGTGACCACGCCGAATTTCAGCCACCCGGCCCAGGCGTGCTGCGAAGGCAGCTTGTGTCCGGCTTCGATATAGGCCTGCCGGACATCCATCCCCCGGCATACATTGCCCGACAGCCAATGCCGCAACTCCGCCGCCTCCTCGCTCAGGACAATGTCGATGAAGCGGTCCACGTCCTCCTCGAACCTGTCGTACGCGGGACGGAGCAACGGCAAGCCACGGATATCGTGCAACTTCTCGACCGCTTCGATGGCCTCGCGTTCGGCAGCGTCCGGTGCGACCGGACCGGGGCGCTTTTTGGCAGGGAACACGATCTCCAGCAAGACCGGCAGCTCTTTGTCGAACTGAAGGTCCAGGACGCCGGCGCCGGCCAGGTCGTTCACGCGACCCAGACCCGATTGCAGCCCGACGAGCCGGTCCCTTGGACTGCTGAACAAGCTCGATGGCGGGATCAGGTGCGCATAGCCGGGCCGTGCGGCGACGTGCATGAACTCGTCCACTGCCTCGTCGCGGATACGGGTCCAACGTGTAAAATCGTCGAGCGCCCCTACCAGCAGATGTTCGTCGATTGCGCCTACCAGGGCAGGAATATCGTCGTCCGGACGAGGGAAGACGGGCCGCAACGAGTCAAGGTAGCGGCCGCGGTCAAACGTCCTCGTGCCGCCGCCTGCGGCCAGCCTTGCGGTCATCTCGGGGCAGAACAACAGGCGCCCCGCCTTCACCAGCCTTAGCAACTGGCTCGACGAGAAGTCGGCCAGCATGCGTTCGAATACCATCTGGTTCAGGGGGAGGACGAGCTGCTCGTAGACGAGCAGCGGATTCAACACCGCCAGCGCAGGCGTCGTGATGAAGACAATGTCGCCGGCAAGGCCGAGCCGCGTCGGCAACGATACGGGCGTATGGGGCGTCATGGCAAGCTCGGTAGTTTTTATACTGTAACTATACGTTGCAGACTAAGCGAGCACAACAGAATCGTTTGCGCACGCCTGGGTGCCGGCCCGAGCGTTACTTTTTTTCACGGCCTTGTATGGAAATTGGAAGAATCGAAGCACTTGCTTCGCGCGGCGCTCATGACGCGCTGCCGGTGGCGACTGAACGCCTCGTCCTGATGGCCGGCCTCGGCATTGCGGGAGACATCCATGCCCTCGCGTCCTCGCCGCGGCAGCTCCTGCTGGCGAGCGGGCGCGTCTACCGCGACCTCGCGCTGCCGCGCCATGCCCTCCGAGAAAATGTGCTGCTTGGCGCCGAGACCGCCGAGCTCTCGTCCGGCACGGTCCTGCAGCTCGGCAGCGAGGTCACCCTCCGGCTCATGTTCCAGTGCGAGGCCTGCGGTGCGCTCGACGAGCATCGGCCGGGCCTGTCGGGCAGGATCGGTGCGCGCCGCGGCATGCTGGCGCGGGTGGTGTCCGGCGGCGTCGTCCGAACCGGCGACCCGGTGCGCGACCTGGGCGTGCGCCTGCCGGCCTGGCCGGAGGACTGGCGCGAGCGCGTCCGCAAGGTGCTCGACGCGGTGCCGGCGGGCTGCGTGCTCGAGTACCGACAGCTGGCGCGGCTGGCCGGCATCCAGGCCAGCTATTGCCGCGCCTTTCCCCGTGTGATTGCCAAACTCGGCGGCGAGTATGCTGCCCGGGCCGTGTCTTCGCAATCGACGTCGCCGCTGGTGCGCTGGTCCGGCGAGGGACTGTTCGACCTGGCCACTTGACACCACAGCCCCGGGGCGACACCATCTGCCGACTTTCAGTACAAGGACCACCGTATGCGCTTCCCTACCCCAATTCACTTCCACCGCCCGCGAGGCGCACGATGAGCCTGACCCTCGTCGTCGCCATCGACGCCCAGCGCGGCATCGGCGTGAACAACCAGCTGCCCTGGCACCTGCCGGAAGACTTGGCCCACTTCAAGCGCGTCACGCTCGGCCGGCCGATGATCATGGGCCGCAAGACCTTCGACTCGATCGGGCGCCCGCTGCCGGGGCGGCGTAATATCGTCGTCACCCGCAATCCCGAATGGCGGCACGAGGGCGTGGAGGCGGTGACTTCGCTGGAGGCGGCCATCGCGCTCGTCGGCGATCAGGAGGCCAGCATCATCGGCGGGGCGCAGATCTTCGAGGCCGCGCTGCCGCTGGCGGACCGGATGATCGTGACCGAGATCGACCATGTGTGCGCGTGCGATACCTTCTTTCCGGAGATCGACCCGGGGATGTGGGTGGAGACGGCGCGTGAGCAGCATCGGTCGGAGAGCAACGGGTTCGATTATGCGTATGTGACCTACGTGCGCAACACCTGACCTGCCCCCTGCGGGTCTGCTCGGCCTCCGCCTCCGCTAGAGTGCGCCATGCACGAGCACATGTGGTTACCCTAATAAAAAAATGTTCACCGGACAGCGGAATTTCTGCGAAAATCCGCTTCTTATTTTTCGGTGCCGTGCGCGGCAGGCCGCCTGAACGAGGCATGGCTTGTCCCCACGGCGCTTCGCATTGGAGCTGTCAATGAAATTTCGTTTCCCCATCATCATTATTGACGAGGACTTCCGTTCCGAGAACACCTCGGGCCTCGGCATCCGCGCCCTCGCCGCCGCGATGGAAAAGGAAGGCATGGAGGTGCTGGGCCTGACCAGCTACGGCGACCTGTCGTCCTTCGCGCAGCAGCAGTCGCGCGCCTCGGCCTTCGTGCTGTCGATCGACGATGAGGAATTCGGCGGCGGCTCGCTCGAGGAAACCGACCAGGCGCTGGCCGGCCTGCGCTCCTTCGTGCAGGAGATCCGCCACAAGAACGCCAACATCCCGATCTACATCTACGGCGAAACGCGCACCTCGCGCCACATCCCGAACGACATCCTGAAGGAGCTGCACGGCTTCATCCACATGTTCGAGGACACGCCGGAATTCGTCGCGCGCCACATCATCCGCGAAGCAAAGGCCTACCTCGACAGCCTGGCGCCGCCCTTCTTCCGCGCGCTGGTGAACTACGCCTACGACGGCTCCTACTCCTGGCACTGCCCGGGCCACTCGGGCGGCGTCGCCTTCCTGAAGTCGCCGATCGGCCAGATGTTCCACCAGTTCTTCGGCGAGAACATGCTGCGCGCCGACGTCTGCAACGCGGTCGAGGAACTGGGCCAGTTATTGGATCATACGGGCCCGGTCGCCAAGTCCGAGCGCAACGCCGCGCGCATCTACGGCGCCGACCACTGCTACTTCGTCACCAACGGCACCTCGACCTCGAACAAGATGGTCTGGCACAGCACCGTCGCGCCAGGCGACATCGTCGTCGTCGACCGCAACTGCCACAAGTCGATCCTGCACTCGATCATCATGTGCGGCGCGATCCCCGTGTTCCTGATGCCGACCCGGAACAACCTCGGCATCATCGGCCCGATCCCGCTGGAAGAGTTCACGCCCGAGTCGATCGCCCGCAAGATCGAGGCCAATCCCTTCGCCCGCGAAGCCAAGGACAAGAAGCCGCGCATCCTCACCATCACGCAATCGACCTACGACGGCGTGGTCTACAACGTCGAGACCCTGCGCGAAATGCTGGACGGGAAAATCGAGACCCTGCACTTCGACGAAGCCTGGCTGCCGCACGCGACCTTCCACGACTTCTACAAGAACATGCACGCGATCGGCCGCGACCGCCCGCGCGCCAAGGAGTCGATGATTTTCTCGACCCAGTCGACGCACAAGCTGCTGGCCGGCCTGTCGCAGGCTTCGCAGGTGCTCGTGCGCGAATCGGAATCGGTCAAGCTCGACCAGGACGCCTTCAACGAAGCCTTCCTGATGCACACCTCGACCTCGCCGCAGTACTCGATCATCGCCTCCTGCGACGTCGCCGCGGCCATGATGGAAGCGCCGGGCGGCACCGCCCTGGTCGAGGAATCGATCCTCGAAGCGCTGGACTTCCGCCGCGCCATGAAGAAGGTCGACCAGGAATTCGGCGAGGACTGGTGGTTCAAGGTCTGGGGCCCGGACGTCGAATCCGAAGAAGGCATCGGCACCCAGGAAGACTGGATGATCCGCGCCGAGGACGACTGGCACGGCTTCGGCAAGCTGGCGCCGGGCTTCAACATGCTCGACCCGATCAAGTCGACCGTCGTTACCCCCGGCCTGTCGCTGGACGGCCAGTTCGGCGAGACCGGCATCCCGGCCTCGATCGTGACCAAGTACCTGGCCGAGCACGGCGTCATCATCGAGAAGTGCGGCCTGTACTCCTTCTTCATCATGTTCACCATCGGCATCACCAAGGGCCGCTGGAACACGCTGGTGACGGCGCTGCAGCAGTTCAAGGACGACTACGACCGCAACAAGCCGATGTGGCAGGTGATGCCGCAGTTCGCCGCGGCCAACCCGCGCTACGAGAACCGCGGCCTGCGCGACCTGTGCACGCAGATCCACACTTTCTACAAGCAGTACGACGTGGCGCGCCTGACGACCGAGATGTACCTCTCGGACATGGTGCCGTCGATGAAGCCGTCGGACGCCTTCGCCAAGATGGCGCGCCGCGACATCGAGCGCGTGGCCATCGAGGACCTGGAAGGCCGCACCACGGCCATCCTGCTGACGCCTTACCCGCCGGGGATTCCGCTCCTGATCCCGGGCGAGCGCTTCAACAAGACCATCGTCGACTACCTGCGCTTCGCACGCGACTTCAACGAGCGCTTCCCGGGCTTCGAGACCGACGTGCATGGCCTCGTCAAGCGCGAGGTGGACGGCAAGCGCGATTACTTCGTCGATTGCGTGAAGCAGGACTGATCGTCATTGACGCGATGTGAAAAGAGGAGCCGCAAGGCTCCTCTTTTTGTAGGTGCTTATTCTTGTCTTTGTAGCGTGGACGGTGCCCGCCTCACGAGCTGCACATCCCCCCGACAGAGTCACCCACCCTGACGGGCCTTCAGCGGCGTTTCAGCTCGACGATCGGTGCCGGTACGGCGACCGCGCCCTTGTCGATCTCCGCCCTCGCCTGCACGATCACGCTCCGCGCCGCCGTCAGGCCGAGCGTGCCCATCACCATGGCCACGAACAGGTCCGGCAGGCCGCTGCCGGCCTGCCATACCCCGAGCGCGGCCAGCAGGACGGCCACGTTGCCGATCATGTCGTTGCGCGTGCACAGCCAGACCGAGCGCATGTTGGCGTCGCCGTTGCGGAAGGCGAACAGGAGCACGGCCACCAGGCCGTTGGCGGCGAGCGCGGCGAGGCCGATGGCGCCCATGGTCCCGGCTTCGGGCACGGTGCCCGCCGCCAGGTGCCAGAGCGCCGTGCCGATCACGAACACGCCGTAGCCGCCCATGGTCGCGCCCTTCACCAGCGCCGTGCGCGAGCGCCAGATCGGTGCCAGGCCGAGCACGAACAGGGAGATGCCGTAGTTGGCCGCGTCGCCGAAGAAGTCGACCGCGTCGGCCAGCAGCGAGACGGAACCGGCCGCCCAGCCGCCCACCAGCTCGACGCCGAACATCAACAGGTTGACGAACAACGCGATCCAGAGCACACGCCGGTAGCGCGGATCGACCGGCGGCTTGTCGCTTGGGCAGCCGCCGCTGCAGCAATCTGCCATGTCAGCCTCCGCCAGAAATGATTCAGTTAATGGTGCCTGCCGCGAAAAACCGTATCAGGTCTTCGGCAGCGTCACGCCGTGCTGGCCCTGGTACTTGCCGCCACGGTCCTTGTACGAAGTCTCGCACACTTCGTCGCTCTCGAAGAACAGCACCTGGGCGCAGCCCTCGCCGGCGTAGATCTTCGC
Organism: Massilia sp. SYSU DXS3249; assembly: GCF_053668055.1. Classification (NCBI taxonomy): domain Bacteria; kingdom Pseudomonadati; phylum Pseudomonadota; class Betaproteobacteria; order Burkholderiales; family Oxalobacteraceae; genus Massilia; species Massilia sp. SYSU DXS3249. Next base: position 419,677 of record NZ_JBSIPX010000001.1, on the reverse strand, counting down.
GGGCAATGGGGTCGTGTTCGAGAACTCCAGCGTCACATAACCTTCCCATTCCGGTTCGAACGGGGTGACGTTGACGATGATGCCGCAGCGCGCATAGGTCGACTTGCCGAGGCAGATGGTCAGCACGTTGCGCGGGATGCGGAAGTATTCCATGGTGCGCGCCAGCGCAAAGGAATTCGGCGGGATGATGCAGACGTCGCTCTTGATATCGACAAACGATTTCTCGTCGAAGTTCTTCGGGTCGACGATGGTGCTGTTGATGTTGGTGAACACCTTGAATTCGTCCGCGCAGCGGATGTCGTAGCCGTACGACGAGGTGCCATAGGAAATGATGCGGCGTCCTTCCTGTTCGCGCACCTGGCCGGGCTCGAAAGGCTCGATCATGCCGGTTTCCTGCGCCATGCGGCGGATCCATTTATCGCTCTTGATGCTCATCGCTGGGTTCTTTCATGTAAAGCTGGCAATCCTGCAATTTTACGCGAAAAGCGGCGCGCGGCCCCAAGTCGATGATGCATCCTTTCTCCTCGCTTCAGGCCGGCTGCCCCTGGCGCCTGCGCGGCAACGGACGCTGCACCAGCATCCGCCCTATCATCTCGTGCGTCAGCTGGGCCGCGCGCGCCGGGTGTTCCATCGGATACAGGTGGCTGCCTTCCGTCATGACGAAGTGCTCGCGCACCAGCTTGCGGGTCGAGGCCAGGCCGGCCTGGCGCAGCTCTTCCGAGCGGGTGGCGCCGATGAAGCCGACCGGCACCGGGAAGTCGCGCCGGATGATCTCGCCCAGGTGGTGCGGCAGCGAGTTGTAGATCAGGGTTTCGACGCCGCGGTCGAAGCGCAGCTGCACGCCTTCCGGGTGCGGCTTCAGGCCGACGTCGAGGTAGTCGTCCAGCACGCCCGGCGCCCAGGCGGCGAAGATGTCCTTCGAGATGAAATGCTGGTAGGCGGCCGCCCGGTCCGGCCACACGTTGCGGCGCCGTTCGGAAAAGCGCGCCGGCGAAAAGCGCGAGCCCTTGCCCAGCAGTTTCACGAGGCGCCAGGCCACCGCGCGCCAGCCCGCCACTACCGGCGAATCGAGCATCACCACGCAATGCGCCAGCTCCGGCCGGCGCGCGGCGGCCATCGTGCTGAGCATGCCGCCGAGCGAATGGCCGACCAGGATCGCAGGCCGTCCATACCCTTCGAGCTGGGCAATCAGCTCGTCCACCAGGCCGCTCCAGCCGTCGCCGACGGGAAAGCGCGGATCGTGCCCGACCATGTCGGTGGTGTGCACCTCGTAATGGGCGCGCAGGCCGTCGAGCAATTGGCGGTAGGTGCCGGAAGGGAAACTGTTTCCGTGGCAAAAGTGCAGCAGGGGTTTGGACATCGGGCGCGGGGCATTCGGAAGACGGGCTTCGATTGTAACGGCGGAACAACAATGCCGTATCCCGCGCGCATGTTGTTTAGAGGGAAACGCCTATAGTCAGCGTCGCCACATAACCGCCCACCATGTCGCCGCTCATGCTTGCCATTTGCAAGGCCGTGCCGTCGCTGAAGACATTGTCCGTGGCATAGCTGATGCGCGCCAGGTTGCGCACGCTGGTCGCGTAGCCGCTGGCCGTGTACACCTCGTTCAGGGTCGCCAGCGGGAAGGTGAGCTGCGAGGTCTTGATGCGGTTGGCGGCGCTTGTGGCCTTCGCGAGCGTCGGGTAGACCTCGAAGTGCACGTGCGGCATGCGGCCGTCGTAGCATCCCGGGAAGACCGTGACGAAGCTGACATAGCCGTCGGCGTCGGCCTCCTGCACCCCGCGCAGGTAGTTTTCGCCCGCGACGCTGGCGGAGTACATCGAATAATTGCCGTCGCGGTCGCAATGCCAGAGGTAGACGGTGGCGCCGGGGGCGACGGCGCAATTGTCCGCGACGTTGACGATTTTCAGCCGGATCGTCAGCGGGACGCCCATCGCGACACCCCAGGCCCCGGCCACGCTCCAGCGGATGTCGCTGCGCACGATGCCCGACAGGGCCAGCGCGTTGGCGAGCTTGCCGTTGCTGCTGTTGGTGCCGTCGGCCGGGTACGGGCCGCCGGTTTCTTCCGGGATGAGCGAGCAGCCTGTGGTGCTGCCGGTGCTGCCGGTGCTGCCGGCGCTGGACGCCAGCGCGCCGGAGGCGGTGACGGTGGCATCGCTGCCCGCCATGCCCGAGCCGCCGCAGCTCGCGAGCGGGACGGCGGCGGCGCCGGCGAAGAGCCAGCGCAGGGCTTGGCGACGGTTGGCCGTGGCCGACAGCAGCTTGTCGAGGTCGGTCGCCAGGTTTCCGTGAGGATGGTGCTCAGTAGTCATGATGCTTCGCCTGTCGCTGTTTGGAAAGCAGGTATTCTTCAACGGCATCGTGTAAATCGGCGTCAAGCCGATGTAAATCCGCGTAAGGGCGCCCTGTCCGCCGGCTTGTAAAGATGGGTAAAGGGCTCCCTGCTCCTGTCCCGCCGCGAAAACCCTTTGCTATGATCGCGGCCATGAACCACGTACTGCTGATAGACGACGACACCGAGCTCGTCGGCATGTTGTCCGAATACCTCGAACAGGAAGGCTTCGCCGTCGCCTGCGCCCACGATGGGGTGACGGGCAGCCGCGAGGCCCTGAGCGGGCGCTACGCGATCGCCATCCTCGACGTCATGATGCCGGCCCTGAACGGCATCGAGACCCTGCGCAGCATCCGCGCCCAGAGCAAGATCCCGGTGCTGATGCTGACCGGCCGCGGCGACGACGCCGACCGCATCCTCGGCCTGGAACTGGGCGCCGACGATTACGTCACCAAGCCCTGCACCCCGCGCGAACTGACCGCCCGCGTGCGCGCCATCCTGCGCCGCACCCAGGGCGCCCAGCCGGACGGCGGCGCCGGCGTCATGCATGCGGTCGGCAAGCTGCTGGTCATGCCGGAACAGCGCCGCGCCACCTGGGACGGCGCCACCCTGGAACTGACCAGTACCGAATTCAACCTGCTCGAAGTGCTGGCGCGCCATGCCGGGCGCCCGGTCAGCAAGGGCGAACTGTCGGAACAGGGCCTGGGCCGGCCGCTTGCCCGCTTCGACCGCAACATCGACGTCCACCTGAGCAGCCTGCGCCACAAGCTGGGCACGCTCGACGACGGGCGCTCCCCCCTGCAGACCGTGTACCGGCTCGGCTACCAGCTGATCCGCAACTAGCGATGGCACGCGCTGCGCGAAGGCCGACGGGCCGCCTCTTCTGGAAATTCTTCCTGTCGATCCTGCTGGCCCAGATCGCCGCCGCCGCCGGCATCGGCAGCGTGTTCTGGCTGCGCGAGCAGGCGCGCGTGACGACCACGGCGAGCGCCCTCGCCGTCGGCCCGCCGGCCGGCTTCCTGCTCGACTCGGCCACCGTCGCCCTGAAATACGGCGGCCTGCCGGCACTGCGCGAACTGGTCGGCCACATGCACCTGCATACCGTTTACATCGTCGACCCGGGCGGGCGCGACCTGTTGGGGCGCAAGGTCACCCCCGCCATGCTCGAGCAGGCGCAGCGCGAACTGAAGACCGAGCGGCCGTATCGCCCGGTGCGCATGCTGGGCGCCCCCGATGGCCGCCAATGGCTGGCCTTCGTGCCTGCGCGTGCGCGCAGCGGCGCCGGCAAGGCGACGGTCGCCGGGGCGCCCTCGGAGCCCGGCAAGGCATCAAACCCGGCCTACCCGCCCGCCGGCGAACTTGCCCGCTTCGGAGGAACGCCCCCCGGACGCGGAGCGCAGCCGGGCGCCGGTTTCGGCGACGGCCCGCCCGGTCCTTTCGCCCCCGGCTGGGAGCTGGGCAGGCCGATCCCCCTGCTGGCGAGCGTGCTGGTCAGCCTGCTGTTCGCCTTCCTCCTCGCCTGGTATTTCTCGCGCCCGATCCGCGCCCTGCGCAGCGCCTTCGAGGCCGCGGCCGCCGGCGACCTGGCGCCGCGCTTCGGCGACAGGGCTGCCGGCGGCGACGAACTGAACGACCTGGGACGCGACTTCGACCGCATGAGCGGCCAGCTGCGCGCCCTGATGGATGGCCAGCGCCGCCTGCTGCACGACGTCTCGCACGAACTGCGCTCACCCCTGGCGCGCCTGCAGGCCGCCATCGGCCTGGCGCACCAGCAGCCGGACAAGATCGGCACCTCGCTGGCGCGCATCGAGCGCGAGAGCGAGCGCATGGACAAGCTGGTGGGCGAGCTGCTGACCCTGTCGCGCCTGGAGGCGAATCCCGACCTGCCGAAGGACGAACTGGTCGACATGCAGGAACTCATCGACGGCATCGCCCAGGACGCGCGCTTCGAAGTGGGGGCGCAGGACGCTGCGGATGGAGCGCAGTGCGCCGGCATCGAGGTCGAGACGACGGGCGAGGTGCCGGCCCAGGTGCGCGGCGCGCCCGACCTGCTGTGGCGCGCGATCGAGAACGTGGTGCGCAATGCAGTTAAACACGGCGTGAAGCACGGCGGCGGAGGCGGCGGCGGCGTCGAGGTCAAGCTGCGCACCGACGCGCGCGCGGTCTGCATCGACGTCTTCGATCGCGGTCCCGGCATCGAGGAGAGCGACCTGCCCACCATCTTCCGCCCCTTCTTCCGCTCGAACCCGGCGACCAACAACGTCGACGGCCATGGCCTCGGGCTGGCGATTGCCGAACGCGTGATCCGCGCGCACGGCGGCACCATTTCGGCCTGCAACCGCGACGGCGGCGGGCTGCACGTGGCGATCACCCTGCCCCTGGCGCGCTTGTAAACTGACCAGGAGCGCGCGCTAACGGTTGTGCCAGTAACGCGGGTGTTCGCTGCGGTATTCGCGCACCGTGATCTCCCGGCCGAACGTGAAGCTGATCGCGCCCGATTCGTCGGTGCGCAGGCGGCGGATGCCGAGCGCGCCGTAGCGCTCCCAGACCTCCCGCTTGGGGTGCCTGTAACGATTGCGATGCCCGACCTGGAAAACGCCGATCTTGGGCTGCACGGCCGCAAGGAAGGCCGGCGTAGACGAGGTGCCGCTGCCGTGGTGAGGCACCAGCAGGACGTCAGCGCGCAACGCCTGCGGCGCATCCCGTACCAGCCGGGCTTCCTGGGCCGCCTCGATGTCGGCCGCCAGCAGGATCGCACGGCCGGCGCGCGAGATCCGCAGCACGCAGCTCCGCGCATTCGGTTTCAGGCCGGGATCGTCGTAACTGGCATCGGTCGGCTGCACCATGTCGAACAGCACGCCGTCCCACTCCCAGCGCTGGCCCGCCACGCAGCGGCGATGCTGCTTCGCGCCCTTCACGACGGGATGGGCCGGGCCCAGCGAACTGGCCACCCATCCGACATCGAGCGCTGCCAGCAGGCTCGTTGCGCCGCCGACGTGGTCGCTGTCGCTGTGGGTAACGACCAGCCCATCGAGCCGCTTGATCCCGCGCGCGCGCAGGTAAGGCAGCAGCACGCGGGTGCCGCCGTCCTGCCCCGGCGCGTATTGCGGGCCGGTGTCGTAGAGCAGCCGGTGTCCGTGGGTCTCGACCAGCAGCGCCATGCCCTGGCCGATGTCGAAGGCGGTGACCGTGAAGCTGCCGGGTGCGGGCGTCGCCGGCAGCAGCAGGAACAGGGGCAACCAGGTGGCGGCGCCCGCCCAGCGGTGCGGCCAGCCGCGCGGCGCCAGCATCCAGGCCGTGCCGGCCAGCGCCAGTGCGAACAGCCAGGGCGGCGGCGCGGGCGCGCTCCAGACGGCAGCAGGCAGCGCCGCCAGCCATCCGAGCAGCGCGGCCAGCGACGCGATGGCGAAGTGGGCGGCCCACAGCACCGGCTGCGAGAGCGGCACCGGCAGCAGGCTGCCCAGCAGCGCCAACGGCGTCACGACAAAGCTCACCACGGGAATCGCCAGCGCATTCGCCAGCGGCCCGACGACCGACACCTGGGAGAACAGCAGCAGCGTCAGCGGCACCAGGCCGAGGGTGACCGCATACTGGGTGCGTGCGGCCAGCTTGAACGCGCCGCGCCACCCATTTTCCTCGCGGCCTATCCGTCCCAGGCCCGCGTACAGGATTGCCGCGACCGCGCCGAACGACAGCCAGAAGCCCGGCCACAGCACGGCCCAGGGATCGATCAGCACGACCAGGCCGAGCGCGAGGCACAGGATGTGCGACACACTGGCGAGGCGCCCGGTCCAGAGGGCCAGCGCCACTACGGCCAGCATGTACAGCGTGCGCTGGGCCGGCACGCCGAAGCCGGCCAGCAGCACGTACAGCAGCGCGCCGCCGGCCCCGGCGAGCGCGGCCACCTTCTGCGCCGGCAGCACCAGCGGCCAGGCGCCCGCCGTGAAGCCCGAGCGGCGCCACAGGCCGGACGCGGCGAAGGCGCACAAGCCTGCGATCATCGTGATGTGCAGCCCGGAGATCGCCACCAGGTGGCTCACGCCGGTGCGGTTGAAGACGTCCCAGTCCGACTGGGCGATGCCGCGCTGGTCGCCGACGACGAGCGCGGCGATGACGCCTGCGTAGGGCTCGCCCGCGAGCGCTCTCTCGATGCGCTCGCGCAGCAGGTAGCGGCCGCGTTCGACGAGGTTCCCGGGCGTGGCGACGAAATCGTCGAGCCGCCGGTTGACTCCACCCGTGCCGCCCGCGCGCACGTAGCCGGTGGCGCGCACGCCCTGCCCCAGCAGCCAGGCTTCGTAGTCGAAGCCGTACGGATTCGCATTCCCGTGCGGCCGCTGCAGGCGCACCGTCAGGCGCCAGCGCTCGCCGGGCCGCAGCAGCCGCCCGTCGACGTCGCCGCGGTACCAGGACAGGGCCAGCTTGGTCGGAACGCTCGCCGCGCCCGCCGGCACGGTGTCGACCCTGAAATGGAAGCGCTGCCCCTGGCCGAAATCGTGCGGCAGGTTGTCGACCGTGCCGACGATGTCGATGTCGCGGCCCTCGTCGGCCTGCTCGAGTTGCGAGGAGAGCGCAGCGTGGGCGAGGATGGCGGACCAGCAGAAGCCGAGCAGCGCGCCTGAGACGGCCGCGCATGGCGGTTTGCGGGATAGGAGCAGCAGCATGAGCGCGGCCAGTGCGCAGGCGAGGATCCGCCAGGCGTCGGCCAGCGTGGCGCTGGTCTGCAACAGGGCTGCGCCGGCAACGAAGCCGAGGATGGCGGAGCGCATCGATCGTTAAGCGCTATGCCTTGCGGGCCGGCGGCGTTAGTTTGCGTGCGCTCTGCCTGGACGGGGTTACAGGCCGGGACCGGATGCTGGACAAGATTCGGTCCCAGAGCGCCGTGGCCGCGTCCTGGGACAAGGATGAAGAAACCGGGCCGTTCTCGCCTTTTCCCGTATACATCTTGAAAACGACGTGGGGAACGCGAACGTCGTCTTCCGTCCCGGCGACCTCCCACCAGAAGGTGTGAACGACGGTATCGCTCCGCTCGACGACCCGTGTGACTACCTCGTCGCCCAGGATACCTCCGATCGTCCGCGGAGCTGCCCGCAACTTGGTGACGCGTGTCTTTTCGGCCGATGTCAATCCTGCCGCTGTTTCCATTGTTCTTTCGAGTAAACCTTGGCTGGCTGGCTTGTTGCCCGCCGCCAGAATGGCCATGAATGCGATGTCGGGATGGCTCGGCAGCCGGGCAAACATCATGACTTGTTCGCCTTGATCGGCGCTTAGCGGATCGCGAAACCAGGCACGGTGGACGCAAAACCCGGGTTCTGTAGGCACCCGGTTGTCCGGGTTGGGCACCAGCTTGGCGACCAACCTTCTCAGGTTGTCGATCTGGCCGGGGTCGTAATGGTCTGCCGACAGCTCAAAGCTCATTCCTTGGCCATGGACGAGTGCTTCGATTGCGACGTTTTCGTCCCGGTAGCGTTCCAGTTCCAGGCCGTTTGCCTGGGTGCCTTCCCTGACCGTCTGGCTGTGTACGAAAATCTTCCCTATGACACCGTTGTCTGTCTTCACTTCGCTGACCGATACGAGGTTCTTGTCTCCCGCGAACTGGTCAGGTGTATTCCGCAGCCTCGCTTCGCGCAGGCCCAGGCGCGCCTTGAAGGCAGCTTCCGGCTCGTCGAATGAAGAGATGTCGAAGCCATCGACACGTGGCTGTGCCAATTCCAGCCGCGCTTCGTCCGGCATATCGATCAGGAACCTGCCCATGCATACCGGCGTCATTTTCCTGGTGATTCGCGCCACCTCGTCCCTGTCGCGACGATCCGCCTCCTCCTTGCGCAGCTGTCCCATAACCAAGGCCGCCGCGACACCGGCGACGGCGCTCACAGCCAGCATTGACGCCGACCAGTTCCAGGCCTGCCGCTTCACGTTTGCTCCGAATCGTTGCTGCCTTGCGCGGCCGCCTGGGCTAACCGCACCAGGTGCCACGCACCGCGCCGCTCGATCGACTTGGCAGCGTTCCCGGAGCGGACGAAACCGCCGGGCGGGAGCGCAAACGGCACTGGCGGCAGCAGGCTGCCTTGGGCACACCAGCGTGTGACGTCGAGCGGCCCCGGGTCCTCGCGAAGCCACCATCCGCTTTGCGGGCAGCGCTCGCCAGCCCAGGCGTAGGCGCCGAGCGAAGTTGGCTGCGGTTCGGCGGCGACAGGCTTTGGCGGCTGCGCCGGGCGTAAGCGGATGCTGGACGATATTTTGTCCCACAGTGCCGTGGCTGCCTCTCGGGACAGCGACGAGGGCACCGGTCCCCTGCTGCTCTTTCCGGTATCCATCTTAAAGGAGAGGTGCGGAATAAAGACATTGTCTGCCGTCCCATTGACCTCCCACCAAAAGCTGTAGACGATCGATTCGTTTTCCTCGTCGAACCGCTGCGCCACCTCGTCTCCGACCAATCCACCGATGCTTCTCCGGCCAGTTCGCAGACTAGCGATACGCGCTTTCTCGGCCAGCGACAGCCGCCCGTGCGATTCTGCGTTTCGTTCATGAAGCCCTTTCTCTTCAGGTTTCGCTCCCGCCAGCAGAATCAAGGAAAAATCGATATCGGGATGGCTCGGCAACCGGGCGGACATCATGACGCGCTCGTGCTGCGCTGCCCTGAGCGGATCCCGAAAAAAAGCCCGGTCAATGCAGAAGCCGGGTTCCGTAGGGGGTTTGTTGGTAGGGTTCGGTACGGCCTGGGAGACCAGCTTGATCAGGTTTCCTACCCGGTCAGGACGATAATCGTCGGCGGAGAGATCGATGCTGACGCCATGGCCGTGCACAAGGGCCTCGATTGCAATACCTTCGTAGCGGTAGCGTTCCAGCTCCAAACCCCTGGCGCGCGTGCCTTCGGTCACAGTCCGACCGTGCACGAAAAGCTTTCCCGTCAGGCCGCTCTCAGTGGCGATGTCCCTCGCCACTTCCAGGTTCTTGTCGCCGCCGGGCCGGTCCGGCCTGGCCCTGATCTCGGCCTCTCGCCGCGCCAGGCGCGCCTTGAACTCATCGACAGGTTCGTCGAAAGCGGCAATCTCCAGACCGTGGATGCGGCCCTGGGTCAGCTCCACCTGCGCTTCGTCGGGCAGGTAAATCAGAAATCTGCCGACGCAAACCGTCTTCATCTTTGCCGTCACGCGCGACACCTGCTGCCTGTCCTGGCGCGCCTGCCGCTCGTCGTGGATCTGTGCGCCGGCCCAGGTCGCGACGACACCTGTCATCGTGACGGCAGCGAGCACCTTCGCCAGCTTAGGCTGTATAAGCCGCTTCACGTAGGCTCCGCGCTGTTGCCAGCTGCTTGCGCGGGCGCGTCGGCCAAGCGCACCAGACGCCACGCACCGCGCCGCTCGATCGACTTGGCCGCGTTCCCCGAGCGGCCGAAACCGCCGGGCGGGAGCGCAAACGTCGCTGGCGGCAGTAGGCTGCCCTGGGCAAACCAGCGCGTGCCGTCCAGTGCCCTCGGGTCCTCGCAAAGCCACCAGCCGCTGGCCGGGCATGGCAGCCCGGTCGCAGCGAAGCTCCCGACCGGCACACCTTGCTGCTCCATCACGCCCGGGCCGGAACCATCCGACGTGATGCTGGCCGCCGCCACCGGCGTCGCCTGGGCCAGCGGCAGGGACGGCGGTACCCGCTTGCGGCCGCGCTTGTCGACCAGCTTCCACGACGTCTGGGTCTTCGATTCGAAGCTCGGCTGCACGCCGCGCAGCTTCTCCCAGAGGGTTTGCGGAGGCAGCAGCAAGGCCTGGGGCATGCGGTCGCCCTTCCTGATGTACTGGCGCTGGCCACCCAGCACGCCGATACCGTTGCCGCCGTCGCTGCACTGCCACCAGCCGCTTTGCGGGCAGCGCTCGCCAGCCCAAGCGTAGGCGCCGAGTGGCGTCGGCGGTGGGTCCGCATCAACGATTTTTAGCGGCGCAACCGGCCTCAAGCGGATGCTGGACGAGATTTTGTCCCACAAGGTGAGCGCCGCGGCCTCCGACATCGATGTGGGAACAGGTCCATTGTCGCTCTTGCCTGTGTTCATTTTAAAAACGAGGTGAGGAACAAAAACGTCGTCTTCAGTCCCGTTCACTTCCCACCAGAAACTGTAGACGCGCGCGTCGTTATCCTCGATAGCGCCTCTGACAAGCTCATCTCCAAGAATTCCGCCAATTGTGCGTGGAGCCGCTCGCAATTTGGAAATGCGTACCCTTTCGATCAGCGGTGCCTGTTCATCCGCTGCCGAATCTCTCTCGAGAAGACCTTCTTCGTCAGGCTTGAGCCCTGCCGCCAGAATAAGTACGAACTCGATATCGGGGTGGCTCGGCAGACGGGCGAACATCATCACCCGCTCATTTTGGTCGGCCTTCAACGGATCTCGGACATAAGCGCGGTCGACGCAAAATCCCGGTTCCGTCGGGCCTTTATTTTCAGGATTGGGGACGAGCTGAGCGACAAGCTTGGAGAGGTTCTCTATTCGCTCGGGGGAATAACTGTCGGCCACGAGATCAACGCTGGTGCCGGAAGCGTGCACAAGCGCCTCGACAGCAATACCCTCGTAGCGATAGCGCTCCAGTTCCAAGCCGTTCGCAGCCGTACCTTCGCTCACTGTTCGGCCGTGCACGAATATTTTGCCGACCATGCCGCTACCATTCTTGACCTGCTTCACCGACTCGAGATTACGGTCTCCACCGAGCCGGTCAGGCTTGGCTTTTAGCTGCGCCTCACGCGCTGCAAGGCGTTTCTGGAATTGCTCTCCGGATTCGTTGATGGTAGCGATGTCAAAGCCGTGAATGCGCGCCTGCGCCAATTCAACCTGGGCCTCTTCGGGCATGTCGATCAAGAACCGCCCAACGCACACCGTTTTCATCTTCTCGGTCATTCGTGCCACCTCGTGTTCGTCGCGACGTGCTGTTTCATGTTTATTCATGACCTCGCCTACAGCCCAGGTCGCCGCCACCCCCGCGATAACGATCCCGGCCAGCAGCTTTGCCAGCCTGTTCTGGGCCCACCGTTTCACGAAATCTCCTGGACAAGCTTAACGATCAGGCGGAGCGTTAACAGCAGCATGTCGTCGTTCTTATAGGCTTCCTGATGGTCGTAGCCCCGGGTTGCGAACGCTTGCTTCACTTTACTGGCTACCCCAGCACCAGACTGAAACGGGACCGTTCCATCGCCTCTTGCATCCTGTCCTTCTGGTGCAAAGTGCAGTTCCGTCTTACCTTCGACCAACACACGGCGTTGGCCGTCAAAGGTATGGCCCAGTAATTGCGCGCTGGTGACGTTTCCGGGAGTAAGCGTGCCGGGGGACCCTGCCTCTTGCCTGGCAGTCCATCGCACCTGCGAGTACGACTGCTCGTCCTGGTCGTCCCCGTAAAAAGCATATGTATTGGGATGGTAGTAATCCCCTAATGCACGGTGAAAGTTCTCTGCGGTCGCAATCGCTGACTTGACTGCGTTTTCTACCCCCCCGGGAGTTTCCCGATACTTTTGGGCTGGATCCACCAGGGATGGGTCTATCAAGCGATACCACGACTTCAAGTCCCTGTATAAATCGTACGGATTCGGTGTTCGCGCGTTTGGAAGGTGCAGATAATCCGTCACCACCTGCTTGCGCTGGACAACTCCGTCCTTTGCACCGTATTTCGGCGCCTGAGGTGCGCCAATGGATTTCATCACCCGGACATGTAACCAGGGGTGCGGGTAAAGGTGGTTCGGCAGTAATTCAAGCGCTCCCGGTGATGTAGCAAGGACGGGCGTTGTTTTCGCAGCTGTTTCGCCGAGGATCTTGGCGACTCTGGAGGCCTTGAAGTTCTGCGCCGGGTGGTTACTTGGGCTTGACACCTCCGTTCCGCACGCGATCCGGCGGTAGGCAACCGGAGCTCCCAGCGCAGGCATGACACCGTGGATGACGCCGGCGATCTTGTCCGGGATACGCTTCGCGCACGCCCTTGCTACGAGTCCCCCCATCGAGTGAGTCACCAGAATCACCTTGTCGCAGCGCCGTTTTGTTTTTGTCCAGTACTCAATGATGCTGTGAATGCGCTTCTCAAGCCGCTGCGACGATTTCTCGCAATCTTCGAGCCAGTTGTAGCCGACTGAATAAATCGGAAAGTAATGTCGCGCGTGTATCTCAAGCTGGCGTTCCGTCAGCGGCGCGAATTCACGCAAGCCCCATCTGCGAGGATCGCAGGCCATTACATCTTTCCAGTGCTTCCTGATAAAGCGCTTCTTATCCGGGCCCTCGGATCCAAAAGTTTGGTTCAAGCGTGTTTGTAACGCATAGAGCAATGCGCCGTACGACTCGGCGTGAACCTCGCCCCAGCCGAGTTGGCGTACTTCGCTTTCGGTTAACACATATCCGTCGTCCGAGTCTGGTATGAAGACCGGTCCGCTATCGTCCACTTCCAGGGTGGCGGGCTCCAATAGCATTTGACGGTCTTTTGCCGACATTCGGCCCCAGTCGGACGAGGCAAGCCAGCCTTCGTGTGCGCCGTTGGGCGGACGCCAAGCTGGCTGACCAGGTGCGGCCTTCTCGTTTCGTTCGCTCTTTTCGTTGTTTTTCCCACCTGATCCCGGCTTACGCTTGGCACGCAGATTGGTCCCCATGATGCCCGGTACGACGATGACCGGAATCACATGATTGGGAGGCATGAGCCCCTCTCCGCGGAGCTTATGTTCTGTCGAAGACATGAATGAACGTGCCTCCCATCCCCCATTGGCTAGGGGAATGAGCGGCGGCAGTGGCCGTGTCGATTCACTCATGAACGCTGTTACCCATCACCGGCGTCAAGGAAGCAGCTCGAACCGCACCGGCCCCAGCGCGGCGCTCTGTACCAGCGCGGTGCGGCCATCCTCGTCGCTGACGCCGTCGATCGTGCTGCCGTCCTCCAGGTGGGCGATGTAACGCTGGTTGGGTATCGGTTCGCGCGTCTGCAGGTGGCGCAGGACGAGGCGCTCGTCGGCGCGGATCTTCGAGGCGGCGAAGTCGAGGGTCGACGGGGTGCCGCCGCCGGGGCCGGCGTGGGCGATGTCGCTGGCTTTTACGACGTGCTGGCCGCTGCTCTGCTGGACGATGCTGCCGTCCGCCCATTCCGTCTGCGCGCCTTTCGAGACGATCCGTACCAGCGGCGCCTCGATGTGGATGGCCTCCGACGAGATCAGGCTGATGCGGCCGGAGGACTTGACCTCGACGCCGCCCTGATGGGCCTCGATCGCCACGTTGCCGCGCCCGGCCACCAGCTTGATGCCGAGCGCCTGCGCGAAGGCGCTGATCGAGCGCGCGGCGCGCACGAAGACGTTGCGGCCGGCGGCAGCCTCCAGATCGCCGCCGCTGACCAGGTCGACCTTTTTCTCGGATCCCAGCGCCACGCTGTCGTTACTGGCCAACACGATGCCGGCCGGCGCGGTGACGGCGACCATCGGGGCAGCCCCGCCGCCTGCGCCGGGGGCGACGTTGGTGCCGGCGTCCCATCCCTTGAGCTTGTCGACCAGTTCGGCCAGGCGCGCGCTGCTCTCTTCGTCGCCGGCGTGCTCCGCCGCCAGCCGGGCCATCTCGTCCGCCACGCTCTGCATCAGCGCCGCCAGGCCGACAAGTCCGGCGCGCGCGAGCTGGGTTCCCTCGCCGGCCGGCGATGCCTCGGCCGAGACCAGCACCCCTTCCCGGCCGCGGATGGCAACGGCGCGCTCGCTGCGCAGTTCGGCGCCTTCTCCGCGCGGGGCGGCGGCGCCGTCGGCGCGCGGGCGGGTGAGCCAGCCCAGGTTCAACTGCGATTGGGCGTGGTCGCTGGCCAGCTGGGCGCTGATTTCGCCGCGCGTGTCGTCGAAGCGCATCTGGTTGGCGCGGCGGCCGCCGATCTCGCGGCTGCGCAGGCCCGACAGGTAGCGGTTGCCCGGCAGTTCGCCGTCCGGGCTGAGCGCGGGCGGCATGGCGCGGCTGTTGAACAGCTGGGACAGGACGATCGGCCGGTCGGGGTCGCCGCCGAGGAAGGCGACCAGCACCTCGGTGCCGACGCGCGGCAGGCCGAGGGCGCCGCATTGCTGGTGGCTGCCCGGGCCGTTGCCGGCCCAGTTCGAGGCGACGCGTACCCAGGCCGAATCAGCCGGCGCGCCGGATGCGCCGGCGCCGTTCGCGTGGCCGTGGTCGGCCGGGCGCATGCCGGGAAAGCGGATCTTCACCCGTCCCAGCGCGTCGCAATGCACCTCCTCGTTTTCCGGGCCGACGACGATCGCGCTTTGCAGCTGCGGATGCGGCAGGTCGACGCGCGGATCGTAGGCGGGAACGAAAGGCACCCCGCGCCGCACGGCCGTGAAGCGCACCTGCACGTGGGCGTCCGGCTTCGCATGTGCGGCACTGGCTTGCCATCCGTTGCGGGCAAGGAGGCGCTCGATCCGGGCCGACAGGTCGCCCGGCAGGTTGTTGGTCACGCTCGCATGCAGCTCTGTGATCACGAACTGGCGCTCGGCCGGCAGGTGGGTGTCGATCTCCGGATGGCCGGCCAGTGAGAAGTACTGCCCGGCGCAGAAGTCGCGCACGCTGCCTTCGCCGTGGAAGCACTTCGCTTCGAACTCGTGGCGGTGCATGCGCAACTGGCCGAGGCGCCAGTGGTCTTCAAAATCGTTGCCCGCGTGCGGCGCTTCGACCAGGTAGTCGTCGAGGCTGGCGGCGAATCCGCTGCCCAGGTTGCCCTGGTCGCTCCCGGCGCGGGTGGTGGCGGCCATGAAGTGGGCGCCGCCCGGGTTCTTGTAGTCCCAGCTGTGGCGGGTGGTGCTGCCCGGCTGGAGGCTGCGCGCGCCGCCCCAGGAGGTGATGGTGTCGCGCTCTTCGGTCGCGTCATCGCGGTGGTAGCGCACCGTGCCCGCCGCGTTCTCCGGCAGGTTGGCGGCGTCGGCGAACAGCACCAGCGTGTGGGCCGGGATGCGGTCGTGGGCGGCGTCGATGCTGCTGGTGCGGCTGCGGCCGGCGCGGATGGTCCACGAGATGCCGCGGCGGCGCAGCAGGCGGCGCACGAATGCGGCGTCCGACTCGTTGTACTGCATGGTCTGCTCGCGCCGCGGATAACGCTCGATGTCGAGCAGCGGATCGATCTCGTACTCGAAGGCGCCGGCCAGAGTGGTGTTCGCGTGGCGCCATTCGTCGAACAGCACCTGCACGATATCGAGTTCGTTCAGCTGGCGGAAGATGCGGCTGTTGACGCGCTTTTCCATGATCGAGAGCGCATCACGCAGCACCAGCTGGTAGGTGGCGAGGCCGCCGTCGCTGTCGCCGGAACGCGCTTCGGTGACGATGCCGCAGATGCTGCGCAGGCCGCCCCGGTCGAGCACGACCTGCACTTCGGCCGGCAGCGCGATCAGCTCCTTGAGCGGCAGGGCCGGGTCGCTCGCCACGCAGGCCACCCGGTATTCGATACCGCCGCACACCGCCTCAACGCCGCTGACGCGTTGTGGGAGAAGCACATCGTCGAGGAGTCCATCGGCATGGGCGAGTCGCAGGCGGAGGACGCGGTGCGCGGTGCTCAGTGACTGCTCGTGCTGCAGCACGCGGAGGAACTCGCTCGCGCTATCCAATTTCGTCTCCCAGGCCGAAAAAGCCATGGTCGCACGAACCCGACATTACCAAGTTGCGGTCTGTCATCGCTTCCGGGGTCAAACGGACTGAACTTTTACGCTCGCCGGCCGCTCCGCTGTATGCATGAACAGTCGAGGCTGGCAGAGGCGGATGGTTCCGGGACCCCCGTGCGATTTATGCGAGCAGCGCCTCTAATCGCGGGATAGCCGCGACCGAACTGCGCCACGCCGCCGCGCGCACCTCGTCCTCGCCCAGTCCGCGCAACTGCGCCAGCGCCGCGCCGATCGCCGGCAGCTGTTCAGGGCTGTTGCGTACCGGGTGCACCCAGCTCGGTGCGATGTCGGGCGCATCGGTCTCCAGCACGATCCGATCGAGCGGCAGGCCGGTGGCCAGGCGCCGGATCTGCAGCGCGCGCGTGAAGGTCATGGCGCCGCCGAACCCGAGGTGCATGCCGAGCTTGATGAAGGTGTTCGCCTGCTGCTCGCTGCCGTTGAAGGCATGCGCAATGCCCCCTGGCGGCGTCACCTGGCGCAGGTGTTTCAGGACCTGGTCCTGCGAGCGCCGGACATGGGTCAGCACGGGCAGGCCGAAGTCACGCGCGATGCGCAACTGCTCCCGGAAGAAGCGCTCCTGCTTCTCGCGCATGGCCGGCTCGCACAGCAGCGGGATGAAGAAATCGAGGCCGATCTCGCCGATGGCGACGAAGCGCGGATCGCCCATCGCCGCCTCCACCTGGCGGCGCAGCACGGCCAGGTCTTCGTCGCGCGCCTGCGGTACGTAAATCGGATGGATGCCGAGTGCATAGCTGGCGTTCGGGACGCTGTGCGCCAGCTGCGCGACAGCGTCGAAATTGCCGCGCTCGACCGCCGGGATCACGATCATCGACACCCCCGCCGCCCCGGCGCGCGCGGCGATGCCGGGCGCATCCTGCCCGAACTCGTGCGCGTCCAGGTGGCAGTGGGTGTCGATCCAGCCCAAGCTCAGGCCTCCATCGGCTGCAGCCCGTGTTCGGTCAGGCGCAGGGCGCGGTCGCAGCGGCGCGCCAGTTCCATGTCGTGGGTGACGATGACGAACGCGGTGCCGAGGGTGCGCGAGAGTTCGAGCATCAGGTCGAAGATGGTGAGCGCGGTCGTGTGGTCGAGGTTGCCGGTCGGCTCGTCGGCCAGCACGCATGCGGGCTGGGTGACCAGGGCGCGCGCCAGGGCCACGCGCTGGCGCTCGCCTCCCGACAATTCGCCCGGCCGGTGCACGACCCGCTTGCCGAGGCCCACGCGCTCCAGGATCGCCTGCGCCTTGACCACGGCCGCCGCATGCTTTTCGCGCCGGATCATCAGCGGCATGGCGACGTTGTCGAGCGCCGAGAACTCGGGCAGCAGGTGGTGGAACTGGTAGACGAAGCCGAGCGAGGAGTTGCGCAGGTCGCCGCGCCGGGTTTCCGAGAGGGTGGCGAAGTCCTGGCCGAGCAGGGTCACCGAGCCGGTGGTCGGCGTGTCCAGGCCGCCGAGCAGGTGCAGCAGCGTCGACTTGCCCGAACCGGAGGCGCCGACGATGGCCACGCGCTCCCCGCGCGCAATCGCGAAATCGATCTGCTCGAGCACCTGGACCTGGTAGTCGCCCTGCTTGAAGGTCTTGCCGAGGCCGCGGCAGGCCAATACCGGCGCCGTCCCCGTAGTCGCGTCGTACTTCATCGTCTCGTTCATCGTCTCGCTTTTCATCGTCTCACTCATAGCGCAGCGCCTCCGCCGGCTTCACGCGCGAAGCCGACCAGCTCGGGTAGAGCGTGGCGGCAAAGGCCAGCAGCACCGCGATGCTGCCGATTCTGGCGACGTCGGGCCAGCGCAGGTCCGACGGCACGGCGGTGAATTGGTAAATATCCTTGGACAAGAACTGCACTCCCAACAGGTTTTCAATGAATGGAACGATCACGTCGATGTTCAGCGCGACCAGCACGCCGCCGCCCACGCCCAGCGCCGTGCCGAGCAGGCCGGCGACCGCGCCCTGCACCATGAAGATCTTCATGATCGACGCCGGCGAGGCGCCCAGGGTGCGCAGGATGGCGATGTCGGGCTGCTTGTCGGTCACCGTCATCACCAGCGTCGAGACGAGGTTGAAGGCGGCCACCGTCACGATCAGGGTGAGGATGATGAACATCATCTTCTTCTCGGTCTGTACGGCGCCGAACCAGACCGCGTTGAGCTTGGACCAGTCGCGCATCACGAGATCGCCCGTCATCGACTTCTCCAGCTCCACCGCCACCTGGGGGGCGGCGTGCATGTCGGCCACGCGCAGGCGCAGGCCGGCGGGCGCGGACAGGCGCTCCATCTTTTGTGCGTCCTCGAGGCCGATGAAGGCCAGGCTGGCGTCGAACTCCATGTGGCCTGATTCGAAAATGCCGGAGACGGTGAACGAGCGCATGCGCGGCAGCATGCCGGCCGGGGTGGTCTGCGCCTGGGCCAGCAGCATGGTGACCTTGTCGCCCACCTGCACGTTCAGGCCCGCCGCCAGCGCGTAGCCGAGCACGATGTTGAAGCTCCCGGGGGCCAACGAATCGAAACTGCCCTGGCGCATGGTGTTGGCGATATCGGATACCTTGCGCTCGGCGTCCGGCAGCACGCCGCGGATGGTCACCGGGCGCATGGCGCCGTTCTTTTGCAGCAGACCCTGCGACTCGACGAAGGGCGCGGCGCCGAGCACGTTCGGGTTGCGCAGCGCCTCGACCTCGAGCTCGCGCCACTGCGGCATGTCGCCGCGCGCGTCGAACACCTCGATATGGGCCAGCACCGAGAGCATGCGGTCGGTGACCTGCTTCTGGAAGCCGTTCATCACCGACAGCACGATGATCAGGGCCGCGACGCCGAGGCCGATCCCGGCCACCGAGATGAGCGAGATGAAGGAAATGAAGCCGCTGCGCCCGCTGCCCTTGCCTGCGCGGGTGTAGCGCAGGCCGACCAGCCATTCGAAGGGCAATCTGTGGATGATGCTCATGGTGTGCTGTTTCTCGTCTCGACTGTCAGGGATGGGGCTGCGGCGCGCCCCGTCATTCGTAGCGCAGGGCTTCGGCCGGCTTCACGCGCGCGGCCGCCCAGCTCGGGTAGATGGTGGCGACAAAAGCCAGCAGCACCGCCACCCCGCCGATGGTCGCCACGTCCGGCCAGCGCAGCTCGGACGGCATCTCGCTGATCAGGTAGATTTCCTTGGACAGGAACTGGACTCCGAGCACGCGCTCGATGAAGGGCACGATGACATCGACATTGAGCGCCACCGCGACGCCCAGCGCCACCCCTAACGCGGCGCCCAGCACCCCGACCAGCGTTCCCTGCACCATGAAGATCTTCATGATCGAACGCGGCGAGGCGCCCAGGGTGCGCAGGATGGCGATGTCGGCCTGCTTGTCCTTCACCGTCATCACCAGGGTCGAGACCAGGTTGAAGGCGGCCACCGCGATGATCAGGGTCAGGATGATGAACATCATGCGCTTTTGCGAGCCGACAGCGGCGAACCAGATGGTGTTCACCTGCGACCAGTCGCGCAGCACCAGTTCTTCCGGCATGTCGCGGCGCAGTTCCGAGGCCACGCGCGGCGCCTGGTGCAGGTCGCGCAGGCGCAGGCGCACGCCCACCGGGCCGGCCACCTGGGCGGCCTGCGCGGCGTCGTCAATGTGGGCAAAGACGAGCCCGGAATCGAATTCGTAATGGCCGGCCTCGAAGATGCCGGAGACGACGAAAGACAGGGTGCGCGGCATCGTGGCCGCATTCGGGGAGGCTGCGCCGGGCTCGCCGCCCGCCATCAGCATGGCCAGGCGGTCGCCCACCTTGACGTCGAGCGCGGCGGCCAGGGCGCTGCCCAGCACCACGTTCATCGAACCCGGGGTCAGCGACGCGAGGCTGCCCTGCTTCATCTGGCCCGCCACGTCGGACACCCTGCTTTCCGCATCGGGAAGGACGCCGCGCATCAGCACCGGCTTCATCACGCCGTCGCGCAGCAGCATGCCCTGGGCTTCGACGAAGGGCGCGGCGGCCGCCACTTCCGGGTTGCGCTTCGCTTGCCGCTCGACCGCGCGCCAGTCCGGCATGCTGCCGCGCACGTCGAAGATCTCGACGTGGGCCAGCACCGACAGCATGCGGTCGGTGACTTCCTTCTGGAAGCCGTTCATCACCGACAGCACGACGATCAGGGCCGCCACGCCGAGCGCGATGCCGGCCACGGAGATGAGCGAGATGAAGGAAATGAAGCGGTTGCGTCCGCTGCGCTTGCCGGCGCGCGTGTAGCGCAGGCCGACCAGCCATTCGAACGGCAGGGTGTGGACAATACTCATGAAGCTCCGGTTGCAAACGATGACGCCGTGGCCGGCAAGCGCCTGCCACGATATGGCCTTCCGTGTTTTCAAATTTTCAAAATTCTAACACCTCGGGCGTGCGGGCAACAGAACGCGGCAGCAGTGCGGCGCACCGTAGCGTGGTGTGGCGCGGGCGGCACTCATGCATCGCGCATCGTGGGCATGTCCCTCATCCACGGCCCGGATGCCCTACAATCACGGTATGGCCCACATCACGCTCGTCCTGCCCTTCGCCCTCCCCGTTCCCGAATTCGCCCCCGACCTCGTGCGCGCCCTCGCACCCGACGCGCCGGCCCTGGCCGCCCTGCTCTCGCGCACCAGCGAGCACGCGCGGGTCGCGGCCGACGACACGGTGCGTGCGCTGCCGCACGAGCAGTGGCTGGCGCGCGCGCTCGGCCTGGCCAAGGCGGGCCGCCCCGCACTGGCGGTGGCCGCGATGCGCGGGCGCGGCATTGCCGCCGATGCGGGCACCTGGTTCATCGTCAACCCGGCCCACATCGAGATCGCCCGCACCCACCTGCTGATGGCGGACCTGCGCAACCTGCGCCTCTCCGAAGCGGACAGCCGCGCGCTGTTCGAGGCGGCACTGCCGTATGTCGAGGAAGCCGGCCACGCGCTGGTGTACGGCGACGCCCAGACCTGGTTCATGCGCGCCGACGACTGGGCAAGCCTGGACACCGCCACGCCCGACGCCGCGGTCGGCATGGACCTGACCGACTGGATGCCGGCCGGTAAACAGGCGGCCGCCTTCCGGCGCCTGCAGAACGAAGTGCAGATCCTGTGGCACAGCCACCCGGTCAACGCCGAGCGCGAAGCACGCCGCCTGGCGCCGGTGAACGCCTTCTGGCTGTGGGGCGCCGCCCAGGCAGGCAGTGCACGCCCGCCAGCCCCTCGTCTGGCCGCCTTCGACGCCGCGCCCTGGGTCGACGCGCTGGCCGACGCCCATCCGCAAGACCTGCCCGCCTTCGTCGACAGCCTGGAACACGACACCATCCTGGTCTGCGGCAGCGCTGCGGCGCCGGCCATCGGCGCCGACTGGGGCGGCTGGATCGCGCAGATGGGACAGCTTGAAGCTGCGCTGTTCGCACCCATCTTGCATGCACTCACAAAAGGAAACGGCGGGAATGGCCGCGTGCGCAGCGTCAGCCTGGTGCTGAGCCACCGCGACGCCCATACCGCCTGCACCACCAACGCCATGGCGCAACGCAAGTTCTGGCGCCGCCCGACCCTGGACCGACTGCTTTGAAAACCCGAATTTCCACGCGCCCCTGCCCCTTCCGCCAGTCCGAAATGCTGCGCCAGGGCGGCGTGCACCCCGTCCTGGCCCGCGTCTATGCCTCGCGCGGCCTGACCGACCCGCGCGAACTGGCCAGCGAACTGGCCGCCCTCGTGCCGCCCAGCGGCCTGCGCCACATCGACGCGGCCGCCGTGTTCCTGGCCGATTCGATCCAGGGCGGCAAGAAGATGACGATCGTCGCCGACTATGACTGCGATGGCGCGACCGCCTGCGCCGTCGCCCTGCGTGGCCTGCGCGCGATGGGCGCGAACGTCGGCTATATCGTGCCGAACCGTTTCGAGTACGGCTACGGTCTGACGCCCGAAATCGTCGAGCTGACCGCGCGCGAGACGGCGCCCGACGTCATCATCACGGTCGACAACGGCATCGCCAGCATCGACGGCGTGCTGGAGGCGAACCGGCGCGGGATCGAGGTCGTCGTCACCGACCACCACCTGCCGGGCGACGCCCTGCCGCCGGCGCGAGTGATCGTCAACCCGAACCAGCCGGAGTGCGGCTTCCCGAGCAAGCACCTGGCCGGCGTCGGCGTCGTCTTCTATGTGCTGCTGGCCCTGCGCGCCGAACTGCGCCGGCGCGGCGTGTTCGATGCGCAGACCCAGCCCAAGCTCGACAACCTGCTCGACCTGGTCGCCCTCGGCACCGTGGCCGACGTAGTGAAACTCGACGCCAACAACCGCATCCTGGTCGCGCAAGGCATCAAGCGCATGCGCGCCGGGCGCATGCATGCGGGCGTGGCCGCGCTGTTTCGGGTCGCCGGGCGCCAGGCGCGCTGCGCTTCTCCCTTCGACCTCGGTTTCGCCCTCGGCCCCCGCCTGAACGCCGCCGGCCGGCTGGAAGACATGTCGCTCGGGATCGAATGCCTGACCACCGACGACGAGGGCCGCGCCTGGGCCATCGCTCAGCAGCTCAACGAAATCAACCTGAAGCGCCGCGAGATCGAGGCCGAGATGCAGGACACGGCCCTGCTGCACCTGGACGCCTTCGAGCCCAGCGACAGCAGCACCATCGCCGTCTTCGACGAGGGCTGGCACCAGGGCGTGATCGGCATCGTCGCCTCGCGCCTGAAAGAGAAATTCTTCCGCCCGACGATCACCTTCGCGCCGGGCGGGCCTGGCCTGATCAAGGGTTCGGGACGCTCGATCCCGGGCTTTCACATGCGCGACGCGCTGGACCTGGTCTCGAAGCGGGTGCCTGGCCTGATCGACAAGTTCGGCGGCCACGCGATGGCGGCCGGGCTGACCATCCGGCATGAATCCTTCGACGCGTTTTCGCAGGCCTTCGAGGCGGTCGGGCGCGCCTGGCTGACCCAGGCACAGCTCGAGCGCGTGATCGAAACCGACGGGCCGCTCGAGGACGAGTTCTACTGCACCTCCTTCATCGAGCTGATGGACGGCCAGGTCTGGGGCCAGGGTTTCGCGCCGCCGGTGTTCTGCGACGAATTCCGCGTGCTGAGCCAGCGCATCCTGAAGGAAAAGCACCTCAAGCTGCTGCTCGAGAAGAATGGCCGCCGCTACGACGCGATCTGGTTCGGCCACACCGACGGCCTCGGCGACCGGGCGCGGGTGGCGTTCAGGCTGGATGCGAACGAGTACAACGGCGTAACCAAAGTGCAGTTGTTGGTGGAGCACGCCGAACCGGCGTGATGGGTGTTCGTCGGCGCATCGCTCCGGTCAAGGGCGGCAATCGCAGCCCTTGTCGAACACCACCCGCCAGGTCCCCGGCCCCTCCAGCCGCCACACCGAATTGAAGCGCCCGACCTGCTTGCCCGCCGCGTCCCTGACCGGCCCGCTGCTGAAAGCCAGCGTGCCGGAGGCCAGCACCTCGACTTCGTCCGGTTCCCAGGAAAACGGCGCCTGCGGCTTGTCGAAATAGACGCGCCAGCCCGTGGCGACCGCGTCCTTGCCGCGCAGCGAACCCGCCGGGCTCATGAAGACGGCCTCGCGCGAGAGGAAATTCGTGAAGGCCTCGAAATCGCGCTTTGCCATCGTGGCGGCGAAATCCCGCTCGGCCTGCATCACCTGTTGCCGCAACTCGCCCGGGCTCACGCGCGAACCGCGTGCCAAGCCCAGCGCCGCCGCACCAACGGCCATCGCCACCACCAGAAGAAGACCCGCCGAGTGCCACCGCATGGAATAACCTTTTCCTTTTAGCAATTCGGCACCGATTCTGGCATGCGCCCGCCAGCTTGACAACTATCAGTTGCGTCGGGTACGGAAACGGAGTATAAATACTCCAGAACCGGAGGAACTATGAATCTTGCTTATGCTTATCCGCGCAGCCGTTTCGAACCCGCGGTGCTGGTCGACCTCAGTTCCCGGGCCGAGCGCGAACGCCTGTCGAAGGCCGCCCTGACCGGCTTTTTCCGGCTGGCCGCCGCCTGGCAACTGCGCGACGACGATGCCCGCGAGCTGCTCGGCGGCTTGTCCGCGTCCTCCTTCTACGACTGGAAGAAGAACCCGGACCGGGTGCTCGAAGTCGACCGCATCACCCGCATTTCCTACCTGCTCGGCATCTACAAGGCGCTGCACATCCTGTACGGCGACAAGCTCGCCGACGAGTGGGTGCAACTGCCCAACACCAACGTCATCTTCGGCGGCCGCACGCCGCTGGCCTGCATGCTGGGCGGCGGGCTGCTGGCCATGCAGACGGTGCGCAAGCTGCTCGACGCGCGCCGCGGAGGCCTCTGACCTTGGCGCCCGTTCCCAAACTGACGAGCCTGCGCCAGTTCGATACCTGCCGCCTGATCCCCTCGCGCTTCGCCGACCTCGAGGATTCGGTGCTGGCGCCGCTGGCCGAGGACGACGCCTCCCTGCGCGACCTGTTCGACCTCGACAACGCGACCAACGAGCGCCTGCGCGGCGAGACCGGCTTGCTGCCGGGCATCGGCGTCGACGAACTCGTGTTCGGCGTGCCGCAGTTCCGTATCATCAATGCCGCCTACACCTACGCCCGCCCGGAAGGCAGCCGCTTCAACGACGGCGAGCGCGGCGCCTGGTACTGCGCCTTCGAGCCCGAGACCGCGCTGGCCGAGGTTTGTTTCCACAAGGCCGTCGAATACCAGGAAATCGGGCGTTTCGACGACAGCGTCAGCTACCAGACGCTGCTGGCCGACTTCAACGGCGGCTTCCACGACATCCGCGGCATGCGAGGCTTTGCCAAATGCCTCGACCCGCAGAGTTACATCGCCTCGCAAAGCCTGGCCGCCGAGCTGCTCGAGGCCGGCTCGCTGGGCGTCATCTACCCGAGCGTGCGCCGGCCCGAGGGCACCAACCTCGCCTGCTTCCGCCCCGCCCTGGTGGGCAATGTGCGCAAGGGATCGGCCTATCGGTTAACATGGGCGGGTTCGCCCGTGCCGACGGTCGAACTCATCTGATTAGCTAGCGCCCATGAAAACGAATCCCGAAAAAGACACCGAACTGCACGACAAGATCAACCGCGAGACCGGCCGTATCCAGTGGCACGAGCTGGAGCGCCACTTCGCCCAGGGCAACGTGATTTACGTTAGCGAAGAACTCGACCTGATCGACGTCGCCATGCGCATCTCGCACGACGACAAGGCCAGCATCGAGCGCTGGATGGGCGACGGCAAGGTAGCCAAGGTGTCCGACCTGCAGGCGCAGACCTGGTCCGCCGGCGAGGTTGCCCTGTGGGCCTCGGTCGTCCATCCCTTCATCCTGGTGCAGCCGGAAAAGAAGCAGCTGCACTGACAAGCTTGCAACTGTGATTGCAACATTCATAATAAACTGAATGTTGCAAATTTTCCTCAAAGCATCTTTTCGCGCTTCTCCACTGGTATACTTCGGGTAACACCCCGGCGTGAGTCTTCATGCCGGTACGCCACAATTGTCATGCGCGGTCCCGGCCACGCCCCCTCGAAGGAAACCCACGTGAAGAACCTCAAGATCGGCGCCCGGCTGGGCATCGGATTTGCCATCGTCCTGGCGCTGTTGCTGGCCGTGACCGTCACCGCCATCGTGCGCATGCAGGCGGCCGGCGACATGACCGACCGCCTGGTCAATACCAGCATCAAGAACCAGCGCAACGTCGCCGAATGGGGCAAGTTCATCGAACTCAACAGCGCCATGCTCCAGACCGTCTACGTGACGGACGACGCCGCCGTCATCGAACGCCTCGAAGCGCGCATGAAGTCCGTGTCCGCCCGTTCGACCGAACTGCAGAACGCCGTCGAGGCCTCGCTGCGCAACCCGGCGGTGATCGAACAGTTCAAGGTCGTCAAGGCCGCTCGCGAACCCTATCTGGCCGCGCGCGCCGCGCTGTTCAAGGCCAAGGCCGATGGCGACATGCAGCTGGCCGACCGGGTCTATAACGAGCAGGTCATGCCGAAAAGCACCGTCTTCCTGGCCGAGATGAACAAGCTGGCGACGATGCAGATCGAAGCCGCCGACGGCGTGGCATCGAGCATCCTCGACTCCTACGAAGACACCCGCGTGCTGCTGGTGGGCCTGGGCATCGCCGCCCTGCTGCTGGGCGTGGCCTGCGCCTGGTTCATTACCCGCTCGATCACGGTGCCGCTGCGCCAGGCCGTCGGCTTCGCCCAGCGCGTGGCGCGCGGCGACCTCACCAGCCGCAACGCGACCGCCCCGCGCGACGAGACCGGCGACCTGCTGCGGGCATTGGCCAGCATGACCCAGGCGCTGGCCGCGATCGTCGGCCACGTGCGCACCGGCACCGGCGAAATCGGCACGGCGGCCAATGAAATCGCCAGCGGCAATGCGGATCTCTCGGCCCGCACCGAACAGCAGGCCGGCTCGCTGGAAGAAACCGCGTCGTCGATGGAAGAACTGACCTCGACCGTTCGCCAGAACGCCGACAACGCCAGGGAAGCGAACAAGCTGGCGCGCAACGCGGCCGCGATTGCCGGCGAAGGCGGCGCGGTGGTGGCCGAAGTCGTCGCCACCATGGGCTCGATCAACGACTCCTCGCGCAAGATCGTCGACATCATCAGCGTCATCGACGGCATCGCCTTCCAGACCAACATCCTGGCATTGAACGCCGCAGTGGAAGCGGCGCGCGCCGGCGAACAGGGCCGCGGCTTCGCGGTCGTCGCCGGCGAGGTGCGCAACCTGGCGCAGCGCTCGGCGGCGGCGGCCAAGGAGATCAAGACCCTGATCGACGATTCCGTCAACAACGTCGCGGCCGGCGCCAAGCAGGTCGACCGCGCGGGCGCCACCATGAGCGAGATCGTGCGCAGCATCGAGCACGTCACCACCATCATGGCCGACATCGCCAACGCCAGCGAAGAACAGAGCGCCGGCATCGAGCAGGTCAACGCCGCCATCGTCGACATGGACCGCGTCACCCAGCAGAACGCCGCGCTGGTCGAGGAAGCGGCAGCGGCCGCCGAATCGATGCAGGAGCAGGCCGAGCGCCTGGCCGAGGTGGTCAGCACCTTCAAGCTGGACGAGGTCGCGGCCGCCCCGGGCCGCCCGCAGGCCGCCGCCCAGCCGGCCAACCCACGCCTTGCGCTGGCCGGCGCCTAATCGGTCAGGCTGAGACTCGGGCAGTCAGGCGAACCTGGCCTGCCATCGGCGCCGGCCGGCGCACGGCGCTTGCGGCACCCTCGAGCTGGAAGGTATTAACGACGGTCGCCAACTCGTCGGCCTGCATCCGCAGCGACTGGGCGGCGGCCGAGGCCTCCTCCACCAGCGCCGCGTTCTGCAGCGTCATCTCGTCCAAACGCACGATTGCCGCGTCGACCTGTT
This sequence comes from Massilia sp. SYSU DXS3249, assembly GCF_053668055.1. Taxonomy (NCBI): domain Bacteria; kingdom Pseudomonadati; phylum Pseudomonadota; class Betaproteobacteria; order Burkholderiales; family Oxalobacteraceae; genus Massilia; species Massilia sp. SYSU DXS3249. The sequence continues at coordinate 392,428 of NZ_JBSIPX010000001.1, read as the reverse complement.
CGATGTCCTCGCTCTGGGAACGGGTGGCGTTGGAGATCCGGCCCATGATGTCGGTCACGCGCTGCACGCCGTCGACCACCTTGCGCATGGTGTCGCCGGCCTGGCCGACCAGCACCGTGCCGGCACTGACCTTGCCGGACGAATCCTCGATCAATGCCTTGATTTCCTTCGCCGCCGCGGCCGAGCGGTGGGCCAGGTTGCGCACTTCGCTGGCGACGACGGCGAAGCCGCGTCCCTGCTCGCCTGCCCGGGCCGCCTCGACCGCGGCGTTGAGCGCCAGGATGTTGGTCTGGAAGGCGATGCCGTCGATGACGGCGGTGATTTCCTCGATCCTGCGCGAGGAGTCCTGGATCAGGTTCATGGTCGCTACCACGCCGTCGACCGCGGCGCCGCCCTCGAGCGAGACACGGGAGGCGTCGCCGGCGAGCACGCTGGCCTGGGCTGCGTAGTCCGCATTCTGGCGCACCGAGCCGATCAACTGCTGCATGGAGCCGGCAATCTGCGCCAGCGCGGCGGCCTGGGTCTCGGTGCGCTGGGAGAGGTCGAGGTTGCCGCTGGCGATTTGCGCCGAGGCGGAGGCGATCGCGTCGGTGCCGCCGCGCACGCGGGTGACGATGCCGGACAGGCTGTCGCGCATGGCGCTCATCGCATACAGCAGGCTGGCCGGGCGCGCGCGGCCGGTGTCGACCTGGTGCTGCAGCTGGCCCCGGGCGATGGCACGCGCGACGTCCGTGGCATAGGCCGGCTCGCCGCCCAGCTGCGTGATGAGGCTGCGCGAGATCGCCAGGCCGATCACCGCGCACAGCACGGCGCACAGCGCGCTCAGGGCGACGATCCACCAGCGCGCGGCCGAGGCTTCGCCGGCGGCGGCAGCAGCAGCCTGGGTGGTGCGTGCCTGCAGGACCTTCAGCAGGACGTCGATGTCGGCCACGATTTGGCGCCGGAGCGGGCTGCACTCGTTGACCAGGAAGGCACCGAAGGCTTCCATTTCCTGCGCGGCGCGAAAGCGCCGCGGGCGTTCCAGTTCGGCGGCCATGACCGTCATCGAGGCGCGCACCTTGTCGTAGTTGGGATTCCCCTTCAGCAGCGGGTCGAGCCGGGCGAGCGCGGCGAGGTATTCGGCCTTCCTGGCGTCGACGATGTCGAGCTCGCGGGCGGCGGCCTGCGGGTCCTGGAAGATGTAGGCGTTGCGCGCGGCGATGCCGGTCTGGTCCAGTGCCTCGCGGGCTTCGTACAGCGGCTCGAGCTGGGCGTGGCGAAAGGTTTCCGCATTCTCGAGGGTCGCCTCGATGCTGTTGACGCGGGTGACGGCGAAGACGGCCAGGGTCAGGGTCACGAGCAGGACGAGGGCAAAAGCGGTGGCGAGCCGGGCCGCGAGGCTGGACTGGGACAGGGACATGGTTCTCTTGATAGGCAACGCGACCACGCGATCCGAAGCCAACATTGACGAAAGGAACGGCATTCTGCCCATTTTATTTCCTTAGCACAACCTTTTTTGAGTGTTTTATCGTTTTTCCCTTGACTGTTCGTCTCAGCACAAGGATATTTAGTCACATTCATCAAATCGGCTATACTCCGATAAACAGCAGGAATATTGATGAACAGCAATTTCACAGAAGAAGACCCAATCCTGACCACGAGCGAGGCGGCGCGCATGCTGGGCGTTGCGACCAGTACGGTCCAGCTCTGGATGGAAAGCGGCGCCATCGAATCGTGGAAAACGCCCGGCGGCCACCGCCGTACGCGCCAGAGCCACATCCGCGCCCTGATGAACAAGGTCAGCGGCCAGGCCGGCGGCGAGGAGCGGCGCGTACTGCCGACGCCGACCGATCCCGAATTCCTGCCGCTGACGGAAGCCCCCTTCCCGCTTGGGGAAGACGAGGCGCTGCGCCTTGCCGCACTGGCCGCGTCCAACCTGGTGGACAGCCCGGGCGAAGAACGCTTCGACCGCATCGTGCGGCTGGCCTCGATGGTGACCGACTCGCCGATCGCCCTCATTTCGCTGCTGACCTCGAAGCGCCAGTGGTTCAAGGCGCGCATCGGCCTGGCCGCCCAGCAGACGCCGCGCGAGTGGGCCTTCTGCTCGCACGCGATCATCAACGACGCGCCCTTCGTGGTCGAAGACGCGATGGCCGATCCCCGCTTCTCGGGCAACCCGCTGGTGCTGGCCGACCCGCACATCCGCTTCTATGCCGGCGTGCCCTTGCACGACAAGTCGGGCCTGGCAATGGGCACCCTGTGCGTGATCGACCGCGAGCCGCGCAAGCTGCGCGCGGCCGAGCTGCAAGCGCTGGTGGACCTGGCGGAGATTGCGGCGGCGGAGATCGCGGGTAATGGCGGCGAGCGGGGGTAAGAACCGCTGGGGTGCCTGCCCCCGTCGATAAGGAAGCACAGACCCGTAGGGTGGACGGGTTTCCCGTCCACGCGTTCAACCAGCCTTTGCACAGCCGAGTAGCCAAGCAAAAGGCCGTCTGCAAGGCGCGAAAAAAGAAACGCGACGACGCAACCGTTAATTGAACGCGTGGACGGCGGAGCCGTCCACCCTACAAACCCGGGCTCCTGTGCTGCAACGCATGCGCCGCCTGGCGCATCAACAGCTCCGCCTTGCGCGGATCCGGTTCCGTCAGCGCCAGCTGCTGCAGGGCCGCCGGATAGTCGAGCGCAGCCGCTGCCTCCAGCCAGCGCCGCGCCTCCTTCTCATCCTTCGCAACGCCCTCCCCCGCCGCCAGCATGTTCGACAGCGTAAACATCGCCGCCGGCACCTGCTGCTCCGCCGCGATCCTGATGTAATGCGCCGCCCGCGCCGCATCCAGCGGCACGCCGGTCCCGTGGCGATGCATCAGCCCCAGCCGCCAGGCAGCCTGCGCATCGACCGGCTGCGCCGGCGCCGTACCACTCCACAGCGCCAACGCCAGCAGCACTGCGGCCCGCATCATTTCGACAGGTCGACCGCGTACAGCGCAAACCCCTTGCCGCGCCCATCGTCCGCGCGCAGCAGGCTCACGTTGTCCAGCCCCGCCTCGCGTGCCAGGTCGAGCATGCCCGGCGCCGAATGGAAGACCACCGGCCCCTTCGTCTCCAACTTTGCGAAGCGCCAGCTGCGCGCCGCGCCATGTTCGGCGCGCGTCAGCCGTTTCGCATCGCGGATATACCCGATCAGCACGTCGCGGCTGGTGTCGGGCGAGGCGAGCACGGTCTTGCTGCCGTCCAGGCCCGGGAAGTTGCCGCCGCCGCTGGCGCGGTAGTTGTTGGTGGCGACGATGCATTCCTGGTTCGGCTGCACCGGCACGCCGCGCAGGGCGAGCTTGGCGATGCGCCGGCCCGGCGGCTGGGTGAGGTCGATTTCGTAGCTGATCTCACTGGAGGTGGGCGTGTCGAAGTTATAGCTCGGGAAGGTCGGGTCGACCAGCTCCTGCGGCTCGGTTTTGGCCGGATCGATCGTGTTGAAGCGGCGCGCCGACGTCTCCAGCCAGGCCTTCAGTCCGGCGCCGTCGACCTTCACCGCGTACAGCGCGTTCGGGTAGAGGTAGAGGTCGGCCGCATTGTTCAGCGCCAGGTTCCCGGCGCGCACGTCGGTGAAATCGAAGGCGCCGGCCGAGCCGCTCTTGAACGGCGCCGACATCGACAGCACCGGCAGCTGGGCGTACTGCGGCAGGTTGGCCGCGATGTACTGCTTCACGTAGCGCGTCTGCGCCGCATTCACTACCGCAATCGCCGAGGTGTCGCCGACGTCCGCAAAATAGGTCGTCATGCGGAACTCGGTGCTGCCGAGCGGCGTCTTCACATAGGCGATCGTCGCGTCGTGCTCGGCCTGGATCAGTTTCAGCACGGCCGGGTCGGCGGCCACGAAACTCTTGTCGGCGTTCTGGGCAGCCCGTGCCTCGACGACCGTCTTGTCCTTCACGATCGTCCACCTGCGCCCGTCCGAGCGCAGGTGCAGCGCGATCACGCCCAGGTGCTTGCCCCACAGGTTGGCCATCACGGTCGGCACGCCGTGCACGGTGCCGCGCGCCTTGTCCACGCCGGGCAGCTGGAACTGCGGTGCCGTGCTGGCCGCGTTCGGGAACACCTGGTGCGAGTGCCCGAGCAGCATCGCATCCACGCCCGGCACCTGGGCCAGGTACCAGTTCGCGTTTTCCATCTGCGCTGTGTACGGGCTGGCATCGAGGCCGCCGTGCGAGATCGCGACCACGATGTCGGCGCCCTTGCGGCGCATCTCGGGCACGTATTTGCGCGCCGCTTCCACCACGCCGGTCGTCGTCACCTTCCCTTCCAGGTGGCGCTTATCCCAGGACATGATGGCCGGGGGCGTGAAGCCGATGATGCCGACCCTGACCACCGCGTTGACGGAACGTCCCTTCGCATCCTGCGCGCTGATGCGTTTCTCGATGATGCGGTAAGGCTCGAACAGCGGCTTCCTGGTCTTGACGCTGTAGACGTTGGCCAGCACCTGCGGGAAGGCCGGGCCGGCGCATTGTTTCGGCTGGTCGACGCCAGCCACCTGCAGGCGCTTGCCCGTCACCTGGCTGAGGAAGGCCAGGCCGTAGTTGAACTCGTGGTTGCCGATCGAGGAGCCGTCGTACTTCAGCGCGTTCATCACCTTGTAGATGCCGAGCGTCTCGTCGCAGCGCAGCGGCTTGACGAGCGCCTGGTAGTCGGCCAGCGCATTGCCCTGGATGGTGTCGCCGTTATCGAACAGCACCGTGTTCGGGAATTCGGCGCGCGCCTGCGCGATCAGGCTGGCCGTGCGGTCCAGGCCGATCGAGGGCTCGGCCGCGAGCTTGAAATAGTCGTAGCCGACCACGTTCGAGTGCAGGTCGGTCGTCTCCAGCACGGCCAGCACGGCGGAAGCGCCCTTGGGTGCGGGCTGGGCGGCCAAGGCGGGAATGGACAACACTGCCGGCAGCAGGAGGATGCCGATCTGGCAAGGAAAAAAGGAGAGCATGGGGATGGAGGGAATGGGAACCGGGCGATGATACGGCAGGCGCACAATGCGCCGCAAGCCGCCAGGCAAGGCGTCGCCGTCTCCATATCGGTCTGGGGTATAATCGAAGGTTCGATTCAACTCACTCAAAATGCCAAGATCATGGAAGCTGAACGCATCAACGCCATCTCCGCCCTGCTGAACGACCTGACCGGTCGCGAGGCCGAACTTCGGAGGTATCTTTGACTTCGATCGGAAGTCAGAGAAACTAGAACAGGTCAACCAGGAACTGGAAGATCCGGAAGTCTGGAACGACCAGAAACGCGCCCAGGACCTCGGTAAAGAGAAGAAGGCGCTGGAAGCAGTCGTCCTGACGCTGGAAAAAGCGAAGGCCGATTTATCCGACGCCGCCGACCTGTTCGAGATGGGCCGCGAAGAGAACGACGACGACACCCTGGAAGCCGTCGGCAGCGACGTCGAGGGCATCCAGAAGACCATCGAGGCGATGGAATTCCGCCGCATGTTCAGCAACCCGATGGACCACGCGAACTGCTTCATCGACATCCAGGCCGGTGCCGGCGGCACCGAAGCCCAGGACTGGGCCTCGATGCTGCTGCGCCAGTACCTGCGCTACTGCGAACGCAAGGGCTTCAAGGCCGAGATCCTGGAACAGTCCGACGGCGAAGTCGCCGGCATCAAGACCGCGACCATCAAGGTCGAGGGCGAGTACGCCTATGGCCACCTGCGCACCGAAACCGGCGTGCACCGCCTCGTGCGCAAGTCGCCGTTCGACTCGGCCAACGGCCGCCACACCTCGTTCACCTCGCTATTCGTGTATCCGGAAGTCGACGAGTCCTTCGAGATCGAGATCAACCCGGCCGACGTGCGCATCGACACCTACCGCGCATCGGGCGCGGGCGGCCAGCACATCAACAAGACCGACTCCGCGGTGCGACTGACGCACGCGCCGTCGGGCATCGTCGTGCAGTGCCAGAACGACCGTTCGCAGCACCGCAACAAGGCCGAGGCCTTCGACATGCTGCGCGCGAAACTGTTCGAACTCGAGATGCGCAAGCGCATGGCCGAGCAGCAGAAGCTGGAAGACTCGAAGACCGACGTCGGCTGGGGCCACCAGATCCGCTCCTACGTGCTGGACCAGTCGCGCATCAAGGACTTGCGCACCGGTTTCGAAACCGGCAACACCAAGAACGTGCTGGACGGCGACCTCGACGACTTCATCTCGGCGTCCCTCAAGCAGGGCGTGGGCGCGTGATGCAGGCAAAGCGCGCACTGATCTTCGACATGGACGGCACCATCGTCGACAACATGGCCTTCCACACGAAGTCCTGGGTGACCTTCTTCGAGCGGCGCGGGCGCGACATCGATGCGGACGAGTTCTTCCGCACCACCGCCGGCCGCCAGGGCAAGGAGATCATCCGTTCGCACATGGGCGAGCACTTGGCGGACGACGAAGTCGCCACGCTCAACCACGAGAAGGAAGCCGTCTATCGCGAGCTGTACGCGCCGCACCTGAAGGCAGTCGCCGGCTTCGGGGACCTGATTGCCGATGCGCGCTCCCAGGGCATTGCCCTGGCGGTAGGCACGGCCGCGCCGCCGGCGAACGTCGAGTTCACGCTCGACGGGCTGGACCTGCGCCGCCACTTCGACGCCATCGTCGGCGCCACCGACGTCGCACGCGGCAAGCCGCATCCGGACGTGTTCCTGGAAGCGGCCAGGCGCTGCGGCGCCCAGCCCGAGAACTGCATCGTCTTCGAGGACGCCCCGCTGGGCGTGGAAGCGGCGCGCCGCGCCGGCATGCGCTGCGTGGTGATCACCACCACCCTGCCGCGCGAGGCCTTCGCCGAATTCGACAACGTGATCGCGATCGTCGACGATTTCGCCAGCCTGTCGCTCGACGCCCTGTTCGCCTGATGTATCAATAAAAGACAACACATACCATGACTACGGAAAACCAAGAGAACACCGCGCCGGTACTGGGCGCCGACGAGAACAAGATCATGACCGAGCGCCGCGCCAAGCTGGCCGCCATCCGTGAACAGGGCGTCGCCTTCCCGAACGACTTCAAGCCCCAGGATAAGGCGGCGGAACTGCACGAGCTTTACGGTTCCGTCTCCCGCGAAGAACTGGAAGAGAAAGCCATCCCGGTGGTGCTGGCCGGCCGCATGATGCTCAAGCGCGAAGCCGGCAAGAAGGCCGCCTTTGCGACCCTGCAGGACGCCTCCGGCGCACGCGCCGACGGCCGCATCCAGATCTACGTGACCCTGGACGCGACCGGCGAAGCGGCGATGGAAGCCTTCCGCACCTACGACCTGGGCGACATCCTGGGCGTCGAGGGTACCCTGTTCAAGACCAAGGTCGACGAGCTGACCATCAAGGTCACGACCCTGCGCCTCGTGACGAAATCCCTGCGCCCGCTGCCGGACAAGTTCCACGGCCTGGCCGACCAGGAGACGAAATATCGCCAGCGCTACGTCGACCTGATCATGAACGAAGACACGCGCCGCACCTTCAAGGCGCGCACCGCCGCGCTGTCGTCGATGCGCCGCTTCATGGAAAAGAACGGCTTCATGGAAGTCGAGACCCCGATGCTGCACCCGATCCCGGGCGGCGCCGCGGCCAAACCCTTCATCACCCACCACAATGCGCTCGACATGCAGATGTTCCTGCGCATCGCGCCCGAGCTCTACCTGAAGCGCCTGGTGGTCGGCGGCTTCGATCGCGTCTTCGAAGTGAACCGCAACTTCCGCAACGAGGGCGTGTCGATCCGTCACAACCCCGAGTTCACGATGATGGAGTTCTACGCGGCCTACACCGACTACACCTGGCTGATGGACTTCACGGAGGCCGTCATCCGCCAGGCCGCGATCGACGCCCAGGGCACGGCCGTGCTGTCCTACGGCGGCCGCGAGCTGGACCTGTCCAAGCCCTTCCAGCGCCTGACCATCGTCCAGGCGATCAACAAGTACGCGCCGGGCTATGCCGCGGAGCAGCTGGAAGACCCGGAATTCATCAAGGCAGAACTCAAGAAGTTCGGCGTCAAGCCCTTCGCCAACGCCGGCCTGGGCGCGCTGCAGCTGGCCCTGTTCGAAGAGACAGCCGAGTCCCAGCTCTGGGAACCGACCTACATCATCGACTACCCGGTCGAAGTGTCGCCGCTCGCACGCGCCTCGGACACCCGTCCGGGCATCACCGAGCGTTTCGAGCTGTTCATGGTGGGCCGCGAGATTGCGAACGGCTTCTCCGAGCTGAACGATCCGGAAGACCAGGCGGCCCGTTTCCTGTCCCAGGTCGAAGCCAAGGACGCCGGTGACGAAGAAGCGATGTACTACGACGCCGACTACATCCGCGCCCTCGAATACGGCATGCCGCCGGCCGGCGGCTGCGGCATCGGCATCGACCGCCTGATCATGATCCTGACCGATTCGCCGAACATCCGCGACGTGCTGCTGTTCCCGCATTTGCGCAAGGAAGACTGATCGATTGATCGGATGAAGAACGGGGCGCCTGATTGAACATCAGGCGCCCCGTTTTTTTTATTGTCGGCTGCAACCGTAGGGTGGACGGGTTCCCCGTCCACGCGTTCTCCGAACAGCCGCGCGATCAATCTGCCACCCGTTGAACGCGTGGACGGCGGAACCGTCCACCCTACGGGTTTCTCGCCTTACTGAACGATCGTATAGCAAGGCACATACGCCTTGCCCGGCAACTTCATCCGGCTCTGCTCCACGAACGAGGCCAGGAGGGCATCCATCGGCCCCATGATCTCGCTCTCGCCGTGGATTTCGTACTTGCCGAACTGCTCGATCGCGCGGATGCCCTCTTCCTTCACGTTGCCTGCCACCACGGCCGAGAAGGCGCGGCGCAAATTCGCTGCCAGCAGGTGCGTGTCCTGGTTCTTGTGCAGCTTCAGGTTGCGTACGTTCTCGTGGGTCGGCTTGAACGGCATCTGGAATTCCTGGTCGATCTTCAGGAGCCAGTTGAAGTAATAGGCATCGCCGCGCGCCTTGCGGAATTCGCGCACCTGCTTGATCCCGGCCAGCATCTCCTTGGCGACCGCGTCCGGGTCGTCGATGATGATCTTGTAGCGCGCCTGGGCGCGCGGGCCGAGGGTCTGGGCGATGAAGCCGTCGATCTGCTCGAAGTACTCGCGCGCGGTGGCCGGGCCGGTGAAGACCAGCGGGAAAGGCATCTCGGCGTTGTCAGGATGGAGCAGGATGCCGAGGATGTAGAGGATCTCTTCGGCGGTGCCGGCGCCGCCCGGGAACACGCAGATGCCGTGGCCGGTGCGCACGAAGGCTTCCAGGCGCTTTTCGATGTCCGGCATGATGACCAGGTCATTGACGATCGGGTTCGGCGACTCGGCCGCGATGATGCCCGGCTCCGAGATGCCCAGGTAGCGCCCGCCCGACAGGCGCTGCTTCGAGTGGCCGATCGTCGCGCCCTTCATCGGCCCCTTCATCGCGCCCGGGCCGCAGCCGGTGCAGATGTCGAGGTCGCGCAGGCCGAGCGCGTAGCCGACCTCTTTCGAGTAGTTGTATTCAATGCGGTTGATCGAATGGCCGCCCCAGCACACGACCAGGTCGGGATTGCGCTGCGGCTGCAGGACGTTGGCATTGCGCAGGATGTGGAACACCGCGTCGGTGATGCCTTCCGGGCGCGACAGGTCGAAGCGCGGGTTGTCGGTGACTTCGAAGTGGACGTAGACGATGTCGCGCAGCACGGAGAACAGGTGCTCGTGGATGCCCTTGATCATCTTGCCGTCGACGAAAGCGATGGCCGGCGCACCATGGATCTCGAGCTTGATGCCGCGCTCGCGCTGGATCACCTTGATGTCGAAGCTGCTGTAGCGCTCGAGCAGTTCCTTGCCATCGTCGATCGAGCTGCCGCAGTTGAGCACAGCGAGCGCGCACTTGCGGAAAATGTTGTACAGGCCACCCTGGCTGGTGTCGAGCAGTTTGGCCACCTCGGCCTTGGACAGGACTTCTAGCCGGCCTTCGGGGGAAATCAATGTATCGACGACTTCGTAATTCATGCGGGTCTTCCTTTTTAAATACGCCGGGAATAGAGGCTTCCGGAAACATGACTGGCTGTTTCACCAATATACGACAAGTACGCCGCGGACGCCTGCGCATGTGTGCGCTGACGGTGCACTGTGTCAACACAATGGAGCATCGCCGCACCAGCTTCGCGCGTGTTTACCACAATGACAAAAATTTTTCTTGTGGTAAGCAAATTCCTCTAAAATGCGTCCCAACTGGAAATTCCGGCACGTCTCGCGACCGATTCGGCGTTCCAATAAAACAGTTATTCTCAAAACACTATTTTCGGGAGAACCCGCATGAGCGGTGCAGCAGCAACACCCGGCAAAGAAGTTGCCGTTCCTGAGTTCAAGCAGATCATGGGCCACCCGGCTCCGCTGTGGATGCTCTTCATGACCGAATTCTGGGAGCGTTTCGCTTTCTACGGCATTCGTTGGGCCCTCGTGCTCTACATCGTCGCCCAGTTCTACGGTGGCGCCGGCGTCGGCCAGGCCGACGCCAACCTGACCTACGGTTCCTACCTCGCGCTGGTGTATGCCGGCGCCGTCTTCGGCGGCCTGATCGCCGACCGCGTCATCGGCTACCAGCGCTCGATCCTGATCGGCGCCGTCTTCATGGCGGCCGGCCTGTTCATGATCACGCTGCCCGACCAGGACATCTTCAAGCTCGGCCTGGCCACCATCATCGTCGGTAACGGCATGTTCAAGCCGAACATCTCGACCATGGTCGGCAAGCTCTACAGCCTGGGCGACACCCGCCGCGATTCGGGCTTCACCATCTTCTACATGGGCATTAACGCCGGCGCCTTCATCGCCCCGATCCTGACCCAGATCCTGGCCCAGGAACTCGGCGACGGCACCACCCCGGCCTACAAGGTCGTGTTCTTCGTGTCGGGCATCGGTATGCTGATCAGCCTCGTGTGGTTCTACATCGGCCGCAAGACCCTCGCCGGCATCGGCGCGCCGGAAGCCGGCGCGGAAGGCCGCGGCCGCTCGATCGCCGTCATCATCGGCAGCATCGTCGTGATCCCGGGCGTGTATCTCCTGCTGAAACTCGGCGCCGGCACCCTGCAGGTGATCCTGACCGTGCTGTTCCTCGCCCTGGCCGCGATGCTGATGATCGAAGGCATCCGCAACGGTAAAGTTGCGCGCGACAAGACCATCGCCATGATGATCATCTTCGCCTTCAACATCCTGTTCTGGATGTTCTTCGAGCAGGCTGGCAGCTCCTTCACCTTCCTGGCCGACCAGATCGTCGACCGCGACCTGAACGGCTGGATCTTCCCGGTCGCCTGGTTCCAGAGCGTGAACTCGGTCGCCATCATCCTGTTTGCGCCGATCATCGCCGCCATCTGGGTCATGCTGGGCAAGCGCAACGCCAATCCGTCGATCCCGCGCAAGTTCGGCCTCGGCCTGATCTTCAACGGCCTCGCCTTCGGCCTGCTGATGTTCGCCCTGGGCAGCCTGGTCGACATGGACAACAAGATCCCGTTCTGGACCCTGTTCACCGTCTACTTCATCCAGTCGATCGGCGAGCTGTGCCTGTCCCCGATCGGCCTGTCGATGGTCACCAAGCTCGCCCCGGTGCGCCTGGTCGGCCTGGGCATGGGCGGCTGGTTCCTGTCGACCGGTATCGGCAACAACCTGTCGGGCATCTTCGCTTCGCACGTCTCGGGCGAATCGGGCATGTCGATCGCTTCGGCCCTCGACGGCTACACCTTCGGCTTCTGGTCGCTGGTGGGCGGCGGCGTGCTGCTGTTCCTGATCGCACCGCTGATTCAGAAACTGATGCACGGCGTGAAGTAATTCGCTCTTCGCTTCAACGAAAAACGGCAGCCTTCGGGCTGCCGTTTTTTATGGCTGGATGATTAGGCGTAGGGTGGGCGGCTATACCCGACGGTCTGCACAAAGGCGACCTTCGCGCCGCCCACGCGTTCAAACAAGGCGGACCGCCGCGGATGATCAGCCCGCGCCTGTTCGTTCATACGGACCGGGCAAGTTCGACGAATGTCATGGCCATCCCGGTGCTGGACACGGTCAGGCTGCTCGACCCCGGCGGTCCGCCTTGTTTGAACGCGTGGGCGGCGCACCCGTCGCGTGGGTGCGAGTGGACGAGTTTAGCCGCCCACCCTACGTCCGCGCCGTTTCACCATCGAGCGCCGAACGGTGACCTTACTTCGCAGCCGCCTTCTCGCGCGCCACCCAGTACAACAGCACGATAATCGCCGCATACGGAATCAGCGACAGCAGGTCCGCACTCGGCCCCGACACGAAGGGATTCGAGCTCTCCGCCCACTTCGCCATCATGCTGTCGAAGTTGGTCATCACGCCGGCCGTGATGGCGATCACGATGCCCGCCAGGGCGCCGCCGGCGATGTAGCCCGAGGCCAGCAGGGTGCCGGAGCTGCGGTCGCCGGCGGCGGTGCGTTCCTCGGCGTTCAGCTTGGTGTACTGCGGCAGCTTGTTGTTGCGACGGTCCGCCAGCCAGCGCACGGCGCCGCCGACGGCGATCGGCAGCGTCGACACCAGCGGCAGGTAGACGCCGACCGAGAACGCCAGCGCCTGGATGCCGGCCAGTTCCAGCACCACCGAGATCATCACGCCGAACAGCACCAGGGTCCAGGGCAGCTCGCGGTCGAGGATGCCCTTGATGATGTAGGACATGAGCACGGCCTTGGGCGCGTCGTATTTCTTGACCTCGGTGCCGTCCGGGCGCTTGTCGTAGTGGCCGTTGATGCCCGGATCGACCAGGTAGGCCAGGCGGCCGTCGTCGGCCACGAGATATTTGCCGGCCGGGCCGCCGGCGGCGTCCGGCTTGCGCCAGACCTTATAGGTCTTGTTGTCCGTTTCCGCCTGTGGGCCCTGCAGCTGCGCCGTTTCCGTCAGCTTCGTGGCGTCGACGGTCACGCCCGGCGCCACCTGGGCGGCCGGCACGTAGACCGTGCCGGCGTCGTTCAGTTTCAGCAGGATGGGTCCCAAGATCAGCGCCGAGGCGAAGGCGCCGCACAGGATCGCGTATTGCTGCAGGCGCGGGGTCGAGCCGACCAGGAAGCCGGTCTTCAGATCCTGCGAGGTGGTGCCGGCGTTACTCGCCGCGATGCAGACGATGGCGCCGACCGACAGCGCGGTGACGTAATACTGGCCGCCGGTCCAGCCCATGACGAGGAAGATGAGGCAGGTGAACAGCAGCGTGGCGACGGCCATGCCGGAAATCGGGTTCGAGGACGAGCCGACTTCGCCCGTCAGGCGCGAGGAAACGGTTGCGAACAGGAAGCCGAACACGAGGATCAGCAAGGCGCCCAGCAGGTTCATGTGCAGCGGCGTGGCGAAGGTGATGATGGCGATGATCGCCAGGCAGCCGATCGCAACCCACTTGAACGGAATGTCCTGGTCGGTGCGCAGGGCCGTGCCGGCCGCGGCCTTGCCTTTGCCCCCGTCCTTGCTCATACTCGCGAGCCCGCCCTTCAGGCCGTTCCAGATCGACGGCAGCGAGCGCACCAGCGAAATCAGGCCGCCGGCAGCCACGGCGCCGGCGCCGATGTACAGCACGTAGGCGTCGCGGATGTCGTCCGGCGACATGTCCTTGATGAGCATCGTTCCGGGCGACAGCGGCACGGTCAGCAGCTCGCCGAAGAACTTGATCATGGGGATCAGCAGCAGATAGGACAGCACGCCGCCCGCCGCCATCGTGAAGGCGATGCGCGGGCCGATGATGTAGCCGACGCCGACCAGCTCGGGCGAGACTTCGGCGCCGGCCGATCCCGCCTTCAGCGGCGCGCCGAATTCGAAGTTGGCGACGTCCTTCCAGCCCTTGAGCGAGACGTTGGCGACCTTGTACAGCAGGCCGACGCCGAAGCCGGCGAAGATGATGGCGGCGCGGCGCTTGGCGTCGCGGGCGGCGTCCGAGCCGGCTTCGCGCACTTCGCCGGCGGCGGCGCGCGAGGTGTCGGTGGCGGCGGCCTTCAGCACTTCGGCGCAGGCCGTGCCTTCCGGGTATTTCAGCTCGCGGTGCGCCTCGACGATCATCGTGCGGCGCATCGGGATCATCATCAGGATGCCGAGCAGGCCGCCCAGCACGCCGACCAGCATGACGCGCGAGATCTCCAGGTCGAAGCCGAGGATCATGATCGCCGGCATGGTGACGCCCAGGCCGAAGGCGAGCGACTCGCCGGCCGAACCGGCGGTTTGGGTGATGCTGTTCTCCAGGATGCTCGATTCGCGCCCGCCCATCTTCTTGAACATGCCGAACAGGGTGATGGCGATCACCGCCACCGGGATCGAGGCGCTGACCGTCAGGCCGACTTTCAATACCAGGTAGAGCGAAGACGCGCCGAAGACCATGCCTAGCACGACGCCCATCACGAGGGCGCGGATCGTGAACTCGGGCAGTTGCGCGTTCGCTGGAATATACGGCTTCACGCCGGCGGCGCCGGGAACGGAATCGGGATCGTAGGGCATTGGGGGCCTTTGGGTTACTTAGGTGGGGCTGAAAGCGGACGAAAGGGAGACTATGGCATATGCTTGACTGTAAGAAAAGCGGATTATAATGCCCCGCCCGGCATGCCTTTTTGCGCAGGCCACAGCAGGAGAACACTGTCTTGACCAAGTCCTTCCAGCCCCTCCGGCCGCTCCGGTCCCTCCCCCGGCGCCGCGAACAAGGTTTCATTCTCTTCATCCTCGCCGGCCTCGTCCTTTTGATCGCCGGCGTCGCCGTGTGGTTCCTGTTCGCGATCCTGCCCAACGTCCCCTCGATCGACGCCGTCACCGACTACAAGCCGAAGATCCCGCTGCGCGTCTACACGGCCGACAATGTGCTGATCGGCGAATTCGGCGAGGAGCACCGCGACTTCGTGCCGATCGCCCAGATGCCGCCGATGATGAAGAACGCCGTGCTGGCGATCGAGGACGCGCGCTTCTACGAACACAAGGGCATCGACTGGATGGGCGCGGCGCGCGCCGTGGTCTCGAACGTACGCGGCGGCTTCGGCTCCGGCGGCGCCTCGACCATCACGATGCAGGTCGCGCGCAACTTCTTCCTCTCGCGCGAAAAATCCGTGTCGCGCAAGTTCAACGAAGTCATGCTGGCCAAGAAGATCGAGGATGCGCTCACCAAGGACCAGATCCTCGAGCTGTACATGAACCAGATCTACCTGGGCCAGCGCTCCTATGGTTTCGCCAGCGCCGCGCGCAGCTATTTCGGCAAGAAGCTGGACCAGCTGACGCTCGCGGAAACGGCAATGCTGGCCGGCCTGCCGCAGAACCCCTCGCGCAACAACCCGGCGGTCAACATGAAGCGCGCCAAGGCGCGCCAGGAACAGGTGCTGCGCCGCCTGCGCGACCTCGGCCACATCGACGAAGCCCAGTATGCGAAAGCCGTCGGCGAGACCATGCGCGTGCATGCGCGCCCCAAGGAATTCGGCACCCACGCCCAGTACGTGGCGGAACTCGCGCGCCAGGCCGTGTTCGCGCAGTACGCCGAAGAATCCTATACGCGCGGCATCAAGGTCACGACCACCATCGTCTCGAAGGACCAGGAAGCGGCCTACGATTCGGTGCGCCGCAACGTGCTGGCCTACGACGCGCGCCACGGCTACCGCGGCCCGGAAGCGCGCATCGAACTCCCGGTCGACGAGGCCGAGCGCGAGGAAGCCGTGGTCGAGGCCCTGCAGAAGCGGCCGTCGAGCGATGGGCTGATCCCGGCCATGGTGCTGGAAAGTTCAAGCAAGTCGGTGAAGGTGACCACGCTGGACGAGGACAGCATCACGATCACGGGCGCCGGATTGAAGTTCGCCGCGGCCGGCCTGTCGGGCAAGGGCAAGGAATCGCAGAAGATCGCGCCCGGTGCCATCGTGCGCATCACGAAGACCGGAAAACCCGGCGCCAAGGCGGAATGGGCCATCACCCAGGTGCCGCAGGTGGCCGCCGCCTTCGTCGCGCTCGACGCCGATACCGGCGCCTACCAGGCCCTGGTCGGCGGCTTCGACTACAACCTGCAGAAGTTCAACCACGTGACCCAGGCCTGGCGCCAGCCCGGTTCGACGATCAAGCCTTTCGTGTACTCGGCGGCGGTGGAGAAAGGCTATTCGCCGGGCGCCCTGATCCTCGACGCGCCGCTCGACATGCCCGGCGAGAACGCGGGCGCGACCTGGTCGCCGCAGAACGACGACGGCGAGTACAAGGGTCCGATCACGATCCGCCAGGCGCTGACCCAGTCGAGGAACGTGGCGAGCGTGCGCCTGCTGCGCGCGATCGAAGTGCCTTACGCCCACGAGCACCTCGGCAAGTTCGGCTTCGACATGGCGCGCCATCCGAAGAACTACACGATGGCGCTCGGGACCGGCGCCGTCACGCCCGAGCAGATGGCCAGCGCCTACGCCGTCTTCGCCAACGGCGGCTACGCGGTCAAGCCCTATCTGATCGCGAAGATCGAGGATGGCGACGGCAGCGTCCTGTTCCGCGCCGAGCCGCCGGCGCCGCGCCAGGAAAGCGCGCGCGTGCTCGACGCCCGCAACGCCTTCATCACGGACAGCATGCTGCGCGACGTCGCCCACCACGGCACCGGCGCGGCCGCCGGCAAGCGCCTGGGACGCGCCGACGTCGCCGGCAAGACCGGCACCACCAGCGACGCCGTCGACGGCTGGTTCGCCGGCTATGGCGCCAACGTGGTGGCGGTGGCCTGGATGGGCTACGACGAACCGCGCTCGCTGGGCGGACGCGAATTCGGCTCGACCCTGGCGCTGCCGATCTGGCTCGACTACATGGAAGTGGCGCTCGCCAAGCGCCCCGAGACCGAGCGCCCCGAGCCGGAAGGCGTGCTGCGCGATCGCGACGACTGGGTCTACGCCGAATTCGCCGAGATGCCGGAACTGCGCACGATCGACGTCGAACTGGCGCCGGCGGAACCGGAAACGGGAGAAGAGCCGGAGCAGCCCGACGAGGAAGCGCATCCCTACCCGGACACCGTTCTCACCTCCCCGGCGCCGCAACCGGTGGTCGTGCCGCCGACACAATAATATTCACTCCCAGGCGTCGATAATCCAGTCGGCCAATTTTCCATTCGGCTGGCGCGGCAGCGCCGGCCCGAAGGAATAAGCGGCCGGGCACTCCGCGCTGGAGAGACGTTCGCCAATCCAGCGCGTCAGCTCCGAACGCAGCTGCGCGCTGTCCGCTCCCTCGACAGGCACCACGAAGGCCTTCAGCCGCGTCCCCTCGTCCGCCCGCATCGCCCGCACCACGCATTCGGTTACCTGCGGATGCATCGCCAGCACCTCCGCCACATAGGCCGGGAACACATTGGTCCCGCCCACCTGCACCGCGTTGTCGATGCGCCCGTTCGGGACGAAGCGGTCCGGCCCGCTCCACAGCAGGCGGTCCTGCAGCACGTGGCGCTCGACCGTCCCGTCGAGGCCATCGCGTTCCAGCGTGTTGTCGGCCCCGGTGCGCCGCCAGTACGGCAGCAGCCGATAGGCATCGCCCGCCGCGTCGCGCCAGCCCACTCCCGCGGTCTCCGAACTGCCGTAGACCTGCAGCAGGCGCAGGCCGCCCGCCGCCAGCGCCTCGGCCACATCCTGCGGACAGGGCGCGGTCGAGGTGACGCCGACCACGTCCGGCGGGAAGCCCGGCGCGGTCTGCGCCACCTGCCCCCAGAAGTCCGGATGCCCCACGACCAGGTCGCCCGGCGCCAGCAGCGCGGCGAGCGAGGCGGGCGACTGCGCGCGCAGGTCGACCAGGGGCAAGGCCTGGCCGCCCGCCTGCGGCAGCAGCACCGTGAACAGGAAACCGTAGATATGATGGGCCGGCACTGCGCTCAGAATGCGGCGGCGGCCGGGCAGCAGCGCCGCCAGCGCGTCGACTTCGCGCCACAGGCTCGCCAGCGCATGCGGGCAGCGCTTGGGCGCGCCCGAGCTGCCCGAGGTGCGGAACACCAGTTCGGCGTCATGCACTTCCAGGCTGGCGCGCGCCGCCGCGACCCAGTCGGACAGCAGCGGGCGCGCCAGCAGCGCCGCGTCCATGCCGGTACGGCCGAAGCCGAGCAGGTCGCCCAGCGCCGTGGCTGCGCCCATCAGCTCGAGCGAGTCGGCGCCGAGGTCGGCAGCCAGGTCAGCGGTCAGGTCAAGCGCGGCCGGCCATGCCTGTGCGGACAACGGACGCCCTGGCCGCGCCTGGGCCAGCTCAAAGGCCACCAGGTCGCGCACGACGCGCTGGAGTGCAATTTCATGCCGCCACCATTGGGGATGCGCAGGGTGCTCCATCGTTTCCATTTCGACAAATAAAGGTGGCGGATGGTGACAGCGGGGAGACGTTTCTGTCAACCGCACGATAAAATCGTCATTTCGCAGTGCGCGCACGATTGACACCCGTGCAGCCCCATGCCAACATTTAGTTTCCGCAAATCAATTATATGTGGTTTGCATCTTTCTCCAGGGCCTCCCATGACCAGCGTTTCCCCTACCTTCGACGACCGCGGCCTTGCCGACCTCATCGACGCCTGCAACCAGGAGCAGCTCGACGCGCTCGGCTTCGGCGTGATCGGTTTCGATGCCGACAGCATCGTGCAGCGCTATAACGCCGTGGAGTCGCAGGCTGCCGGCCTGTCGCCGCAGCGGGTGATCGGCGAGCCGCTGTTCACGAACGTTGCGCCCTGCCTGAACAATTTCATGGTCGCCCAGCGCTTCGAAGACGCCGCACTCGACGCCAGCGAACTCGACGACACGATCGACTACGTGCTGACCCTGCGCATGCGCCCGATCAAGGTCAAGCTGCGCCTGCTGGCCAGCGCGGCCGGCAGCACCCGCTACGTCCTGGTCCAGCGCCGGTGATTGCCATCGACGGCGCCGCCGCGCCTTTACCAGCCGGGTGCCCGGCCGAATTCCAGGCCGAATTCGACGCCCTGCGCGCAGAGCACGAAGCGCTGATGCAGTTCCTCTACCTGGCGCCGGTCGGACTGGTGCAGTCCGACATGGACGGCGAGATCGTGATGATCAACCCGATCTCGGCCCAGCTCCTGATGCCGCTCTCGCCCGACGGCAACCTGACGAACCTGTTCGCCGCCCTGGAAGACGTCGCGCCCGACCTGCGCCTGCAGTGCGCGCAGTACCCCGGCCGCCACGGCATGATCTTCGAAGGCCTGCACATCCACTTGCGCGCCGGCGAAGAGCGCCGCGGCACCCCGCAGATCCTGTCCTTCACCCTGCTCAAGCTCGACGATACGCGGCTGATGGCGGTCATCAAGGACGTGACGGCCGAAGTACGGCGCGAGCGCCAGCTGCGCCAGAGCGACGCCTGGCTGAACGCCATCCTGACCCGCATCAGCGACTATGCCCTGGCCGCCCTCGACCGCCAGGGCCGCCTGTGCGACTGGAACGACAGCATCGGGCGCGTGACCGGCTTCGGCGAGCATGTGGTCGGTGCGCCCTACTCCGTCTTCTATCCGCCCGATGCGATGACCGGCGAGCACCTGCTCGACCGCCTGCGCGAAGCCGATCGCAACGGCTGGAGCATGGACGAAGGCCTGCGCCTGCGCGCCGACGGCAGCCAGTTCTGGGGCAGCGCCCTGATCGCGCCCCTGCCCGACCGCGAAGCCTTCGACCTTGACGATCCTCACGCCCCGGCCTACTGCCTGATCCTGCGCGACATCAGCGACAAGCGCGCCGCCAGCGAAAAGCGGCGCCAGGCCGCCTTCTGCGACCACCTGACGGGCCTGGGCAACCGGCGCGCCTTCTTCGAGGCGGCCGACCTCGAACTCGAGCGTGCCAGCCATACCCCGCGCTCGCTGGCGCTGGTGCTGTTCGACGCCGACCACTTCAAGCACATCAACGACCGCTACGGCCACCCGGCCGGCGACCGCGTCCTGTGCGACCTGGCCGCCGCGCTGCGCGACACCTTCCGCGCCGTCGACACCGTGGCGCGCATCGGCGGCGAGGAGTTCGCCGTGCTGCTGCCCTCGACGCACCTGGCGCAGGCGGTGGCGGTGGCCGAGCGCCTGTGCGCGTCGGTCTCGACCCGGCTGGTGGCGGCCGACGGCGCCGAGATCGCCTACACGGTCAGCGCCGGCGTGGCCGTCCTCGACAGCGCCTGCGGCAACGTACAGGAAGGCGTACAGGACAGCGGAACGGGCGCCGTATCGGCTAACATCGACGTCCTCATCAAGCGCGCCGACCAGGCGCTGTACCTCGCCAAGGCCGGCGGCCGCAACCGCGTCGCCGCCTGGACTCCCGACCTGCCCAACCATGAAAACACTCCACAGCGAAGCCGACATGCAGGTTGAGCAGATCGACGCCTACGAGGCGCTGGTCGAGTTCCTGTACCGCGCCCCGATCGGGCTGGTGCAGACCAGCCTCGACGGCACCGTCGACATGCTCAACCCGATGGCCTCGAACCTGCTGATGCCGCTGGCGCGCGAAGGCGGCCTGGACAACCTGTTCGCCGTGCTCGAACCAGTCGCGCCCCAGGTGCGGCAACTGGCCGTCGCCTTCGGCGATCCCTCGGGCGTGGTGTGCGACGCCCTGCGCGTGCCGCTCGAGGGCCAGGCTGCGCCGGGCGCGCCGCAGGTGTTGTCGATCAGCCTGATGAAACTCGACGCCGAACGGCTGATGGCGGCGATCACCGACGCCACGCTGGAAATGCAGCGCGAGCAGGAAACCCTGCGCCGCCGCCTGCGCAGCGCCGCCCGCACCGACGCCCTGACGCGCCTGCCGAACCGCGCGGCCGCGCGCGACCAGCTGCAGGACCTGCTCGACCACCAGGGCGCCGGCGAATCGTTCGCCCTGCTGTTCCTGAACTGCGACCGCTTCCGCCAGATCAACGACACCCTCGGCCAGTCCGGCGGCGACCGGCTGCTCAATTCGATCGGCGACCGCCTGCTGGCCGCCCTGGCCGACCGCATGCGCGCCGGCGGCCTGCCGGCCAACGGCCTGGTCGACCCGTCCGCGGGCGGCGCCGGCCTGGTGGCCCGGGTCGGCGGCGACGAGTTCGTGGTGCTGCTGTCGAACCTGCACCATCCGGACGAAGCCGAGCGCCTGGCCCTGCGCCTGCTCGACACCCTGGCGCGTCCGCACGAACTCGAGGGCCAGCAGGTGCCCTGCCGCGCCAGCATCGGCGTGCTCTGGGGGGCTAGCGCCGAGGGCAACGCCGACGAGGCGATCCGCGACGCCAGCATCGCCATGATCGAAGCCAAGCGCGCCGGCGGCGCCCGCCACGCGGTGTTCGAGCGCGCCATGCGCGAACGCGCCGAGCGCCGCGCCGACATCGAATCCCAGCTGCGCCTGGCACTCGCCGAAGAACAGCTGTTCGTGGTCTACCAGCCGGTGGTCGGGCTGGCGGCGGACGGCCGCATCGACCATTCGGCCGGGGTCGAGGCCCTGGTGCGCTGGCAGCATCCGACGCGCGGCCTGGTGCCGCCCTTCGATTTCATCGGCGTGGCCGAAGAGTGCGGGCTGATCGACCAGATCGGCGACTTCGTGCTCGAACGCGCCTGCGCCGACTTCATGCGCTGGCGGGCGGAGCTGGGAGCGGACGCGCCGCGCCTGATGGCGGTCAACCTGTCGCGCGCCCAGCTGGCCCAGCCCGACTGGACCGCGAAAGTGGCCGCCACCCTGGCGCGCACGCGCATGCCGGCGGCCTGCCTGCAGCTGGAAGTGACCGAAAGCCTGGCCGCCCAGGACGAACAGACCCAGCTGCGCCTGCACGAACTGAAGGCGCTCGGCGTCCAGCTCGCGCTCGACGATTTCGGCACCGGCTACTCGTCCCTGTCGAGCCTGCACCTGTTGCCGGTCGACACCGTCAAGATCGACCGCTCGTTCGTGAGCCGCGCCGACACCAGCCATCACCACCGGGTGCTGATCGAGGCGACCGTCAAGGTGGCGCAAAGCCTGGGCATGAACACGGTGGCGGAAGGCATCGAGACCGCCGCCCAGCTCGAGGCCGTGCGCGCCCAGCATTGCGCCAAGGGCCAGGGCTACCTGTTCAGCCGGCCGGTGGTGTCGAACGCGCTGGTGGACTGGATCCGGGAACGGCGCCAGGCCTGAATCCGGCTTCTTCCTGCGGCATCCCCGTGCGACGTCCGGGGTGTCCTACAAAGCCCTTGGTGTTGCTCCTATGGCGTCCCCACGGGCGCGGCCGCATCATGACAACCTGTCATTACTCCGAGGGGATAACCATGAAGCGATTCACGACAGCCATGATGCTGGCGGCCTGTACCGCCCTGGCCGCATGCAGTACGACAAGCACGACGACCGGCAGCGATTCGATGGGAACGACCGCCTCGGGCAGCTCGAGCGGCTCGATGACCAGCGGCAGCACCGGCGCACCCGGCGCCAACCCCACCTCCGGCACCACGGGCGCAACCGACCCCAAAGCCGGGACGGTCGAGGGAGCCAGCGCCGCGACCTCGGGCGAGCGCCGCTGAGTTTTACCCGCATTCGATACTAACTGTCCGGTTTCTCCTACACAAACGCTCGCTTCCTTCCTATAGTGAACGGAACAGAGCGCTCCCATGATGAAGACCTCACACAACCAAGGAGGGAAAATAATATGAAACGCACCACTCTGAGCGTTATCCTGGCCGCCGCGATGGGCCTGAGCCTGGCAGCCTGCAAGTCGACCGACACCATGTCGGATACCAGCAGCTCGGGTTCGATGGGCACCAGCGGCACCTCGTCGGGCACCACCGGCACCTCGTCGGGTACCTCGTCGGGCACCACCGGCACGACCGGCACCTCGGGCAGCTGGGGCACCGGCACCTCGGGCACCTCCTCCGGCACGACGGGTACGACGGGCACCACCGGCACCACGGGTACCACCGGCACGTCGGGTACCTCGGGCACGTCGGGCACCACCGGCACCATGGGCGAGACCGGCACGACCGGCACCGCCGGCACCCCGACCACCACCGGCACCGGCACCACGGGCACCCGCACGCCTGTCCCTCCTACCGGCACCGGCCGCTAAGTTTTCCTGCACGTGTGCGGCACGCTTCCCGGCGTGTCGCCGGCCGGTTCGCCCGGCCTCTTTCCCCTTCAGTTCACCCTTCAGTCCCCCCCACCTCCTTCTGCGTCGTTGTCGGGTAGAATCGGATCTTCCCAAGGCCGAGGCTTGTCCACGATGAAAAACTGGTTCGCGCGATGGTTCGGCGGCGCCACGCGGCGCGGCGACAAGCCATCCGCCACGCCTGCGCCGGCAGCCGATACCGCCCCTGCCATGCCTGCCGCTGCTGCGCCCGGCGCCGGCCCGGCGGACCGCGGCGGCGTCGACCTCGCCTTCTACCGCTGGCTGGCCGGCAGCGCCGGCGGCGACGCGCCCCAGGCCACCGAGCGCCTCATCACGGACGAGCTGGCGCGGCTGGCCCGCGAACCCGAGAAGGCGGCCGGGCTGGTGCCGCGCGTGCCGGCGGTGATTCCCGAACTGCTGCGCAGCCTGCGCATGGAGAACGTCTCGAGCGCCGACCTGTCGCGCATGGTGGCGCAGGACCTGGTGCTGGTCGCCGAAGTCATCCGCGAGGCGAACAGCCCGTATTACCGCTCCACGACGCCGGTGCGCAATATCGAAGGCGCGGTCATGCTGCTGGGCCAGAACGGGCTGCGCATGTTGCTGGCGCGGGTGGCCTTCCGCCCGGTGATCAGCATGCAGACCGGGCGCTTCGCCAAACTGGTCGCGCCCCTGGTCTGGAGCCAGTCCGAGAAATGCGCGCAGGCGGCCGGCGCCCTGGCCCCGCAAGCGGGCGCCAATCCCTTCGAGGCCTATCTCGCCGGCCTGGTGCAGAACGTCGGCCTGGTCGTCGCATTCCGCCTGATCGACCAGGTCTATACGGAGGACGTGCTGCCGCGCTCCGATGCCTTCAGCGCCGCCCTGCTCGGCCATGCCCGCCGCCTGGCCGAGGGCATCGCCCGCCAGTGGGAGTTTCCGGAGGCGGTGGCCGAGGCGGTCGCCGGCAAGCCCGGCCCGCTCGGGGAGGTGCTGGCCGCGGCCGACGCCCTGTCGAAGCTGCGCCTGCTGCTCGATGCGGGCGTGCTCGCGCCGGACGATCCGCTCGTGGCCGCCCACCTCACGCCGGCTCGACTTCCCGTCTTTAACCAACTGCGCCCACAGGAGGGCTGATGCCGTTCCCGATCGAACAAAAACTCGTCATCGGCGTCGCTTCCAGCGCGCTGTTCGACCTGTCCGAATCGCACCAGGTCTACCTCGACCGCGGCCCGGACGAGTACCGCCTCTACCAGGAACAGCACCTCGACACCGTCCTCGGCAAGGGCGTGGCCTTCCCCTTCATCCGGCGCTTCCTGAACATTAACCAGTGTTTCCCGCGCCAGTCGCCGGTGGAAGTGGTGCTGTTCTCGCGCAATTCGCCCGAAACCGGGCTGCGCGTGATGCGCTCGATCGCCCACTACGGCCTCGACATCTCGCGCGCGGCCTTCATGGCGGGCAAGTCGCCCTACTCCTACCTGCCGGCATTCAATGCGTCGCTCTTCCTCAGCGCCAACGAGGAAGACGTGAAGAGCGCGATCGCCGTGGATTACCCGGCCGGCCTGGTGCTGCCTTCGCAGATCGCCGACGAGGACGACGACCTCGAACTGCGCGTCGCCTTCGACTTCGACGGCGTGCTGGCCGACGACGAATCGGAAACCGTCTTCAAGCGCAACAACGACCTCGACGAATTCCACGCCCACGAAACCCTGCACATGGGCCGCCCGCACGGGCCGGGACCGCTGGCGGACCTGTTCCAGAAGCTGGCCATGATGCAGCGGCTCGAGGAACGCGCCCAGCGCCGCGAGCCCGGCTACCGCCGGATCATGCGCATCGCCATCATCACCGCGCGCAACGCCCCCTCGCACGAGCGGGTCGTCACCACCCTGAAAAGCTGGGGCGTGTCGCCCGACGAAACCTTTTTCCTCGGCGGCATGGACAAGTCGCGCGTGCTGTCCGTGTTCAAGCCGCACATCTTTTTCGACGACCAGCTGACCCACCTGCGCGCCTCGCCCGGCGGCTCCATCCCGATGGTGCATGTGCCATTCGGGATCGCGAACCGGCGAGCACCCACCTAATGCTGGCGGCCGGCCGAAAGTCGGCGTGGCCCTTACAATAGCGTTCACCTCATTTCGTGGACCCGAACATGCCTCGCCAGGACGCCCGCCCCAACCTTCCCGCCGACGACGTCGACGCAGCCGCCGACAAGCTGCACGCTGCCGGCAAGCCCGTCACGATCGACACCCTGCGCGAGGCGCTCGGCGGCGGCTCGCCTGCCGCCATCGGGCGCGCGCTGCTGGCCTGGCGCGCCGGCCGCGCCCAGCCGGCCGAAGCGCCGCCGGCGCAGCTGCCCGCGGCGCTGGTCGCGGACCTGGCGAAATGGGCGCAGCAGTTTGCCCAGGAAGCAGGCGCCGGCACCCGCGCGGCGCTGGACCAGGCCGGGCGCGACATGGACGAGCTACTGGCGGCGAGCGCCCGGCTCGAGGCCGAGCGCGACGGCCTGCAGGCCGAGGTCGACGGCGCCACCGCGGCGCGCGCCCAGGCCGAAGCCGTCGCGGCCGGGCACGCGGAAGAAATCGAACGCCTGAACGCCGAGCTGCGCAACGCGCGCCAGGTGGCGATGGACGCCCTGGTCAGCAAGGCCAAGGACCAGCTGGCAATCGACGGCAAGGATGCCCAGCTGGCCGACTTGCGCGGGCAGCTCGAGCGCAACGTGGCGGCGTCGGCGGCGCAATCGGACGCCCGGCTGGCGGCCGAGATGGAGCTGGTCGGCGCGGCCACCGCGCGCGACGGCTTTGCCGCCGAGGTCAAGGAAATGCGGGCGCAGCTGGCGGCCTCGCTGGCCGAGCGCACCGCCCTGCGCGCCGAGCTGGAAACCCTGCGCGCGCGCCTGCCGAAGTAGCAGCCTCAGGCTGAGGTCATGTCGATCCGGTTGCGCCCATCCGTCTTGGCGCGGTACAGACGGCGGTCGGCCAGGGCGACGAAGGCGGCCGCCTGGTCGTGCACACCCGGCACGGTGGTGGCCACGCCGATGCTGCAGGTGAGCACCTCGGCTACCGGCGACTGGCGATGGGGGATGGCGGCGCGCGCCAGCATACGGGCGAAGCGCTCGGCCACCTTGTGGGCGGCATCCAGGCTGGTGGCCGGCAGCAGGATCGCGAACTCCTCCCCGCCCAGGCGGGCGCACAGGTCACGCGTGCGGGCCGCCGTGTCGTCGAGCAGCGCCGCCACCTGTTTCAGGCAGGCGTCGCCCTGCGGGTGGCCGTAGCTGTCGTTGTAGCCCTTGAAGGCGTCGATGTCGATCATCACCAGCGACAGCGGCTCGCCGGCGGCGCGCGAACGCGTCCACTCGGCCGCGAGGATCTGGTCGAACAGGCGGCGGTTGGCGATGCCGGTCAGCGGGTCGCGGTAGGACAGGGTCTCCAGCTCCTTCTGCAGCTGCAGGATCTTGTCCTCGGCGCTCTTGCGTTCGCTGATGTCGAACATGAAGCCGACCAGGCAATCGACGCTGCCGTCGGGGTGGCGCTTGACGTGCACCACGTCGCGGATCCAGACGTACTCGCCGTCGGCCGTCAGCGCCCGGTAGTCGGCCTCGTGGTCGACGCCCTGCTGCGACTGGGCCACGCAGAAGTCCACCGTCCGCTGGCGGTCGTCCTCGTGGATGCGGTCGGCCCAGTCGTTCACAGTGAGCCAGCTCGACTGGCTCCAGCCGAGCAGCTGTTCGATCTGCGGGCCGATGTAGGCGAAGCGCATCGTGGCCCAGTCGATTTTCCAGGGGATGGCCTTGGTCGATTCGAGCAGCGTGCGGTAGACGCCGGGGTCGTCGCTGCCGATGTGGGGATTCAGGTGAAGGCTGGTGCTCATGCGCTGCGGGCCGGACGAGCTGCATCGTCCATGCTCAATTATCAAATGGAAAAAGCCCATGTTACAGCAAGATGTCGCATGGAAGTTGCATCTGTGCAACGGCGCCACATGACCGACATTCTTTCCCTCTTCGATACAGAGCGGTACGCAAATGTCATTGCCAGTCCGGCAGCGCGGCACTATGCTCGGAACACATCCATTCATTGTGAGGCGACCATGCGGAAACTGGCGGGACTGATGATGTTGTTGGCAACGGGCGCGGTAATGGCCGAGCCGGCCTTGAGCACCGTACAGCGCGGCGCGGACCAGGAAGCGGCAGTCGGGTTCTGGACCTCCGGCTACACCGGCGCCGACCTCGCCACCGACAACTACCATTGCGCGGCGCCCGAGGTACCGGCCGTCTCGCACGCCAACCTGCAGATCCGCAGCGTCCACAAGGCCATCGTCCAGTGGGAAGCCTGCCACGCAGGCTACATGAACCGCCTGCGCGCCACCCCGGCCGACGCGCGCATTCCCGCCGACGTGCTTGCCGCGATGACCCCGTCCGAACGCGCCCAGGCCCGCGCCCACGTCGATGCCGTCGTGGCCCGCGTGGCCGAGGCGGCGCAGGCGAATGCGGAGCACATGATGGCGCGCCACGAAACCTGGCTCGGCGCCACCGTCGAATACGTCGCCCAGCACAACACCGGCGTGCGCAAGAGCCGCCGCCTCGCCGCCTGGCAGGGCGAATTCGCACGCCGCGAACGCAATTCCGAGCGCTTCGAGCAGAGCGAGCGCCTGCGCAAGGGGCGCTGAACCGCCCCTCTCGCATCGTCGACAAGCGCCGGCTCCATGCCGGCGTTTTTTGTCCCGGCTACAAGGTCACCGATGGCGTGCGCTTCAGGCAGCGCAAGGTGAACGTCGAGCGCGTGTGCGTCACGCCCGGCAGCTTGTAGAGCTTCTGGCGCAGGAAGCGCTCGTAGCCCTCGGTGCCGGAGACCGCCACCTTGATCAGGTAATCGTATTCGCCCGAGAGCAGGTAGGCTTCCATCACTTCGGGCAGGTCGGCCAGCGCGTCCGAAAAGCGCTGGAAGATCTCGTCGTCGTGGCGGTCGACCGTGACCTCGATGATCACCGTGTCCGGCAGGCCCATCGTGCGCTGGTCGAGCACGGCGACATAGCCGCTGATATGGCCCGACTCTTCCAGTGCCCGCACCCGGTGCCAGCAGGGCGTCGGCGACAGGTTGACCGTGTCGGCCAGTTTCTGGTTGCTGATGCGGCCGTCCTGGCTGAGCGTGCGCAGGATCTTGCGGTCGATCTCGTCGAGCACGCCATCTTTCATTCTTGCTAATCCTCTCAGTATTACTACTTAGCGTAGATAGTTCTTATCTATTTTAGCCGAACTGTAGAAGAAGCTTCAGACATCTGGGGCAAACTGCCGGGAAAACGAAAGAACATTCTTTGTGCAGCGCAGTAAAATGTTGCTTTGCCATTCGCACCGCATCCCCATGCGCCCCGCAGCGCACGCAGCAGCGGGTTTTGCGGTCGCAGCATTCAGCTGTGATTCGCCTATCAGAGTTCATTTCGGAGTCCTAGTGTCAGAAGCAGTTTCACGTGCAGGATCAGGCTATGCGGTGCAACCCGTCCCGGCCGAGTTGCCGCTCATGCTGGTTACCCCGGCCCTGTTCGCCGCCAACCTGCTCGTCGCGCGCTGGGCCGAAAGTGCCGCCATCCCGCCGCTGTTCCTCGCCTTCGGCCGCTGGGCGCTCGCCTTTGCGATCCTGCTGCCGACCGTCGGCCCGCGCCTGTGGGCGCTGCGCCATGTGCTGCGCGCCAACTGGCCGCGCCTGATGCTGCTCGCCGGCCTCGGCATGGGCCTGGCCGTCGGCCCGCAATACGTCGGCGCCCGCCACACGAGCGCGGCGAACATCGCCATCATCTTCGCCGCCTGCCCGGCCCTGGTCACCCTGCTGGAAACCCTGGTCTGGAAGGCGCCCTTGTCGAAAAACCAGGCCGGCGGCATGCTGCTGGCGGTCCTCGGCATCCTGATCGTGCTCTCGCGCGGCGAGCTGGGCGCCCTCGGCGACCTCGCCTTCGGCACCGGCGACCTGTGGGTGGTGCTGGCCGCCTGCGGCTGGGTCCTGTACACGGTGCTGGGACGGCGCCTGCCGCTGCCGGCGATGCCGGCCACGGTCAAGCTGGCCGCGCTGATCGGCGGCGGCGCGCTGGTGCTGGCGCCCTTCGCGGCCTTCGAGAGCCTCGGCGGCGCGACCCCGAACCTGCTCGATTCGCGCCTCTACCTGGCGCTGGCCTTCCTTGCGGTCGTGCCCAGCCTGGGCGCCTACTTCTGCTTCGACCGCCTGGTGGCCGTCGCCGGCCCGGCGCGCGCCAGCATGTCGGTCTACCTGATCCCGCTGTTCGCGACGCTGGCGGCCTGGCCGCTGCTGGGCGAAGCGCCGCACGGCTACCATGTGGCCGGCTTCGGCGTGATCCTGGCCGGCGTCGCCCTGTCCGGCATGCGCCGGCGATAAAGCCGACTGGCAGCGTGTGCGGGGCGTGGCGCGGTGGGTTCGTCTATAATGGACAACCCATCGGCTAGAACGCAACCTGCCCGCCTGCATGCCTTTCGACCTCAAAAAGCACCTCCCCAAGCCCGGTAACCGTTTCGTTTTGCCTGCCCTGTCCGGCTCGTCCGACGCCTATGCGCTGGCCGTTGCAGGGCTCGCCTTCAAGGAAAGCGGGCAGATGCTCACCGTCGTCGTGGCCAACGCCAGCGACGGCCAGCGCCTGCTCGACGAGATTCCCTGGTTCGCCGACGGCAAGCTGGCCTGCCACCTGCTGCCGGACTGGGAAACCCTGCCCTACGACGCCTTCTCGCCGCACCAGGACCTGGTCTCCGAACGCCTGGCCACCCTGCACGAGATCCGCCAGGGCCAGTGCGACGTGCTCGTGGTGCCCGCCACCACCGCCCTCGTGCGCCTGGCGCCGCCGTCCTTCCTCGCGGCGTACACCTTCTTCTTCCGCCAGGGCGAGAAGCTCGACGAGGCCAGGCTCAAGGCCCAGCTGACGCTGGCCGGCTACAGCCACGTGTCGCAGGTGATGTCGCCCGGCGAGTACTCGGTGCGCGGCGGCCTGATCGACCTGTTCCCGATGGGCTCGGCCCTGCCCTACCGCCTCGACCTGTTCGGCGACGAGATCGAGACCATCCGCACCTTCGACGCCGACACCCAGCGCTCGCTCTACCCGGTCAAGGAAGTGCGCCTGCTGCCGGGTCGCGAATTCCCGATGGACGAGGCGGCCCGCACGAGCTTCCGCAGCCGCTGGCGCGAGCGCTTCGAGGGCGACCCGTCGCGCTCGACGATCTACAAGGACATCGGCAGCGGCATCGCCTCGGCCGGCATCGAATACTACCTGCCGCTCTTCTTCGAGGAGACGGCGACCCTCTTCGATTACCTGCCGGCAGACGGGCCGCTGGCCCTGGTCGGCGACATCGACGCCGCCATCTCGCGCTTCTGGATGGACACCGAGTCGCGCTACCGCTTCCTCAAGAGCGACCGCGAACGCCCGATCCTCGAGCCGCGCGAACTGTTCCTGTCGAACGAGCAGTTCTTCACCTGCGCCAAGCAGCACGGGCGCTGGAACATTCCGCGCGACGCCAACGCGCCCGCCTCCGAGTTGTCGGCGCCGATTCCCGACATCGCCGTCAACCGCCGCCTGGAAGACCCGCTGGCCAACCTGCGCGCGTTCCTGATGCGCACCGGCTGCCGCGTGATGATCTGCGCCGAGTCGAACGGCCGCCGCGAAACGCTGCAGCAGTACTTCAACGAATACAAGCTGGAACTGGCTTCGGTCGAAGGCTTCGAAGGCATGCGCGCGAGCGACGCGAAGCTCGCGCTCGGCGTGGCGCCGCTGCAGGCCGGCTTCGAGCTGCTGGAAGAATCGAGCGGCTGCATCGCCTTCATCACCGAGACCGAGCTGTATGCCGGTTCCGGCCGCCGCGCCGGCAAGAAGAAGCAGGAAGCGAGCAGCCAGGTCGAGTCCATGGTGCGCGACCTGTCGGAACTCAAGATCGGCGACCCGGTGGTGCACATCAACCACGGCATCGGCCGCTACATGGGCCTGACCAGCATGGACCTGGGCGAAGGCGAGATGGAGTTCCTGCACCTGGAATACGCCAAGGACACGAAACTCTACGTGCCGGTGTCGCAGCTCCACGTGATCTCGCGCTATTCCGGCACCTCGCCCGAGGACGCGCCGCTGCACTCGCTCGGTTCCGGCCAGTGGGACAAGGCCAAGCGAAAAGCCGCCGAGCAGGTGCGCGACACCGCCGCCGAGCTCCTGAACCTGTATGCCCGCCGCGCCGCGCGCACCGGCCACGCCTTCGAATACTCGAGCATCGACTACGAGAACTTCGCCCAGAGCTTCGGTTTCGACGAGACGCCGGACCAGGCCGAGGCGATCTCCAACGTCATCAAGGACATGACCTCGGGCCGGCCGATGGACCGCCTGGTGTGCGGCGACGTCGGCTTCGGCAAGACCGAAGTCGCGCTGCGCGCCGCCTTCATCGCCGTCATGGGGGGCAAGCAGGTGGCGATCCTGGCGCCGACCACGCTGCTGGCCGAACAGCATGCGCAAACCTTCGCCGACCGCTTCGCGGACTGGCCGGTGAAAATCGCCGAGCTGTCGCGCTTCAGAACGGGAAAAGAAATCAACAATGCGATCAAGGGCATGGCCGACGGCACCCTCGACATCGTGATCGGCACCCACAAGCTGCTATCGCCGGACGTGAAATTCACCCGCCTCGGGCTCGTCATTATCGACGAGGAACACCGCTTCGGCGTGCGCCAGAAGGAGGCGCTGAAAGCCTTGCGCGCCGAGGTCGACGTACTGACCCTGACCGCCACGCCGATCCCGCGCACGCTGGGCATGGCCCTGGAGGGCCTGCGCGACTTCTCGATCATCGCGACGGCCCCGCAAAAGCGCCTGGCGATCAAGACCTTTGTCCGCAGCGAGGACGGCTCCGTGATCCGCGAAGCCTGCCTGCGCGAACTGAAGCGCGGCGGCCAGATCTACTTCCTGCACAACGAAGTCGAGACCATCGAGAACCGTCTCGCCATGCTGCGCGAACTGCTGCCGGAGGCGCGCATCGGCGTCGCCCACGGCCAGATGCACGAGCGCGACCTGGAAAAGGTGATGCGCGACTTCGTGGCCCAGCGCTTCAACATCCTGCTGTGCACGACCATCATCGAGACCGGCATCGACGTGCCGAGCGCGAACACGATCATCATGCACCGCGCCGACAAGTTCGGCCTGGCCCAGCTGCACCAGCTGCGCGGACGCGTCGGCCGTTCGCACCACCAGGCCTATGCCTACCTGCTGGTGAACGACGTCTCCAACCTCACCAAGCAGGCGCAGCGCCGCCTGGACGCGATCCAGGCGATGGAAGAACTGGGCAGCGGCTTCTACCTGGCGATGCACGACCTCGAAATCCGCGGTGCCGGCGAGGTGCTGGGCGAGAACCAGTCGGGCGAGATGCTCGAAGTGGGCTTCCAGCTGTATTCGGACATGCTCAACGAGGCGGTGCGCTCGCTGAAGGCCGGCAAGGAGCCGGACCTGGCCGCGCCGCTGTCCTCGACCACCGAGATCAACCTGCACGTGCCCGCCCTGCTGCCGGCCGACTTCTGCGGCGACGTGCACGAGCGCCTGTCGATCTACAAGCGCCTGGCCAATTGCGAAAGCCAGGGCAAGGTCGACGACATGCAGGAAGAGCTGATCGACCGCTTCGGTAAACTCCCGGAACAGGTCAAGGCCCTGATCGAGACCCACCGCCTGCGCATCGCAGCGAAAACCGTCGGCATCGTGAAGATCGACGCCCACGGCGAGGCGGCCAACCTGCAGTTCATGGAGAAGCCGCCGATCGACCCGATCAAGATCATCACGCTGATCCAGAAGAACCGGCACATCAAGCTGGCCGGCCAGGACAAGCTGCGCATCACGGCCGCCATGCCCGACCTGGCGGCGCGCGTGCTGCAGGTGAAGCAAACCATCAAACAACTGCTGGCTTAAGTAGATCAAGAAGAACACGATGACGATGAATCTGGTGGTGCAAGGCCCGAATGCCTCGATGGAATCGCTGGAGGCCGTGCTGGCCCTGGCCCGGCCGGCGCGCACGCATGCGCTCGGCGAGCGGGCGCTGCGCGGGGAGGACGTTTCCCATTCGCCTGAGCTCGCGCGCGCGGTGCAGGAAGCGGCGTTTGCCGCCGGGGTCGACGCAACCTTTGTGGCCGCAGGACGCACGCTGGCCGACTTCCGGCTGGTGGCGATGGACATGGACTCGACGCTGATTACCATCGAGTGTATCGACGAGATCGCCGACATGCAGGGGCTCAAGGCCGAGGTCTCCGAAATCACCGAGGCGGCGATGCGCGGCGAACTCGATTTCGCGGCCAGCCTCACGCGCCGCGTCGCCCTGCTCGCGGGGCTGGAAGCATCGGCCCTGGAGCGCGTGTACGAGGAGCGCCTGCGCCTGTCGCCGGGCGCCGTCGAGATGCTCGCCGCGGTGCAGGCGGCCGGCCTCAAGACCCTGCTGGTCTCGGGCGGCTTCACCTTCTTCACCGACCGCCTGAAAACCCGGCTGGGCCTGGACTACACCCACGCCAACCTGCTCGAGGTGGAAGATGGCCGCCTGACCGGGCGCGTGACCGGCGGCATCGTCGACGCCGAGGAAAAGATGCGCACCGTGCAGCGCGTGTGCGCGGAACTGTGCATCGACACCCGGCAGGCAATCGTCATGGGCGACGGCGCCAACGACCTCAGGATGATGAGCGTGGCCGGCCTGTCGGTGGCCTTCCGCGCCAAGCCCGTGGTGCGGGCGCAGGCCGACGTGGCGCTCAATTTCAGCGGGCTCGACGGGGTGCTGGCGGTGCTAGGTTAATTCCGACACGCGTGGCCTCAGCCTGGGTGTAGCCCCAGCTAAATCATTGTACTGGGCAATTAATTGCTCGTTTCCAAGCACAATCTCATCCATTCCTGTGCTAGCGCAAAGCTCCTGCTGTGCGTCCCTTGAGTCGCCCCGGCCGGCGATTTAGATTGGGTAACGCGAGCGCAGCCCATGCGCCTTGCCTACGCCGGTCCTGCCAACCTGCCCGAGGAGCACATCCATGAAAGAGGTCTCTGCCCAGTCCGCCGAGCGGCGCCGTGCCGGCCCTACCCGGCGCCAGTTCCTCATCGCCGGTCCCGCCGTGGGCGCCGCACTGGCCCTGCCGTCGCTGCCCGCGTTCGGGCAGGCCGGACCGTCCGAGCGCTGGTGCGCCACCTGGGGCACGGCGCCGGCAGGTCCGCCTCCCTCGGCCAACGTGCAGAGCTTTACCGGCCAGACCCTGCGCCTGATTGCGCGCGCCAGCATCGGCGGCAGCCGGGTGCGGATCCGCGTCTCCAACGAAATGGGCAGCACGCCGCTGCGCATCGGGCGCGCCAGCATCGCGCTGCGCACCAGCGGCGCCTCGATCGCTGCCACCAGCCTGCGCGAACTGCGCTTCAGCGGGCAGACGGCGATCACCATCCCCGCCGGCGCCCCGGTGCTGTCCGACCCGGTCGAGCTGGCGGTCCCGGCCCAGGCCGACCTCGCCGTCAGCCTCTACCTGCCGGGCCCGGCCCAGGGAACGACCATCCATGACGCCGCCCTGCAGACCAGCTACGTGTCCGCCAGCGGCGACTATACGTCCACGCTCGCCCTGCCGGTATCGCGCTCTATCCTGTCCTGGCCTTTCCTGACCGAGATCGACGTGGCCGCCCCCGTACCGGCCGTCGTCGCGCTCGGCGATTCGATCACCGACGGCGCGCGCAGCACCTCCAATGCCAACCGGCGCTGGCCCGATTACCTGGCGCGGCGCCTGCAGACGGCGCTGGGCGCGGCCGGGCGCATCGGCGTCGTCAACCGCGGCATCAGCGCCAACCTGCTCTTGAACGATTACCCCAATGCCCTGCTCGCGGGCCGCGACACGCTCGAACGCTTCGACCGCGACGTGCTGGGCACGGCCGGGGTGCGCTACCTGATCGCCCTCATCGGCATCAACGACATCTGCTACAGCTCCGGCTCGAACCCGATCCCGGTCGCCGACCTGATCGCGGGCTGGCGCCAGCTCATCGCACGGGCGCACGCACGCGACATCAGCGTCATCGGCGCCACACTGCCTCCCTTCGAGGGCTTCGTGTACTACACGGCCGCGCGCGAATCCGTGCGCCGCGCCGCCAACAACTGGCTGCGCGCCAGCACCGAGTTCGACGGCCTGGTCGATGTCGAAACCGCCCTGCGCGACCCGGCCAACCCGACCCGCATCCTGCCGGCCTACGACAGCGGCGACCACTTGCACCCGAACGACGCCGGCTACCAGGCGATCGCCAACGCGGTGCCGCTGGCGCCCTTCGTGTCGAGCAGCACGACCGGCGAAAGCCTGCTGGGCTGATCGAGTGTAACAAGCTGTAATTCCACGCCAGAATGGATATGAGGACACTATCATGGCGGAATCAGGAGGACCGTCATGAAAAAACTCATCTTCGCCATCGCCGGCGTCGCCCTGCTTGCAGGCTGCGCCACTCCCGGCCCGGGGCCGGCCAATTACGGCACCCGAGGCTATGCCCAGTCGGGCGACCCGAGCCAGTGGCAGGTCGTCTCGGTCACGCCGGTGCCGCTCGGTACCGGCGCGCGGGCCGGCGACGCTGGCGTCGTTACCAGCTCGAACGTCGTCGTCAATCCTGCGCCGCCGGGTGCGCCGGTGTACGGCTCGCAACCCGTGTACGGCTCGCAGCCGGTGTATGCGCCGCAGCCGGTCTATGGCTATCCGCCCGTGATCGTGCGCGATCCGTATTGGTATCCGCCGGTCTCGATCGGCCTGGGTTTCAGCTTCGGGCGCAGCTGGGGCGGCCATCATCACCGGGGCCACTACCGCCGCCGCTGAGCGCGGGCCGGCATGCTGGATCGTGCCGATGGAGAGCCCGCGAAACGAGAGGCCGCACGATGTGCGGCCTTTTTTTTCGGTAGGTGCATCCGGCCGTCCCGATCCGGCTGTCCTGGCGCGCCCGCCTCGATTCGGCCTCGTGGTTGCCGCCCTGCGCCACGGCGGCACGCCCGCAGGCCTGTCGCCCGCCATTTATCGATTGCCGTTATCGAACTGCCAACCTAGAATGAACGCTCACCGGTCCCGGGCCGAGCTGGTCGCCCTGGAACCCGGAACAAACATCTACTAAGGAGGCGGCACACGTTCGCGACCATGAGCATGACCGACGACCTGTTGCTCCCCTCTCCGAAAGCGAACACGGCCAACGGCGCCTGGTACCCTCACGTCCTTCGCCTCTTCCCAGCCCGGGCCGGCAACCAGAACCGCGATTCGGAAGTGCCCGCCTCCTGCCCGCCGGCGCGGAAGACGCCCGCATGAAGGACGCCGGCTCCCTCGCCGGGCGCGATTACGCGGCGGCGCTGTGCGTGGTGCTCATCTGGGGCACGAATTTCGTCGCCATGAAGCTGGCCCTGCGCGAAGTGACGCCTTTCCAGCTCGGCGCCGGGCGCTACCTGTTTGCGCTGCTGCCCCTGCTGCTGTTCGTGCGTCCCCCGGCGATCGCGCCGCGCTGGGTGCTGCTGTACGGGCTGTTCCAGGGCGTCGGCCAGTTCGGCCTGCTCTTCCTCGCGCTGCGCGCCGGCATGTCTGCCTCGCTGGCGCCGGTGGTGCTGCAGATGCAGGTCTTCTTCACCGCCCTGTTCGGCAGCCTGGTGCTGGGGGAAACGGTCGGACGCAGCCTGAAGGCGGCCATGGCGCTTGCCGCGCTCGGGCTGGCCTGCTTCTGCGTCGATGTCTTCCAGGCCGGAGCGTCCGAGCTCACGCTCGCCGGCTTCCTGCTCAACGTCGGCTCGGCGGCGATGTGGGCGGCTTCGAACATCGTGGTGCGCATCGCCCAGCGCGAGTCGCCCCAGTTCGACGTGCTGCCCTTCATGGTCTGGAGCAGCCTGGTGCCGATCCTGCCCTTCGTCCTGCTGTCGCTGGCCTTCGACCCGCCCGCGGCGCGCTTCGACTGGCAGGCCATCTCTAACACGGCCTGGGCCTCGATGGCCTACCTCGGCTGGTTCGCCACCATCCTCGGTTACGCGCTCTGGACGGGGCTGCTGAAACGGCATCCGGCCAACCGCGTGTCGCCCTTCGGCCTGGCGGTGCCGACCGTCGGTATCGCGGCCGGCATGCTGGTACTGGGCGAGGTGGTGACGCCCTGGCAATGGGCCGGCATCGTCCTCGTCGTGCTGGCGCTGGCGCTGGTCCTGTTCGGACCGCGGCTGCGCCGGGCGACGCGTCTATAATGCCCCCTTTTACGCTCCCCTCGACCATGGACACTTCGAAACTTTCACGCTACCCCGGCTCGCGCGCCTTCTGGTTCCTGTTCGGCGTCGGCCTGGGCAGCCTGGGGCTGTGGAGCGGCATGCAGCGCGACCTGATCGGCGAAACCCTGTGCGGCATCGGCCTGATCCTGCTCGGCATCCAGGGCCTGCTGCGTCCCGTCGTACTTAGCCGGGTCGCGAAGATCAGCAAGGAAGAAATGACGCGCGAGGTGTCGATCGGCTCCGACGTGCTGCACGGCGCCCTGTCGCTGGCCATGGCTGCGGCGCTGCTGGTGGGCATCATCCTGAAATACGTGGTGAAGATCTAGGCCAGGTTTCAGGCCGCGCCGAACAGGTCGTTGGCGTGCAGGATAGCGTAGGCGATCTCGGGCCGCTCCTGCAGGCGCTTGCGCACCGCCGCCGGCACCGATTGGCGCACCTTCTTGCACAGGCCCGGCTTTTCCTCGAGCACGATGATGATGCCGCGCACGGTGCGCACCTCGTTCGGTCCCGGCTCGATGCGCAGCTCGGCGCCGATGTTCTTGCGGATCAGGGCCTGCACGTGCTGCAGGTCTTCGTAGCTGTCGACACGCTCGATGCGCGCGATCAGGTTCATCTCCTGCTTGCGGTCGATCGCAAGCGGCCGCACGTCGGCACCGGGCTCGGCCAACAGGCGCTCGCGCTCGCAGACGCAGGCGCCCGGCGGGCACTCGGCGCGGATCGGAAACGGCAGCTCAGGAGCCGAATGAGGGACGGAATCAGGCACGAAATTGTTCACGCTACCAGGGTCCAGGTTGGGACGGTAGGTCCGATTCTAGCGCAGTAGGCACCGCCTTTGTCGCAAGCTCTGTCGCCGTCCCGGCGACTTCGGCCGCCTCCAGCATCGCCACCATCCGCTTGTGGTGCGAGCCCTTCCAGAACACGCGGCGGCAGGCGTCGCAGGTCGTGAATTCCTCGTGCTGCAGGCGCACCGATTCGGGGAGCTGGTCGACCACCTCGGCCTTGGGCACAGGGCGCAGCGGCAGGTTGCAGTGCAGGCAGAGGGTGAATGGCCGGGCGCTGGCGGCCAGGTCGAGCCGCTCGAACAGCTCGCGGAACTGGGCCGCCGGTTTCAAGGCATGCAGGTAGCAGCCGTGGGTGAGGCTGCGGCGCTTGAGCAGCTCGCGGTCGCGCGTCAGCGCCACCCGCTCCTGTTCGAGCGAGATCGCGACGATCTCCTCGTCCTGGAAACCGTTGTCGTAGAGCGTATCGAAGCCGGCCATGCGCAGCAGCCGCGCCAGGCCGCCCAGGTGGGCGTCGGCCACGAAGCGCAGGCGGCGCAGCGGCTTGTCGCGCAGGCGCAGCAGCGGCGTTACGTCGAAGGTTTCGAACATCGGATACACGGCGACGCGGTCGCCATCGACGAGCATGCGGTCCAGGCCGCTCGATTCGCCGTTCACGAGGATCACCTCGACCTCGGTATGCGGCACGCCCAGGGCCTCGATCATGTGCTTGGTCGTGGCGGCACGCGCGCACGGCGCCTCGAACGCGCATCCGCGCCGCTCGCGCGGCAGGAAATCGTTCAATTCCTCGTAAAAGCGAAACGTTGCCGTGACCATGCAGATGTTTACTCCAGGGACAGCGGCCCGCCCCCGCACGATCGCAACACGTCGAGGGCGTTCGGCACCGCCTCGCCGGCAGCGGTATTGTCGAAGATGCACCAGACCGTGCGCCCGGCCGCCTTGTGCGCCTCCAGCTCGCGCACCAGCGCCGCCAGGTATTCCTGCGAATAGGAAGAATAATAGATGCGCGGGGCGCCGTGCAGGCGCATGTACACATCGTTCGTCGTCGGCACGTGCGGTCCGGGCTGGCCGGCGGCCGGGTCGGCAATCACGCGGGTGACGCCGCGCTCGCGCAGCAGTTCGGTGGCCGTGTCGCTGAACCAGCTCGGGTGGCGCCCTTCGCAGGCGATCATGCAATCGAAACGGTCCTGCAGGCGCAGGAAGAAATCGCGCACGGTTTCGTCGTGGAAGCCGAACTTGGGCGGCAGCTGCACCAGCAACGCGCCCAGCTTGTCGCCCAGCTCGCCGACCTCGCCGGCGAAGCGCGCCAGCAGGTCGTCGATGTCGCGCAGCTGGGCGTCGTGGGTCATCGAGCGCGGCACCTTGACCGCGAAACGGAAGTCGCGCGGCACGCTCTCGGCCCAGCGCGCATAGGTTTGCGGGCGGTGCGGCTTGTAGAACGACGAGTTGATCTCCACCATCGGGAAGACGGCGGCATAGCGTTCGAGGTGGCTGCCCGCTTCGGGGAAGGCGGCGGCAGCTTCCTTGGGAATGTTCCAGCCGGCACAACCGATCAGGTGCGGGCAAGAGGCCATCGTTTTTTTCATTGGCGATTTTGCAAGTATACTTAGGGCGATTGTACGCCGGCCACGCTTGCCGCGTCGCATGCTTGAGCCGGCACGGCGGGGGGCATCCCCTGTGCGGCCAGGAATATTGTTTGTTTTTACGATAGAGGAGCCACCATGAGCGACCCGATCCACATCGTCTGCCCCCAGTGCGACGCCGTCAACCGGCTCGCCCCGGCGCGCCTGGCCGACGCCCCGGTCTGCGGCAAGTGCGCGCACGCCCTGTTCGCCGGCCGGCCGCTCGACGTCTCGTCCGAGCGCTTCGCGCGCCACATCTCGCGTAACGACATTCCCGTGCTGGTCGATTTCTGGGCCGAATGGTGCGGCCCGTGCAAGATGATGGCGCCCGCCTACGCCCAGGCGGCCGGCCGCCTCGAGCCGCGGGTGCGCCTGCTGAAGGTCGACACCGAACGGGCCCAGGACCTGTCGGCGCGCTTCGCGATCCGCAGTATTCCGACCCTGGCGCTGTTCAAGGGCGGGCGTGAAATCGCGCGCCAGCCGGGGGCGATGGACGCGGGCAATATCGTCGCCTGGGTGCAGTCCAGGCTGTAAAGCCGGGCATGCGCAGGCTACGCCAGGAAGCGCAAATCTGCAATGTTAGCGAAATCGCCACGAATGGCTGCTACAATCGGCCAAGCGGGGTCGTCCCGTAGGGAGCCACTCCAAGGAGGTTTTTTATGTCGCAGCAACTCGTTCTGGACCGCGGGACGGAAGACGCCAAGCAACTGGCGCGCATCCTCTACCTCGTCCACGCCGCCACCTTTTTCTTCTCGCTGGGGATGCTGTCCTTCCTGCCCTTGATCGTCAACTACATCAAGCGCCCGGACAGCAGCGGCACCATGGTCTACAGCCACCACACCTGGATGATTCGTTCGTTCTGGTTCTATTTCCTGTGGATGGTGATCGGCGGTATCGTCTTCGCCACGATTATCGGTATCCCGTTTGCCTGGCTGATCTGGGCTGTCGCGTGGGTATGGAAGGCCTATCGTCTAATTCGTGGTTTTTTAGACCTGAACAGCAATAAACCCATGCCAGTTTGAACCCCGGTTGACATATTTCGCGCTTTTCGCAGCTAGAATACTTTCCTGACGGCACCACCAGCCACATCCACACAGTTCAGGGCGAAATATGAAATCGGTTCAACAGGAAGTCGACGAGCGCAGCACGCTGGCAGGCACGAACAAGTTCGAGCTGCTGCTCTTTCGCCTCGGCGGCGACGACAAGGGCAATCACAGCGAGCTGTTCGGCATCAACGTATTCAAGATCCGCGAGATCGTCGCGATGCCGCCGATCACCGCCGTCGCCGGTTCGCCGCCCCATGTGCTGGGCGTGGTGAACCTGCGCGGCCAGATCATCCAGGTACTCGACCTGCCCGCGATCGCCGGCGTCAAGCCCAAGACCGGGCTCAACATCATGCTGGTCACCGAGTTCGCCCGCACCACCCAGGCCTTCGCGGTCGAGAGCGTCGAGGAAATCGTGCGCCTCGACTGGAGCCAGGTCATGTCGTCCGAGCACAGCGCCGGCAGCGGCATGGTCACCAGCATCGCCCGCCTCGACGGCGAGAACGGCGAGCCGGGACGCCTGGCCCAGGTGCTCGACGTCGAGACCATCCTGCGCAACATGAACCCGGAAGCCAACGCGGCCATCAACCCGCAGAGCGTTGGCGCGAAGATCCAGATCAAGCCCGGCTCGATCATCCTGGCGGCCGACGATTCGGTGGTCGCCCGCGCCCTCATCGAGCAGGGCCTGGAGGCGATGGGCCTGCCCTTCGTGATGACCAAGAGCGGCAAGGAAGCCTGGGAGCAGCTGGCCAGCATCGCCAACGCCGCCGAGAACGAAGGCAAGAGCGTCTACGACAAGGTGGCCCTGGTGCTGACCGACCTCGAGATGCCCGAGATGGACGGCTTCACGCTGACCCGCAACATCAAGAAGAGCGCACGCCTGGCCAACCTGCCGGTCGTAATCCACTCCTCGCTGTCGGGCACGACCAACGAGGAGCACGTGAAGAACATCGGCGCCGACGCCTACGTGGCCAAGTTCTCGGTCGAGGACCTCTCAAGCACCCTGCGCCGGGTGTTGAAGCAATAAGCCGGACTAACCGGAATAAGAAAGGAGCGCCGCGGCGCTCCTTTTTCGTTGAATCTCTTCTTATCCCATCAGCGTTCGCGCGCCGCCTCGTGCCAGGCCTTCTGCATCGGCGAGAGCAGGTATTCGAGCACGGTGCGGGTGCCGAGCAGGATCTCGGCATTCGCCTGCATGCCGGCGCTTAACGGAAAACGGGCGCCGTCGGCTTCGAGCGCCGCGGTCTTCAACGCCACTAGCGCCTTGAAGTTGGACGGCGGCGCCGCACCATGCTTGGCAGGCCTGGCGCCATTCTCGGCGCTCTCCACCGAGTCGGCACCGATGTGCTCGACCGTCCCCTCCACCATCCCGTACTTCTGAAACGGGAAGGCGGCGAACTTCAGGCGCACGGTCTGGCCCTGCTTCACGAAACCGATGTCGTCGTTGGTCAGCCAGACCTCGGCGCGCAGGGTCTCGTCGCGCGGCACCAGCGTCAGCAGCACGGTGCCCGGCTGGACCACGGTGCCGATCGAATGCGTGGCCAGTTCCTTGACCACGCTGTCCTGGGTCGCCTTCAGCTCGAGCAGCTCCTTGCGGTGGGTCTGCTTGGCCAGTTCCTGCGACAGCTGGTCGAAGGCGCGCTGGGCCTCGCCGCGCTCGACGTGCAGCTGGCGGCGGTAATCCGAATCGATCTGCACCAGCTTCATCTCCGACTGCTGCACGCCGGCGCGCGCCGACTCGATCATGTGGTCCTGGGTCGCCAGTTCCTGTTCCTTCTCGATGCGCTCGCGCCGCTTGTCGCTGACCAGCACGCCGCCCGCGAAGCCGTCCTTACCGAGCTTCTCGAAGGCCTTTTCCTGCTCGCGGTAGTGCGGCAGCACGGCGCTGAACTTGCGCTGGATCTCGAGCGCGGCGGCCAGGTCCTGGCGCGCCTTGGCGAGCCGGCTCTTTTCCTCGGCCAGGGCGGCCTGGAAGGCGGCGCGGTTGGCGCGGTATTGCGATTGGGCGGCCGCCAGCAGGTGCGGCGGATCGCCCGCCTGCGGCTGGAACGGGGTGTCGGCCAGCTCGGCGTCGACCCGGCGCAGCGCGAGAAGCTTGCCCTGCCGGTCAGTCTGAATCGACTTGGCATCGGCGTCGGTGATCAGGGTATCCATGCGCATCAGCACCTGCCCGGCGCGCACGCTATCGCCCTCCTTCACCAGGATTTCCTTGACGATGCCAGATTCGGCCGGCTGGACGATCTTCACATAGCTCTGCGGGACCAGCTTGCCCTCGGCGACCGCGACGATGTCGAGTTTGCCAACGACCGCCCACAAGGCCAGCAGCACCAGCAGGATCAGCAGGGCCCACAAGACCTTGCGGCCGAGCGGATTCGGTGCCGACTGCTGCAGGCGCAGCAGGGGCGGCGAAAAGTCGAGTGCGCTGGATGCCGCTTTGGTCCTGGTTTTTTTCACGATGGATGAACCGGTGGAGGGATAAAAAAAGGGCCTGGAACCCGATATGGCCGGGTTCCAGGCATGCCCACCCGTATTAACGGCTGGGCGAGGCTCCTACTTGAGCTAATTACCTGAGCCGATTACTTCAGCTTCTTGGTGCCCTTGCCCAGGCCTTCGAAGCCCTTCAGCTCGACGCCTGCGCTGCCCGACAGCGACAGTCCGCCGCCCCCGAAGGCGACCGTCGAGCCGAGGAAGCCGAGGGTGGCCTTGGCCAGCACGCCGGTATCGGCGCCGTTGCGCTCGTCGAGCCAAGTCAGCGACTTCTTCTCCGCCAGCGCTTCCGAGACCGCCAGGTCCACCTTCAGCCAGGCGCCGAAGCTCTGGGCCGAGGTGGTATTGCCGATGCTGCTCGCCGGCAGGCTGAACTCGACGATCTTGCTGGCGCTGAGCAGGGCCGGCACGCCCAGGGCATCGGTCGTCTGCGCGGAGGCGGCCACCGACACCG
Source organism: Massilia sp. SYSU DXS3249 (assembly GCF_053668055.1). Classification (NCBI taxonomy): domain Bacteria; kingdom Pseudomonadati; phylum Pseudomonadota; class Betaproteobacteria; order Burkholderiales; family Oxalobacteraceae; genus Massilia; species Massilia sp. SYSU DXS3249. Next base: position 348,894 of record NZ_JBSIPX010000001.1, on the reverse strand, counting down.
AGGCCACCCCGTTCGAGGCGCTGACGCCGATCGCGATGCCGAAGTTCTTGCCGCCCTTCGAGCCGGGATTGCCCGGGCCGGTGCCCGGACCGTCGTTCTGGTTGCTGTCGTGGCCACCCGGCGCCGCATCCTCGCCGTTGCCGACGCCTTCGTTGCCATGGCTGACCGACAGCGTGAACACGTCGGAAGCTGACAGGCTGCCTTCCATGCTGCCGGTGGCGGCCACCTGGTCGGTCGCGGTGACGCGCACCTCGATCGCGCCCACCTGCTTCGGCGTGGTGCCCGAGAAGGTGCCGGTCTTCACGTCGAACTTCAGCCAGGTCGGCAGTTCGGAACCGTCGGCCAGGCTGGCCGAGTAGCTCAGCGTGTCGCCCTGGTCGAGGTCCTTGAAACTGTCGGCCGGAAGCTTGAACGAGAAGGCCTTGTTGAAGGTCAAGCTCTGGTCAGCCAGCGGGACCACCACGATCGGCGCATCGTTGGCGCCGGCCACGGTGATGTCGAGCGTCGACGCACCCGATGCCAGGCCGTCGCCCGCGCCGTAGCTGAAGCGGTCGACCACCGAGGCGCCGCGGCCCAGCGGCTGCACCGCCGCCGTATCGAGCCGGTACTGGTAGCCGCCGTCCGCATCCAGCGCCAGGCTGCCGTAGCGGCCCTGGCTGGTGGCGGCGCCGGCGGCCAGCGTGGCGCCGAAGTCGGCGTCGCTGTCGTTGGCCAGCACGTTGCCGCTGACGCCGGCGGTGTCCTCATCCAGCTGCGCCTTGTCGGCGGCGAGCAGCGGTGCGTCGTTGGTGCCGGTGACCGTGATTTCCAGGGTCGAGGCGACGACGGCCTGGCCGTCGGTTGCCGCATAGCTGAAGCTGTCGACCACCGACTGGCCCTCGGCCAGCGCCTGCACCGCGGCCGCGTTGCTGTCGAGGCTGTAGGTGTAGCTGCCGTCCCGGGCCAGGGTCAGGGTGCCGTAGGCGCCCGCATAGACGCCCGGTTCGCTCACGAGGAGAACGGTGCCGCTGTCGGCATCGCGGTCGTTCGCCAGCACGTTGCCGCTGGCGATCACGACCTCGTCTTCGGCCGCCTGCGCCGTGTCGGCCGTCACCACCGGCGCATCGTTGCTGCCGGCGATCGTGATGACCAGGCTGGAGGCCAGCTGCTCGGCGCCGTCGGTGGCGGCGTAGGCGAAGGTGTCGGTCACGAACTCGCCCTCGCCCAGCGACTGCACCTTGGTGCCGCCATCGTGCAGGCTGTAGGTGTAGCTGCCGTCCGCGGCCAGCGTCAGGCTGCCGTAGGTCCCGGTGTAGACGCCCGGCGCGGCCACGGAGAGCACCGCGCTGCTGTCGGCATCGCTGTCGTTCGCCAGCACGTTGCCGCTGGCGGCGACCTCGCTGTCTTCAAGAACCTGCGCCGCGTCGGCCGACAGCACCGGCGCGTCGTTGGTGCCGGAGATGGTGATGCTGAGGGTGGAGGCGACGCCCTCGATGCCGTCGGTGGCGACGTAGGCGAAGGTGTCGGTCACGACCTCGCCTGCGTTCAGGCCCTGCACATTGGCCGCGCCCTCGTTCAGGCTATAGGTGTAGCTGCCGTCGGCCGCGATGACCAGGCTGCCGTAGACGCCGGCGATGGTGCCCGGCGCGGCCACCTGCAGCACGGTGCCGCGGTCGATGTCGCTGTCGTTGGCCAGCACATTGCCGCTGACGGCCGTGGTCCCGTCTTCGAACGCCTCCGCGCTGTCGGCCACCGTCACGGCGGCGTCGTTGGCGCCGATGACCTGGACGTTGACGACGGCGGTCGAGGTCTCGCCCATCTCGTCGGTAATGGTATAGGTGAAGCTGTCGTTCAGGACCTCGCCCTGCGCCAGTTCCTGGAAGCGCCCGCCGATGTCGTAAGCGACCGCGCCATCGATCAGGCCGACGTCGGCGCCGATGCTGGAGGCGCCGACCGCGATCACGCTCACCACGTCGCCCAGGTCGGGGTCGGTGTCGTTGGCGAGCAGCTGGGTGACCGGCAGCAGGACCGCGCCCCCGTCTTCCTGCACCGCGATGCTGTCGTCGGCGGCCAGCGGCGCCGCGTTCAGCAGGGCCGCCATGCCGCCGTGGTCGATGACGCTGCCGTCTTCGAAGACGATGCGGGTCACGCCCTCTGCCTGGCCCAGCCAGTCGACCAGGGTCACGCTGTCGCCGCTGGCTGCGATCGTCAGCACCAGGTCGCGGCCCGACTGCTCGGCGAGCAGGTCGGCTGCGGTGAGGCCGCCACGAATCTGGAGCGTGCCGCTGCCCTGGGCGTCGATGATGCGCTCCATGCCGTCGCCGATGCCGAACACGTAGGTGTCGTCGCCGGCGCCGCCCAGCAGCACATCGTTGCCGGCGCCGCCGACCAGCAGGTCGTTGCCGTCCATGCCGGCCAGCTGGTTGTCGCCATCGTTTCCGGTGAGGGTATTCGCGGAAGCATTGCCGGTGCCATGGAGGTTGGCTTCGCCGGTCAGCACCAGGTGCTCGAGGTTCGCCGCCAGCACGTGGCTGGCGCCGGCCAGCACGGTGTCGGTGCCGTCGCCCGCCGCTTCCACTACCACGTCGCCCGCGTTGTCGACCACATAGGTGTCGTCGCCGGCGCCGCCGTGCAGCGTGTCCGCGCCCGCGCCGCCGTCGAGCGTGTCGTTCCCTGCACCGCCGTCGAGGACGTTGGCGCCGCTGTTGCCGGTGATGGTGTTGTCGCCCGCGTTGCCGGTGCCGCTGAGGTTCTGGCTGCCGGTCAGCACCAGGTGCTCGACGTTGGCGCCGAGGGTGTAGTTGGCGCCTGCCAGGACCGTGTCGACGCCCTCGCCGGCCGCCTCGAGCACGAGGTCGCCGGTCGCATCGACCAGGTAGGTGTCGTCGCCCGCGCCGCCCGCCAGGGTGTCGGCACCCGCGCCGCCGTCGAGGACGTTGGCGCCCGCATTGCCGACCATGCTGTTGGCCAGCTCGTTGCCGGTGCCGTTCAGGTCAGCGGTGCCGACCAGCACCAGGTTTTCGAGGTGCGCGCCCAGCGTGTAGCTGGTGTCTGCGCGGACCGTGTCGGTGCCGCCGCCCGCCAGCTCGACGACCGTGTCGCCGCCGTCGGCGATATAGGTATCGTTGCCGGCGCCGCCCACCAGCGTGTCCTTGCCGCCGGCGCCGTCGAGGACGTTGTCGGCGCTGTTGCCGGTGATGACATTGACCGCCGTGTTGCCGGTGCCGTTCAGGGCGCCGTCGGCCAGCGTCAGGTTGTTGAGGTGGAGGCCGAGGGTGTAGTCGATGCTGGCGACGACCGTGTCGGCGCCTTCGCCGAATTGCTCGATCACGATGTCGCCCGCGTCGTCGACCAGGTAGGTGTCGTCGCCTGCGCCGCCCAGCATGGTATCGGCGCCGCTGCCGCCGTCGAGGGTGTCGTTGCCGGCGCCCGCGTCGATCACGTCGTTGCCGGCCATGCCGTTCAAAACGTTGTTGCCGGCGTTGCCGGTGATGGTGTTGTCGAGTGCGTTGCCGCTGCCGGCCAGCGCGGCTGTGCCGGTCAGCACCAGGTTTTCGACGTTGGCGGCGAGCGTGTGGCTCACGCCGGCGTGGACGGTATCGAGGCCGGCGTTGGCCGCTTCCACGACCGTGTCGCCGGCGGCGTCGACGACGTAGGTGTCGTCGCCCATGCCGCCGCTCATGGTGTCGGCGCCCGCGCCGCCGTCGATGAGGTTGTTGCCGTCATTGCCGGTGATCGTGTTGGCGAGCGTGTTGCCGGTGCCGGCCAGGTGGGCGCTGCCGGTCAAGACCAGTTTTTCGACGTTCGCGCCGAGGACGAAGTCGACCGACGACTCCACGGTATCGGTGCCGCCGTTGGCCGCTTCGGTGACGACATCGCCGGCGTCGTCGACGATATAGGTGTCGTTGCCTGCGCCGCCGGCCATGGTGTCGGCGCCGGCGCCGCCGTCGAGCACGTTGCTGCCGCTGTTGCCCGTGATGCGGTTGGCCAGCCCGTTGCCGGTGCCGTTGATGCCGCTGCTGCCCGTCAGGGTCAGGTTCTCGACGTTGTCTCCCAGGGCGAAGCTCACCGTCGACTGCACGGTGTCGATCCCTTCGTCCGCGAGCTCGATCGCCAGGTCGCCGGCGTTGTCGACGACATAGGTGTCGTCGCCGCTGCCGCCCAGCATCGTATCGAGCCCGGCGCCGCCGTTCAGGGTGTCGTTGCCTGCGTCGCCCTGCAGGCGGTCTTCCCCGGCGTCGCCGTTGAGCACGTCGTTGCCCTCGCCGCCGACCAGCAGGTCGTTGCCGAGGCCGGCGCTGATGGTGTCGTTGCCGGCACGGCCGTCGAGGACGTTGGCGCCGCTGTTGCCGGTAATGATGTTGTTCAGCTCGTTGCCGTTGCCGTCGATGTCCGCGCCGCCCGTCAGGAGCAGGTTTTCGACGTTGTCGAGCAGCGTGGTGGTGACGCTCGCGTGCACGATGTCGGTGCCTTCGCCGGCCGCTTCCATTGCCTGGTCGCCCGCGCTGTCGACGATGAACACGTCGTCGCCGAGGCCGCCCAGCATGCGGTCGGCGCCTTCGCCGCCGTCGAGCCTGTCGTTGCCGGCGTCGCCGAACAGCTGGTCCTCGCCCGCCTCGCCGTTGAGCGTGTCGTTGCCGTTGCCGCCGCGGACGAGGTCGTTGCCGGCGCCCGCATGCACGGTGTCGAGGCCGTCGCCGGCGCTGACGGTGTTGTTGCCGCTGTTGCCGGTGATCACGTTATTCGAATTATTGCCGGCGCCGCTCAGGTCGTCCGTGCCCAGCAGGACCAGGTTCTCGACGTTGGCGGTGAGGGTGTAGTCGATTTCCGAGCGCACCGTGTCGGCGCCCTGGTTCGCGAGTTCCTCGACGCGGTCGCCGGCGTTGTCGACGAGATATGTGTCGTCGCCCACGCCGCCCTGCATCAGGTCGGCGCCCAGGCCGCCGTCGAGCACATCGTTGCCGGCCAGACCAAGCAGCGTGTCGCTGCCTTCGAGGCCGAACAGCTGGTTGTGCGCGTTGTTGCCGCTGACCGTGTTGTCGAGTTCGTTTCCGCGGCCGGCGATATTCCCGAAACCGAAGAGCGACAGGTTTTCGACGTCGCTGGTCAGCGTGTAGTCGACGCTGGCGTTGACGGTATCGACGCCTTCGCCCGCGTTCTCGTGGACGAGATCGCCCGCGTTGTCGACCGTGTAGTTGTCGTTGCCGGTGCCGCCGGCCATGTCGTCGACGCCTGCGCCGCCGTTGAGCGTGTCGTTGCCGGCATCGCCCTGCAGGCGGTCGTCGCCGGTGTCGCCGTTCAGGACGTCGTTGCCCTCGCCGCCGACCAGGGTATCGTTGCCGCTGTTGGCATGGATAATGTCGTTGCCGTCCAGCCCCTGCAGCAGGTTGGCACCGCCGCTGCCGAAGATGATGTTGTTGAGCTCATTGCCGGTGCCGTCGATGTCGGCCATCCCGACCAGGGTCAGGTTCTCGACGTTGGCGGTCAGGGTATAACTGCGGCCCGCATTGACCATGTCGGTGCCGGCGCCGACGTCTTCGACCACCAGGTCGCCGGCGTCCTCGACCGAATAGGTGTCGTCGCCCAGGCCGCCTTCCATGTAATCGTCGCCGGCGCCGCCGCTGATCGAGTCGCTGCCGGCGCCGCCGAACAGGATGTCGTTGCCGCCCTCGCCGTTGAGCGTGTCGTTGCCGTCGCCGCCGTCGACCTGGTCGCTGCCGTCGCCTGCGCGCACCGTGTCGTTGCCTGCGCCGCCTGCAATCAGGTTGTTCCCGGCGTTGCCCTCGATGATATTGTTGAATGCGTTGCCGGTGCCGGCGAGGTCGGCGCTGCCGGTCAGGGTCAGGTGCTCGGCGTAGTCGGTCAGCGTGTAGTCGACGCTCGATCGGACCAGGTCGGTCCCGGAGCTCGCGTATTCCACTACCAGGTCGCCGGCCTGGTCGACGACGTAGGTATCGTCGCCGACGCCGCCGACCATGATGTCGGCGCCGCTGCCGCCGTCGAGCACGTCGTGGCCGCCGTTGCCGTACAGGGTATCGTCGCCGTCCAGGCCGTAGAGCGCGTTGTTGACGCTGTTGCCGCTGATCTCGTTGTCGAGCTCGTTGCCCGTGCCGCTGATGCCGCCGGCGCCGGCCAGCGCCAGGTTCTCGACGTTGGCCGCCAGCGTGTGGTGCACGCTGGCCACGACCTTGTCCTCGCCTTCGCCGTCCAGCTCGACCACGGCGTCGAGCGCATTGTCGACGTAATAGGTGTCGTTGCCGCTGCCACCCTGCAGGGTGTCGGCGCCCGCGCCGCCGTCGAGGGTGTCGTTGCCTTCGAGGCCGGCCAGCGCGTTGGCGCCGGCGTTCCCGACGATGAGGTTGTCGAGCGTGTTGCCGGTGCCGTCGATGGCGGCCGTGCCGCTCAGGGCGAGGTTCTCGACGTGCTCGCTGAGGGTTGTGGAAATGCTCGACTGCACGCTGTCGATGCCGGCGCCGCCGAGTTCGATCACGCGGTCGCCCTGGTCGTCCACGACATAGATGTCGTCGCCGACACCGCCTTCCATGTGGTCGGCGCCCAGGCCGCCATCGAGGGTATCGTTGCCGGCGTCGCCATACAGCGCATTGGCGCCGCTGTTGCCGGTGAGGCTGTTGTCGAGCAGGTTGCCGCGGCCTTCGAGGTCGGCGCTGCCGGCCAGGACCAGGTTCTCGAGGTTGTCGCCGAGCGCATAGTCGATGTGCGAGCGCACCGTGTCGGTGCCGGCGCCGGCCGCTTCGACCACGCTGTCGCCGGCGGCGTCGACCACGAAGGTATCGTCGCCTGTGCCGCCGGCCATGGTGTCGTCGCCCGTGCCGCCGTCGAGGGTGTCGTTGCCCGCGCCGCCGGACAGCGTGTCGTTGCCGTCCATGCCGCTCAAGGTATTCTGGCCGCCGTTGCCGGTGATGACGTTGTCCAGCGCGTTGCCCGTGCCGCTGCTGCCGCCGGTCAGGGTCAGGTTCTCGACGTTGTCCGACAGCGTATAGCTCACGCTCGCGTTGACGGTGTCGACGCCTTCATCCACGTTTTCGACCACCCGGTCGCCCGCGTTGTCGACGACATAGGTATCGTTCCCCGCGCCGCCGATCAGCGTGTCCGCTCCCGAGCGTCCGTCCAGTACGTTCGCGCCGGCATTGCCGGTGATCGTATTGTCGCGCGTGTTGCCGGTGCCGTTGATGTCGGCACTGCCGGTCAGGACCAGGTCGTCGACGGTCGATGGCAGCGTACGGGTCACGGACGAGTATTCAGTTGTCATTGCATTTCCTCTTGTTGACGTGGGAAGCGTTCAGGTTGAATCAGGCGGCCGGAGCCGAAGTGGATGGCGGCACGACCTGCATCCTGGATGCGGGTTGGCGTGCCTGTGCGGGCTTGTCGAAGCTGAAGACCTCGTCGACCTGCAGCCCGCGCGGAATCTGGTGGGTAATGAAGACCATCGTGACCTTGCCCTTGAGCGAGTTCACGGTGCGCGCGAACTGCTCGGCGGTGTGCTGGTCCAGGTTGGAGACGGCCTCGTCGAAAATCAGGATGCCGGGTTTGCGCAGCAGGGCGCGGGCAATCGCCAGGCGCTGGCGCTGCCCGCCCGAGAGACCCGTGCCGCGCTCGCCGATCTCGGTCTGGTAGCCTTGCGGCAGCTTGTCGATCGTGTCGTGGATCTCGGCGGCCTTGCAGGCGGCGATCACGTCCTCGAAGCTGGCGTGCGGGTGGGCCATGACCAGGTTGTCGTAGATCGTGCCGGAGAACAGCACGGTTTCCTGGGGCACCACGCCGAAGACCTGGCGCAGTTCGTTCGCGGCCAGGAAGCGGATGTCGCGGCCGTCGAGCTGGACCAGGCCATCGCTCGGCTGGTAAAAGCCCAGCATCAGTTTCGCCAGCGTGCTCTTGCCGCAGCCCGACGGGCCCATCAGCACGCTGAGGCGGCCCGGCTTGAAGGCGAGGTTCAGGTTGCGGTACAGCCAGGGGTGGTGCTCGGAATAGCGGAAGGAGACGTTGCTCAGTTCCAGCGCGCCCTGCCCTTTGGCTTCGCGGCTCGGGCGCAGGGCGTAGGGCTCGGCCGGCATGTCCATCATGTCGCCCAGGCGCTTGACGGCAATGTTCGCCTGCTGGAATTCCTGCCACAGGCCGGACAGCCTCAGCATCGGTTGGCTCATGCGGCCGGCAAACATCTGGAAGGCGACCAGCATGCCGACGGTGAAGCCGTCGTTGCCCATGACCAGCATCGCCCCGACCAGCAGGATGGCCAGCGTCATCACCTGTTCGACCGCGTTGGCGGCCACGTTATAGGTATTGCCGACCTGTTTGGTGGAGAAGCCCGCGGCCAGGTACTGGGCCAGCAGGTCGCCGTACTTGCGGTCGACGTCCGGCTCCATCTGCAGGGATTTGACCGTGCCCATGCCCGCCAGGTATTCGGTGAGGAAGGCCTGGTTGCGCGCGCCCAGCATGAACTGCTTGTTGAGGCGCTCGCGGAAGAGCGGCGTGACCAGCACGCTCATCAGCGCAATCACGCCCAGCAGGCCGACCGCGATCAGGGACAGCTGCCAGCTGTAGCTGAACATCACGGCCAGGAAAATCAGCAGGAAAGGCAGGTCGAGGATCAGGGTGACGGCGGCGCCGGAAATGAACTCGCGGATGGTCTCGACGCCTTGCAGGCGCGCGACCAGGGTGCCGGTCGGACGCTGCTCGAAATACGGCAGCGGCAGGCGCAGCATGTGGCGGAACACTTCGCTGCCCAGCACGGCGTCGATGCGGTTACCGGTGTGCAGCACCAGGTATTGGCGCAGCCAGGTCATGCAGGAGGTAAACACCATGAACATCAGCAGGCCGATGCCCAGCACCAGCAGCGTGTTCCGGGTCTGGTGCACCACCACCTTGTCGATGATGGCCTGGGTGAACAGGGGCGTGGCCAGGCCGACCAGCTGGATCGCCAGCGAGGCGAGCAGGATGTCGCGCCAGATGGCCTTGTGCTTGAGGAGTTCGGGAACGAACCAGCGGAAACCGAAGGCCTTCTTTTCCTGGGTGAAGCCGGCGATCTCGTCCTCGTCCTTGCCGCCGGTCTCGGCTTCCTTGCCGAACAGGAGAATGTCCGGGGCAAAACGCCGGGCGGCTTCCTCCACGGCCATCGTCTCCGGCTCTTGCGCGCCGGCGCGGCATACGCTCAGCAGCTTGCCGTCGGATTTCAGCACGAGGACGAGGCCGGCCGTCTCCTCTTCCCCTTCGGGATGCAGGAAGGCGACCGCCGGCAGCGGCAGCTGTTGCCAGTCGGCGCCGGCCAGCGTGCAACTGCCGCTGCGGATGCCGAGGGCACGGGCCATCTCGTGGAAGCTGCCGTGGGTGTAGGGCGGCGGAAACTGCTGGGCGACCAGGGCGCTGTCGAAAGGAATGCGATAGAGGCCGCACAGGCTTCCCAGCGCCCACAAGACTTCCTCCCGCCGAACGGTGCCGGTAAGCGACATAGACCGTGTATTCCCCTAGTGTTGACAATGCACTGGCGATATCAATCGCATATCAGTGTTTCCATAGAGCAAAAGTGTAACATGTAAGTTTCCGTGAGGAAATGTAAAAGCTCAACAATTTGCCCGCGCTTCAGGGTCGCCTGTTGCGCGCGGCAGACGCTGCCTGTCATGCCATCGTTTCGCCGGGCGAAAAAAAACCACCGCGGTGCGGTGGTTTTCGTAGGGGAAGCGTCCTTCAGGTCAGCTGTGCGAAGGCACGCTCGATGTCGGCGATCAGGTCGTCCGGGTCTTCCAGGCCGATGTTGAAGCGCACCAAGATGCCCTTGCCCTGCCAGTTGCGGCGGATCGCCGCCATCCGGTAGGGCATCACCAGGCTGTTCGCACCACCCCAGCTGTAGCCGAGGCCGAACAGGGTCAGCGCATCGACGAAGCGGTCGGTCTGCTCTTCCGTGTAGCGCTCGTCGAAGATCACCGAGAACAGGCCGCCGGCCCCGGTAAAATCACGTCGCCAGACCGCGTGCCCCGGGCAATCCTCGAAGGCCGGGTGCAGCACCGACGCGATTTCGGGACGCGACTTGAGCCAGGTGGCGACCTTGCGCGCCGCGGCGTCGTGCGCCTCGAAGCGCAGCTTCATGGTCGGCAGCCCGCGCATCACCAAGTAAGCGTCGTCGGCGCTCACGCCCAGGCCCAGGCGCATGTGGGCCAGCGCCAGGCGGTCGTGCACAGCCTTATCGCGGGTGATGACGGCGCCCATCAGCACGTCGGAGCCGCCCGACTGGTATTTGGTGAGTGCATGCATGACGATGTCCACGCCCAGGTCGAAGCCCCTGAGGGCCAGCCCGGCCGACCAGGTATTGTCGAGCGCAACCAGCACACCGCGCGCCTTGGCGGCCGCACAGATGGCCGGCAGGTCCGGCACTTCCATCGACACCGAGCCCGGCGCCTCGGTCCAGATCAGCTTCGTGTTCGGCTGGATCAGGTCGGCAATGCCGGCGCCGATCAGCGGATCGTAATAGCGCGCGGTGATGCCGAAGTCGGCGCTCAGCCAGCGTCCCAGCTCGCGGTTCGGGTTGTAGACGTTGTCCGGCAACAGGACGTCGTCGCCGGTTTTCAGCAGGGCGAAATCGACCATGGCGATGGCCGCCAGGCCCGAAGGCGCCAGCAGGCAGTGGCTGCCGCCCTCGATTTCGGCCAGGCGCGCTTCCAGCGTGAAGGTGGTCGGGGTGCCGTGCAGGCCGTAGGTGTAGGCAGTCTTGTCCTTCCACTGGCCCGAGCGCATCGCGGCCACGTTCTCGAACAGCACGGTCGAGGCGTGGTGGATCGCCGGCGGGTAGGCAGCAAAGCCGCCCGGGGCCGTGTAGTCGGTGTGGACGATGGTGGTCTGGAGCGACTTCTTGTTCATCCGGTTCACCCCTTCCCGATTACGCCAGGCTGGCCCAGAGATCGTGGGCGTCGGCCTTGGTCACGACGACATCGGCGAACTGGCCGACGGCCAGCTTGGCCTTGCCCGGCACCAGCGAGCGCTTGATGTGCACCACGCCGTCGATTTCGGGCGCGTCTGCGCTTGATCTGCCGATCGCTTCGCGCGGGTTGACTTCGTCGATCAGCACGCGGATGGTCTTGCCGACCTTCGCCTGCAGGCGCTTGAGCGAGATTTCTTCCTGCAGCAGCATGACGCGCGCACGGCGCTCCTCGCGCACCTCTTCCGGCACCGGATTGTCGAGCAGGTTGGCGGTGGCGCCTTCGACCGGCGAGTAGGCGAAGCAGCCCAGGCGGTCGATCTGCGCTTCGCGCAGGAAGTCGAGCAGGTATTCGAACTCGGCTTCGGTCTCGCCCGGGAAGCCGGCGATGAAGGTGGAGCGGATCGTAAGGTCCGGATTCATCTTGCGCCAGGCCAGGATGCGGTCGAGGTTCTTCTCGCCGCTGGCCGGGCGCTTCATTCGCTTGAGCACGTCCGGATGCGCGTGCTGCATCGGGATGTCGAGGTAAGGCAGCACATGGCCGTCGCCCATCAGCGGAATCACTTGGTCGACGTGCGGGTACGGGTAGACGTAGTGCAGGCGCACCCAGGCGTCGTACTGGCGCGCCAGCACGCCCAGCGCTTCGGTGAGCTGGGTCATGTGGGTCTTGATCGGGCGGCCGTTCCAGAAACCGGTGCGGAATTTCACGTCCACGCCGTAGGCGCTGGTGTCCTGCGAAATGACCAGCAATTCCTTGACGCCGGCCTTGAACAGGTTTTCCGCTTCCTTCAGCACTTCGTGGATCGGGCGCGAGACCAGGTCGCCGCGCATCGACGGGATGATGCAGAAGCTGCAGCGGTGGTTGCAGCCCTCGGAAATCTTCAGGTAGGCGTAATGCTTGGGCGTGAGTTTCACGCCGTGGTCCGGCATCAGGTCGACGAAGGGGTTGTGCGGTTTCGGCAAATGCAGGTGCACCGATTCCATCACCTCGGTCATCGCATGCGGGCCGGTCACGGCCAGCACCTTCGGGTGCACCTTGGTGATGATGTCCTCGCCCGAAGCATCCTTCTTCGCGCCCAGGCAACCGGTGACGATGACTTTACCGTTCTCGGCCAGCGCCTCGCCGATCGCGTCGAGCGACTCCTGCACGGCGGCATCGATGAAGCCGCAGGTGTTGACGATGACGAGGTCGGCGCCGTCGTAGGACTTGGCGGTCTGGTAGCCTTCGGCGCGCAGCTGGGTCAGGATCTGTTCCGAGTCGACCAGCGCCTTCGGGCAGCCGAGCGAGACGAAACCGACCTTGGGCGCGGCCGAGGGAGCCGCGGCGACGGTGTCGGCAGGAACGGTAGTGGCGGCGGTGGTGACTGGAGCAGGATTGCGGCGGAGTTCGAGCATGGGGGATTGGTGTCAGAAAATTCTGGGCAATCCGCGATTGTACCCGAAGCGGGAATTCAGGAACACCGCCGGGGCGGTTTTGGCGGGGAGGATGGGCCGTTGTGCAACGCGGCAGTGAGATACCGGTACATTCGATGGGCGGCACAGTGCAACGATCGACGCGTGGACGGCGGAGCCGTCCACCCTACTCCCTTGCATGCACCCGTAGGGTGGACGGGTTCCCCGTCCACGCGTTCAACGCACGGGGCTCAGGCGCACAACACGTCGCTCCTAAAACGAAACGCCCGACACGCGGCCGGGCATTCACCTTGCATACGACACCGCACGGCCACCAAGGCCGCCGTACTGCGCCGGATTTACTTCTTGTCCGTCGGCGTGGTCGCCGGTGGGAAGGGGAAGGCACTGAACAGCGCCTTGCTCTGGTTCTGCATCTGCTCCTGCATCTGCACGAACAGGTTCTTGCTCTGGTCGATGTAGTTGTTCATCATGCCCTGCATCATCGGGCCCTGGACGTTCATGAACTGGGTCCACATTTCCGGGCTGAAGGGCTTGCCTTCGATGGCGCCGGCGGCGTTGGCGGTGAACTTGTTCTGGATGTCGGTGAACGCTTGCACGTTCTTTTCCAGGTAGGAACCCATCATGCCCTGCATCGCATGGCCGTAGTAACGGATGATCTGCGCCAGCACCGCGCTCGAGAACATCGGCGCCCCATTTGCTTCTTCCTCCAGGATGATCTGCAGCAGGATGCTGCGGGTCAGGTCCTCGCTCGTCTTGGCGTCGACGACGGTGAACTCGTCGGCGTCCAGGACCAACTGCTTCACGTCCGTCAAGGTGATATAGGAACTTGTCTGGGTGTCGTAGAGACGACGGTTCGGGTATTTCTTGATCAGGCGTTCAGTACTGTTTTTTGCACTACTCATCTCAAGTTCCATAAATGGCGTTCCCATGCTGGTGGAACGCTGTGACAACACTACAAAAATTACCGAAGAGCCGGTGTCGCTCTTGCCAGGCCGGGCATCGTGCGCCCGACCGGACAAACCGGATAAAAATACCACGTTCGTTGCGCAGGTGCAGCAATTATTACGCAATCGACGCACCAATTCGGTGCATCGCTGTTGGTTTTACTCTGCCCTCACCTTCACGTAGCGACCCGGCGCCGGCTCGGACGGCAGGTATCGCTCGTTGCCGGGCTGGCCAGGCGCCGGTACTTCCGCGCCACCGTTCTCCTGCAGGAAGCGCGCCCACTCCGGCCACCAGCTGCCCTTGCGCTCTTCCGCACCGGCGAACCACTCGTCCGGCGTGCGCAGGCGGCTCTTGCCGGTCTTCTCGTTGATCCAGTAGCTGCGCTTGTTCTTCGAGGCAGGATTGATCACCCCGGCGATATGGCCCGAGGCGCCCAGCACGTAGCGGTTGGCCTTGGCGTTCTTCGGGTTGAGCAGGTTCATCGAGGCGAAGGCCGCCTGCCAGGGCACGATATGGTCTTCCTTCGAGCCGTAGATGAAGACCGGGCAGTCGATGCGGCCGAGGTCGACCGGCACGCCGCACACGTTCAGCTTGCCCGGATGCTTGAGCTTGTCCTCCAGGTAGGTGTTGCGCAGGTACCAGCAGAACATCGGACCCGGCAGGTTGGTGCTGTCGGCGTTCCAGTACAGCAGGTCGAAGGCTGGCGGGGTCTTGCCCTTCAGGTAGTTTTGCTGGACGTAGTTCCACACCAGGTCGTTCGGGCGCAGGGCCGAGAAGGTGGTGGCAAGGTCGCCGCCCGGCATGATGCCGCCCTTGGCCAGCTTCTGCTCGCGCAGCGCCACCTGGGTTTCGTCGACGAAGACTTCGAGCACGCCGGTGTCGGAAAAGTCGAGCAGGGTCGTCAGCAGGCTCAGGCTGGCCGCCGGCTGGCGGTCGCGCGCGGCCAGCACCGACAGGGCCGTGGCCGCGATCGTGCCGCCGACGCAGAAGCCGAACACGTGCACCTTGTCCTGGCCACTGATCTCGCGTGCAACGTCGATCGCCTCGATCGCGCCGCGCTCGACGTAGTCGTCCCAGGTGAGCGAGCCCATCGATTTGTCCGGGTTGCGCCACGAGACCATGAAGACGGTATTGCCCTGGTCCACCACATAGCGCACCAGCGAGTTTTCCGGCTGCAGGTCGAGGATGTAGAACTTGTTGATGCACGGCGGAATCATCAGCAGCGGCACCGCGCGCACGTTCGGCGTCGTCGGCGTGTACTGGATCAGCTGGAACAGCTCGTTCTCGTAGACCACATGGCCGGGCGCCGTGCCGACGTTCACGCCGACCTCGAAGGCCGACTCGTCCGACTGCGAAATGCGGCCCTTCTGCATGTCGGCCAGCATGTTCTGCAAGCCCTTGGTCAGGCTCTCGCCCTTGGTCTCGATCAGCTTGGCATGGACTTCCGGGTTGGTGGCGAGGAAGTTGGCAGGCGACATCGCATCGACCATCTGCTGCACCGTGAAGCGGATCTTCTGGCGCTCGCGCGGGCCGGCCTCGACCGCATCGGCCAGGGCCAGCATGAATTCGCCGTTCAGCAGGTAGGACGCGGCGGTGAAGGCGGAGAACGGGCTGGCCGTCCACTCCGAACTCGAGAAGCGCTTGTCGTGGATCTCGGGCGTCTTGCCGGACATGAAGTCCTGCCACAGCTTGCCCGCCTTCTGCAGGTAATCCTGGCGCAGCGCGTCCAGCCGGGCCGGCGCGAGGGTGACGCCGAAGTCCTTGAACACGGCGGCAAGCGGATTGGCGGCGCCGCCCTGCGGGGCGCCGGGGGCGGCCACAGGAGCCAGCGCGGTGTTCATCCAGCCTTGCCAGGCGGTCGGATCGGTGAACTGGTTCATCCAGGTAGCGGCAAAAGCTTGGGGGTCGGGCATGTTCATGTCGGCGTCCGTTGTTAGAATCGGGTTGTCAACTGGAGAAAAGCATGTGGATTGTTGCAATTGGCTGGAGCTATGTCGTCATCCTGATGGCGGCGACGGAAACGTCCGTCGTCGCGGGAATCATGACATTTTTAATTTACTGCATGATACCCCTGTCTATACTTTTTTACCTGACCGGCTCGAAGCGTCGCCGGGCACGGCGTGCGGCAGCAAACTCGGCAGCAAGCGCGCCAGCACCGGCCGGCACGCGCCAGGACGACGGCTCGGCCGCCGCAACGGCGGCCGTGGTCGTCCCGGCGGCGTCGTGCGGCGGCCACGCAGGGGGCGACGGCGGTTGCGGCGGGGATTAGAAGTATTGATGACGCCGGGGCGCGTCACTTGAGCCAGATCAAACTCGCCTGGCGGCCGGTCACGCCATCGCGACGGTACGAATAGAAGCGGTCGCGCTCGACGGCCGTGCAATGCAGGCCGCCGGCCACGCTCGTGATGCCATCCTCTTCCAGCATCAGGCGCGCCAGCGCGAACATGTCGGCCGTGTACTTGCCGCCGCGCTCGGGATGGCGGACAAAAGCGAAGCCGACGTCGTGCCCCGGCAGGGCTGCCGCGAAACTGTCGAACACGTCCTGCCCGACTTCGAAGGCGGTCGGCCCGATCGCCGGCCCCATCCAGGCCGTGATGCCGCCCGCCCCTGCCGCGCGCATGGCGGCAATGGTTTGCCCCAGCACGCCGCCGGCGAGGCCGCGCCAGCCCGCGTGGGCGGCGCCGACCACCTTGCCGTCGAGGTCGGCGAACAGCACCGGCAGGCAGTCTGCGGTCAGGATGGCGCATACCACACCCGCACCGGTGGCGATGCTGGCGTCGCCGGTGCGCACCGGCTGGCCGGGGCCGACCGTGGCGGCATCGACCACGGCCGCACCGTGCACCTGGGCGATCCAGGCCGGGCGGCCGGGCAGGAAGGCCTGCAGGCGAGTCCGGTTTTCAAGCACATGCGCCGGATCGTCGCCCACGTGCAGGCCGAGGTTCAGCCCGCCGCCGCCGCGCCCGTCGTCATACGGCGCCACCGACAGGCCGCCGGCGCGCGTCGTCGCCAGCGCACCGACATTGGCCGGCACGTCCGGCCAGTCGGGCACGATCAGGTGGGCGCCGTCCAGCCCGTCCATTACACGGCTTCCGGTTCGGCAATGCCGGCGCGGGCGATCAGCTCGGCGAAGTCCTGCGCCAGCGGCACGACCCATTCGCATTGCTCGCCCGTTTCCGGATGCACCAGGCCGAGGCGGCGCGCCTGCAGCGCCTGGCGGTGGAACACCGGGCTCAGGTGGGTCTTGCCGTAGACCGAGTCGCCGACCAGGCCGAAGCCGATCGAGAGCATGTGCACGCGGATCTGGTGGGTACGGCCCGTTTCCAAGCGGCACTGCACCAGGCTCACCGGACGGCGGTCGAGCATGCCTTCCGCGACGCGCGTGTAATGGGTGATGGCCGGCTTGGCGCCCAGGCTGGTCGAGACCGCCATCTTGACGCGGTCCTTCGGGTGACGCCCCATCGACGCATCGATGGTGCCGGACAGTTGCGGCGTGCCCCACACCAGGGCGAAATATTCACGTTTCACCGTGCGCGCCTGCAGCTGGCGCACGAGGTCGGTCTGCGCCGCCAGCGTCTTGCCGACGACCATCAGGCCGCTGGTGTCCTTGTCGAGGCGGTGCACGATGCCCGCGCGCGGCACCGAGGCCAGTTGCGGCGCGTGGTGCAGCAGGCCGTTGAGCAGGGTCCCCGTCCAGTTGCCGGCGCCCGGGTGCACGACCAGGCCGGCCGGCTTGTTGATGACGAGGATGTGCTCGTCTTCATAGACGATGTTCAGCTCGATCGCCTCGGGGGCAAAGGCGGTGTCCTCGGGCGCCGGCTGCGGGCGCACTTCGATCGTTTCGTCGCCATAGGCGGTGTCCTTGCCGCGTGCCGGCTTGCCGTCGACCAGCACGTTGCCCTGCTCGAACCACAGCTGCAGGCGGCTGCGCGAGAATTGCGGGACGAGGCTTGCCACGACCTTGTCGAGACGCTGCCCGCAGGCTTCCTCGCCCAGGTGCAGGGTGATCGGGGAGAGGTCGATGCCGCTCGGAGGCAAAGCAAACTCGGCATCGATTTCGTCGTCGAAATCGGGGTCCAGGGGCAAATCGGCCGAATTCGGCGCAGTTGTTAATATCACGTCAGTCCCATCGGCTATAATCAGCCGTTCGTTGAATTTCAGTAAAACTTCGGTAAAACTTTTCTGCAAAAAGCTATGCAAAAAAAACTGTTGGTGGTGGTTGCTACAAGTGTCCTGCTGGGCCTGTCCGGTTGCGGCATGCTGCCGGAGCGGTCTGACGAGACCCAGAAGTGGTCAGCGGAGAAATTATACGCTGAGGCACGCGGGGAGATGAGCGCCGGCCAGTACGAGGCCGCCATCAAGCTGTTCCAGCGCCTCGAATCGAACTACCCGTTCGGCACCTACGCCACCCAGGCGCAGATGGAGATCGCCTACGCCCATTATAAGGCGCAGGACCAGGCCGAGGCGATGGCCGCGGTCGAGCGCTTCATCAAGCTGCACCCGAACCACCCGCAGGTCGACTACATGTACTACCTGCGCGGCCTGATCAACTTCAACGACCAGATCGGCTTCCTCAGCGTGATCTATGCCCAGGACCCGACCGAGCGCGACCCGAAGGCGACCCGCGAAGCCTTTGCCGCCTTCAAGGCCCTGGTCGACAAGTTCCCGAACAGCAAGTACACGCCCGACGCGATCGCGCGCATGAACTACCTGATCAATGCGATGGCGGCCTACGAAGTGCACGTGGCGAACTACTACTACCGCCGCGGCGCCTACCTGGCTGCCGTCAACCGCGCCCAGAACGCCGTCGGCGAGTACCCGCAATCGCCTGCGCGCGAGGAAGCGCTGTTCATCATGATCCGCTCCTACGACAAGCTGGGCAATTTCGTGCTGCGCGACGACACCCAGCGCGTCTTCCAGCTGAACTACCCGAACAGCCGCTTCATGAACCCGAACGCCGGCTCCGGCGACGCGCCGTGGTGGCGCTTCTGGTCGAAGTCGGGCCCGAAGGCGGCGCCGAAGGATGTGGTGAAATAATTCAGCGCGACGCACGGATACGTAGGGTGGGCACCCCGTGCCCACGCGGAAACATGAATATGGTTGGCGCCCGTCCGGGCACAGCGTTAGCGCCTCGCTCGGATCGCGGCCAACAATGATCATCGTTCCGCGTGGGCACGGGGTGCCCACCCTACCGCCGCGTTTCACGCGTCCTTACGCCTGAACACCCAGCTGCGCTCCTTCGACTCCCCCGCCACAAACGCATACCCATCCGCATCGAAGGCCTTCAGCGCTTCCGGATCCGTAATGCCGTTCTCGACCGCGTAGCGCGCCATCATTCCGCGCGCGCGCTTGGCATAGAACGAGATGATCTTGTACTTGCCGTTCTTCCAGTCCTCGAACACCGGCGTGATTACCGGCACGGCCAGCTGCCTGGGCTTGACCGATTTAAAGTATTCTTCCGAAGCCAGGTTCACCAGGGCGGTCGAACCCCGCTCGGCGAGCTCGGCGTTCAGGGCGTGCGTGATGCTGTCGCCCCAGAAGGTGTACAGGTCCTTGCCGCCCGGATTGGCCAGCTTCGTTCCCATCTCCAGCCGGTAGGGGTGGATCAGGTCGAGCGGGCGCAGCAGGCCGTACAGGCCCGACAGGATGCGCAGGTGGCGCTGGGCGAAGGCCAGCGCGTCCGCGCCGAGGCTGCGCGCATCGAATCCGGCGTACACGTCACCGTTGAAGGCCATCACGGCCTGGTGGCCCTCGCTGTGGTCGAGCGTCCAGCTGGCATAGCGCGCCACGTTCAGCACGGAGAGCTGGTCGGAAATGTGCATCAGGTCGCCGACCTGGCCTGGCGACAGGTCGCGGAGCACGCCGATCAACTGGGCGGCGCGGTCGGCAAACCGGGGCAGCGTGTGTTCCTGGGTGGGCGTCAGGGTATCGAGGTCGAGGGATTTGGCGGGCGATAAAACGATCAGCATAGCAACTCAAGCAAATAAAACGAATTAAAATTTCCGCCATGATACTCGCTTCACTCAACGGCCGTGCCGAGGCCGCCCAGCCCGTCGTCATCGACACCAATGTCTGCCTCGACCTGTTCGTCTTCCATGACCCGCGCTGGGCCAGCCTGCTCGGCGCGCTCGAACGCGGCGAGCTGCGGGCCGTCACCCGCGCCGACTGCCGCGACGAATACCTGGCCGTGCTGCACTACCCTCACCTGCCGCTTGACGAGGAGAGCCGCCTGCTGGCCGCCGCGCGCTTCGACGCCCTGATGGCAGTCGTCGCCCCGGACAGCAAGCCGGTGCGCCTGCCCGTCTGCAGCGACCGCGACGACCAGAAATTCCTGGAACTCGCGCGCGACGCCGGCGCGGCCATCCTGATCACCAAGGACAAGGCCCTGCTCAAGCTCGGCCGCAAGACGGCCCAGGGCGGCCTGTTCCGCATCATGCTTCCCGAGGCCTGGGTCAAGCTGCAGGCCGCCGCCGCGCTAGAATAATTCGACGCCAACGAGTCCCTGCTGCCATGACCACCCCTGCCCTGCCATCGCGCCTGCCCGCCGTCGGCACCACCATCTTCTCCACCATGTCGGCGCTGGCCAGCGAGCATGGCGCCGTCAACCTCGGCCAGGGCTTCCCCGACTTCGGCTGCGACCCGCGCCTGCTCGATCACGTGACCGAGGCGATGCGCGCCGGCCACAACCAGTATCCCCTGATGACGGGCGTGCCCGCGCTGCGCGAGGCCATCGCCGCCAAGATCGCCACGCTCTACGGGCACCGGTACGACGCCGCGCGCGAGATCACCGTCACCGCCGGCGCAACCCAGGCGCTCACCACCGCCATCCTGTGCTGCATCCACCCGGGCGACGAAGCGATCGTCATCGAACCGGCCTACGACAGCTATGCGCCCGCTGTCATGCTGGCCGGCGGCGTGGTGGTGCCGGTCGCAATGGAAGTGGGAGAATCCGGCTACAGCCTGCCATGGCAGAAGGTGGCGGCCGCGGTCACCCCGCGCACGCGCCTGATCGTCATTAATTCGCCGCACAACCCGACCGGGGCTATCTTGCGCAGCGCCGACCTCGACCAGCTGGCGAGCATCGTCGAGGGGACAAGCATCCTCATCCTGTCGGACGAGGTCTACGAGCACATGGTGTACGACGGGCAGCAGCACGCTTCGGTCGCAACCCACCCGCAACTGGTCGAGCGCGCCTTCGTGGTCTCGAGCTTCGGCAAGACCTATCACGTGACGGGCTGGAAAATCGGCTACGTGGCCGCGCCGGCGGCGCTGAGCGCCGAGTTCCGCAAGGTGCACCAGTACAACGTCTTCACCGTGAATACGCCGATGCAGCACGGTATCGCGCACTACATGCAGGACCCGCGCCCCTACCTCGACCTGCCCGCCTTCTACCAGCGCAAGCGCGACCTGTTCCGCGCGGGGCTGGCAGGCACGCACCTGCGCCTGCTGCCGGCCGACGGCACCTATTTCCAGTGCGTGGACTATGCAGGGGTGTCAAGCATGCCGGAGACGCAGTTCGCCCAGTGGCTGACCACCGAGCTGAAAGTCGCGGCGATTCCCGTCTCGGCTTTCCACAGCGACGCCAGGGAGTCCGGCATCGTGCGCTTCTGCTTTGCGAAGGAAGATGCGACGCTGCAGCTGGCGCTGGAGCGCTTGAGCAAGCTCTAGGACGGTCAGCGCGTCAGCTGCTGCAGCTTGCGGTCGACGAAGGCCTGCAGCTCGGCCGATAAGGTACCGAGCGCCTTCGCCTGGCGGTAGGCGTCGAGCGCCTCTGCGTTGCGCTTGTCGGCCTGCAGGGCAATGCCCAGACCCATCCACCAGACCGCATTCCCGGGCGCGCTGCGCAACGCCGTCTGGTAGTGCTCGACGGCCTCGCCATGGCGCGCCTGGCGCTGCAGGGCGCCGGCCAGGAAGGCGTGGTAATCGCCATTGCCGGCGGCATACGGCAAGGTGCGCAGCAGCGTCTCGATGCCGCTGCGGCCGCGCTCGATCTGCAGGCGCGCCAGCAGCATCGCCAGCGCCGGCTGCCGCGCGTCGAGCGACAGCGCCTGCTGCAGCTGGACCATCGCCTCGTCGCCGCGGTTGGCCTCGATCAGCAGGCTGACCAGGGTCTGGCGCGCCGCGTCGTGCTTCGGATGCGTGCGCAGCACCGCCTGCAGGCCGGCGATAGCTTCGCTGGTGCGGCCTTCCTGCAGGTGTGAAAGCGCGCGCCGGTAATTGTTTTCCACGGCCTGGGCGCCCGTTTCGACGCGGCCCTGCGCCTTGGGCGCGGTATCCGGGGGCGTGCCGGCGGCGGCCTCCCTGCGCTTCAGGGCGGCGAGCCAGGCGGCGTCGGTCTTCGCGCGCGCGGCCGCCCTGGCCTTCTCGTCGCGCAGGCCTTTTTCCGCTGCCGCGCGTTCCGCCTTCGGCAAGGCGGCGATGCGCGTTTCCTCGGCGCGCCAGCGTTTCGCCAGCCGGGCTTCCTCGGCACGGGCACGTTCGCTGGCGACGGCCCAGGAGGTGGTCTCGCCGGCCGGCTGGGCCTCGGCCGCCGCGATCGCCATGGTCGCAGGCGCCGGCGGTGCTTCAGCGCGCGGCGTGCCTTCCCTGGCTGGTTTCACGATGGGCGCGGGCTTCGCGGGCGCTGGAGCCTCTTCGACAGCCGCCGCTTCCTCTGCCGGCGCGGGCGCAAGCTCAGCCACGTGGACGGGCGCAGAGTCGGGAATCGATGCGGCCACCGGCGCCGGCGCGGGCGCGGTCTTCGGTGCAGGCACAGGCGCGGCCGGTTGCACATCGTAGGTCTTGCCCTTGAGCGGCAGGACGAACCAGGCCGTCGCGCCCAGGGCCACGGCGACCAGCGTCGCGGTAATGGCCGCGATGCGGCGCGCCGGCAGGCGGCGCGAGGGTGCCGCCACCGGCTTGATCTCGGGCGGCACGCTTCCGGCGCGCGGATTGCCGCGCGCGTCGAGGTCCTGCAGCATTTTATTAATCAGGCTCATCGTACGAATATCCACGCAAGTCCGGCCGCCGTCGCCGCCAGCGCTCCCATCCCGGCCACCCAAGGCCAGGCCCGGCCCCGGATCGCCAGCGTGTCGCGCGCGGCGGCGGCCACGTGGCCGTTCGTGACCAGCTGCTTGCCTTCGCCGTAGCACAGCATCATGGCCTTGTGCGCCAGGATGTTGACCAGGCGCGGAATCCCGCCGCTGGCCCGGTACAGGCGCGCGACCGCGCCCTGCGAGAACAGCCGCGCCCCGGTGAACCCGGCCACGCGCAGGCGGTGCGCCACATAATAGTCCAGGTCGTCGCGGCTGAGCGGCCCCAGATGGTAGTGGAACGTGATGCGCTGGGCGAGCTGGCGGATCGATTCAAGTTCCAGCTTGCGGTTCAGTTCGGGCTGGCCGAACAGCACGATCTGCAGCAGCTTGCGCTTTTCCGTCTCGAGGTTGGTCAGCAGGCGCAGGGCTTCCAGCGTCTCGACCGGGATCGCCTGGGCTTCGTCCAGGCACAGCACGACCTGCTTGCCTTCGCCGGCCAGCGCCAGCAGGCGTTCGTTCAAGGCTTTGAGCATCTGGTGCTGGGCGACGTACTTGTCGAGCGGCACTTCGAGTTCGTCGGCCAGCGCCAGCATCAGCGTGCGCGGCTCGAGGAAGGGGTTGGGGATGTAGGCGGTCACGAACTCCTCGCCCAGCGTCGCCATGAACTTGCGGCACAGCAGCGTCTTGCCGGTGCCGACCTCGCCCGTGATCTTGATGAAGCCTTCGCCCGTGCGGACAGCCACCAGCAGGGTATTGAGCGCTTCCTGCGAGTGCGGACTGCCGAAAAAATAGCTCGTGTCCGGCGTGATGCCGAACGGCAGTTCGCGCACGCCGAAGTGCTCTGCGTACATTACTTGCGCTCCAGGCTGCGCGGATCGAGCCCCTCGATGCGGCGCGTCGTGTCCAGCAGGTCCTGGCTCCAGTTATTCGCACTGTCGACGATGGTCGGCTTGATCAGTACTACCAGTTCGCGCTTCTGGTTGACCTTGTTCTTGTTGCGGAACAGCGCGCCCAGCACCGGCACCTTGCCGGCGCCCGGCAGCTGGCTGGTGTCGTCGGTCGAGGCCTGGCGCATCAGGCCGCCGATGGCCACCACCTGGCCGTCGCGCCCGCGCACGATGCTGTCGAGTTCCGAGGTCGACGAGGCCGCCAGCGGCAGCGTCAGCGAGCCGGCCGAGCCGAGGTCGATGCCCTTGGTGATGGTCGTTACCTGGCTCACCGACGGGTGCACGTGCAGCAGGATGTTGCCCTTCTCGTCGATCTGCGGCGTCACGTCGAGCACCACGCCCGAGAAGAAGGGCTGCAGCGTGACGCTCGGGGTCACGGTATTGCCGGCGGCGGTCGAATTCGTCGTGGTGGTCACGCCGGTCACGAAGAACTCGTCGGTGCCGATCTTGAGCACGGCCTTCTGGTTATTGACGGCGGCGATGCGCGGGCTCGACAGCACATGCACGCTGCCTTGCTGCTCGAGCAGGGAGATCAGCGCCGCGAAATTATTCGTCTGGAAGGCAAAGCCGAACAGGGCGCCGGCCGCGCTCGCCGCGTTCGACAGCGAGAAGCCCGTGCTGGCGGCCAGGCCGCTGCCGTTGGCGATGACCGGCGGCTGACCTCCCGCAAAGGGCAGCGGGGCCAGGGCGGCGCCCGGCGCGAGCAGGCCGGTCGAGACCCGGTTGCCGTGCGAACTGTTGATCGACGAGAAGCTCGCCCAGTTGATGCCGCTCTGGAACTGGTCGTTCAGCTCGACTTCGAGGATCTTCGCTTCCAGGATGACCTGGCGGTCCACCGACAGCTGGGTCGCCTTCAGGTACATGTCGACGTTGCGCAGCTCGTCCGGCATGGCGCGGATCACCAGCACCCCCGATTGCGGGCTGATGACGACGCTGCGCCCGCCCTCCTTCGAGCCGACGATAGCCTCGATGGCGGCCTTCAGGTCGACCCAGAAGTCGTTGGTCGAGAGCGTGTTGACGTCGGTGCTGTCGCTCTGGGTGCCGCCGTTGGCGCCGTTGTTGCCGTTGTTGTTGTTCGGGACGTTCTGGTTCTGCTGCCCGTTCTGCTGGCCCTGGCTGCCGTTGTTGTTGCTGCCGGCATTCGCCACCGAGGTCGAGGTCACGCGCAGGTTCGAGGAGCCGCGCCGGCTGCCGATCAGGTAGTTTACGTGGAACATGCGCGTCTGCATGGTCAGCGGCCGGATCGTGATCCGGGTGCCGTCGATCTTGTAATCGTAGCCATACATCTCGCGCACGGCTTCCAGCGTTTCGAGCAGGGTCACGTCCTTCAGGTTGGCGCTGATGCTGCCGGCCACGTCGGGGTGCACCAGCATGTTGTAGCGGGTGCCGGCGACAATCGAGCGGAAGAACTGCTGGGCGGGCACGTTGTTGAAGGAGACGTTGAAACGCTCCTCGAGCGCGGGCCTCGCCTTGGGCAACTCGCGCGCCAGGCTGCTGCTCGGCGGCAGCAGCGCATTCGCGACGGCGTCCTCGACCGGCGGCGCGCCGCGGCTGGCGGCGCTGGCTGTGGCCACCTCGCGCTTGATGGCGTCGTAGGTGGCGTGCGGCGGCGAGCTCTGGCAGCCGGCCAGCAGCGCGCCGGCCGCGGCCAGCGCCGGGAGGGAAATGTGTCGCATGGCTGTCGTCTTTTTCATTGCGTATCCGTCTAGGGCCTGGAGCTCATTCATTGCACGTCACTGGTTGCCTGCCCGCCCGGCGCCGCGCATGCCGGCCGCGGGGGGAGGATGCAGGCGCAGGACCTGACGCACGCGTCCGCGCACCAGTTCCACTTCGTTCTGTTCGATGCGCGTCACGCGGGCGCCCTGGAACAGCTCGCCGAGGCGCACCGTCTCGCCGTCGATGACGGCGACGTGGCGCCCGCCGGGCTGGCGCGCGATCAGCACCGACTGCAGCTGCGGCGCGCGTTGTTCAGCAGCGGCTGCAGGCGCGCCCTCCGGGCGTGCCTGCAGCGCCGCCGGCGGACGGGTCGGATCCGGCAAGGCCTGGGCGCCGGCGGCGCCACACATTAACAACAGGAGCCAGGCAAACCGCTTCACAACTTCATCCATTTCGCATCCAGGCTCAGGGTGTACAGGTGCAGGGTCAGGCGCGATGCCGGCCAGGTTTCCGCCTCGAGCTGGGCGCGGCCCCAGAACAGCTGGGTCGGCATCGCTTCGAGCGCCGCCATGTAGGCGATCATGTCCAGGTAATTGCCGCGCACGGTGACTTCGACGCCGTGGCGGTACAGCAGCGCGGCCCCCTGCGCCGGCACCGCCGCCGGCGTGCTCGCCGCCGGCGCAGTCGGTGTCATGCCTGCCGCCGCGGCGGCCGCCGCCACGCCCGCCGGCAAGGCCGGCGCTGTTTGCGCCGCTGCTTGCGACTGCGGCTGCGGCTGCGCTGCGGCGCCCGCGACCGGCTCGGCCGCCAGCGTGCGCATGGCCACCAGCTGCAGCCGTCCGTTGGCGCGCAGGATTGCGTCGACCAGGGGCGCCATGCGCTCCGGCGCCACCAGGCCGTTCTGCATGGCGCGCAGGCTGCCCGCCAGCGCGTCGAGTTCGGCGCGCGCGCTGGCGATGCGCTCGCGCACGGGCGCGTCCGGATCGACCTGGGCCGCCTCCACCTTCACGCGCACCTCGGTGTCGAGTCCTTCGATGTTGTTCTGCTGCTGCACGATCTGGCGGCGCAGCGCCTCCTGCTTCGCGAACATCGGCTTGAGCCCGACGAAAAACGCGACGAACACAATGGCGGCCGCGCCGGCCGCAAACAGCAGCACGCGCTCGCGCAGGGTGAGCGCGTCGACGCGGGCGGCCAGCTGGATCAGGCGCTCTTTCATGGCTTCGCCGGCTCCGCGCCGGAGGACAGGCTGAATTCGACATAGGACGTGGCGGCGCCCGGGGCGGCACCCGCAGTACCGGCGGCGGCAGTGATCTGCATGCCGCCGAAGGACTTGCCCTGCAGGACCGGTTCGCGCGT
The DNA here is from genome assembly GCF_053668055.1 of Massilia sp. SYSU DXS3249. NCBI lineage: Bacteria > Pseudomonadati > Pseudomonadota > Betaproteobacteria > Burkholderiales > Oxalobacteraceae > Massilia > Massilia sp. SYSU DXS3249. The sequence continues at coordinate 322,663 of NZ_JBSIPX010000001.1, read as the reverse complement.
CAGGCGGTTCAGGTAGCCCGGCACCAGCGCCGGGTCGAGCGCGCGCCCGCGCACGCCGATCTCGGCGCCGGCGCCCTGGATGCTCAGGCCGGTCAGCCAGAGGCCGTCCACATGCTGGCGCGCCAGGGCGCGGAAGTACTCGGCATAGCCGCGGGTGTTGCCGAGTTCGCCTCGTTCCAGGACGCCGGAGACCTCGCGCAGCGCGGCCAGCTGGCGCTGGACCTCGGCCAGTTCACTGTCCAGGGCCGGGTCCTTCTGGCGCGGCGCGAACTCCTTGTTGACGGTGGCCAGGCGCGCCTCGGTCTTCCCGAGCTGCTCGGCGCCGGCGTCGGCCTGGGCCTGCAGGGAGGCCACCCGCATGTTCCCGTACAGCTGGAGCGCGGCCACGCCGACCAGCAGCGCACCCAGCGACGCGGCCATGGTGCGCGCCGAAAAGATCTTCTTCTGCTGCAGGAAGACCGGGTTGAACAGGTTGATCTGCTGGCTCACAGCGCCGTCTCCTCGTGGCGCAACGCGGCGCCCAGCGGCACCAGGAACCGCTGCTGCTGCAGCGGGTCGGCCAGCCCGGGGGCGCGCTCGAAGTCGAACAGCGTGGCCAGGTCGAGCGTGTCGACCGGCGTGTAGAGGTTGCTCGACAGGTAGTCGTCCAGGCCCTGCACGCTCGAGGGCGCCAGCACCAGCTTGGCCACGCTGATGAAGGAATACTGGCGCTCGAAATTGTCGAGCGAACGCTGCAGCTCGAGGGTGACGCGGTCGAAGCTGGCATGGCGCCGCTCCAGGTCCTCGTCGAGCAACTGGTCGAGCGAGAGGTCGATACGGCGCGTCAGGTACAGCTCGCCCCGGTAGGACACGGTCAGCAGGCCGCCCTCCTCGCCGAAGGAGAGCATGGCCACGCCGCGTCCCGGCGGCTCGACCAAAGCCGAGATGTTGCGCTGGGCCGTCTCGGGGATGTCGATCACGGCCAGCTCCACCCTCGCCGCCGTGAACAGCTTCTGGCGCGCCTCGATCACGCTGTTGCGCGCGGCGATGGCGAACATCGAATGCTGGGCCCGCACGGCCGCATTGGGGTCGACCGGCAGGTCGAGCACGTCGATGGTGGCATCGTCGACGTGGAAGTCGAGCATGTCCTTCAGGCGCCAGCGCACCGCCGTCTTCAGTTCGTCGGGCGCCACGTTCGGCGCGTCGACCGAGAGGATCTGGTATTCGCCGCCGGCCAGCACGGTGATAGAGCGGTAGGCATGGGCGTGCAGCTCGCGGCCCGCTTTCTCGAGCAGCTCGGCGTAGTTTTTTCCCGGGTAGAACACGGCCTGGCGCACCTGGGGACGAATATCGGGAGAGGTCTGCATGCTGATGACGGCGAGGCCGTCGCGTTGCAGCGCGATGGCGAGCCAGCCTTCTCTTTTCTTTGCTTTTCTAAAAAAACGCATGCGGGCCGTGGTGGAGTGAAGCGGGCTTCGGACAAGGGTCAGGGACGGTCTGACCGTAAAAACTTGATTATATTCAAGATCGCTCAGGAGATCGAAGAAAATCGGCGGCGCCTGCACCGATGGGCCGCCCCTGCAACACCGCAGGTTTAGAAATACATTTCGCGCACGTAGATTACGGGGCTGCGATGGGTGCCGAACGTCACCCGCCCGATCGTGCTCGGCAGCCAGGGCCAGCCGTCGAATTGCAGGGTGACATTGCCGCTGCGCGCGGCGCCGCCGGCCAGCTTGCCTGGTGCGCGCAGCCAGAGGACGCCGGCGCCCCTGGCCAGGCGCACCTGCTGCGGGCTGGACGCCGCCGCCACGTTCGTGTCGCAGGTGGTGCCGGCGCTGGCGAACTTCGGCGAACAGCTCAGGAAGCGCGTCGCCGTGCCGGGGGCGCCGGCGGCATCCGCGTAGGCCGGGTTGGCCAGCCAGCCCGCGGCGCCCGCCCAGTATTCGGCGCGCAGGCCGAGCGCCGTGCGCAGGATGTCGCTGCCGAGCGCGTTCGGCACTTTCAGGCGGCCGTTGAGCGCCAGCACCCCGCCCTCGTCCGACACCTCGCCGGTGCGCAGCGAGCTGATCTCGATATTGCCGCCCAAAACATTTTCGGTGGCGGCGGCGCGCACGAACACGGCGGTCGGCGCCGTCAAATTGGTCGCGCGCGGCTGCAGGTTGCTGTATCCCACGGCCAGCCGGTAGGCGGCGCTGGCCTGCATCACGTTCAGGGTCGTATTCGCCACCGGGTCGAACAGCGCGGTCGTCTTCGTGATCGCGACCTTCGTTTCGCCGGCCTGCGGCACCAGGTTGGACGCGAGCGGCGTGCCGCCGGCCGCGCTCACGGCGCTCAGGGTCACCGTCCTGAACCAGTCGCCGGTGAAATTCTTCAGCCGTTCGTTGTTCGCGTTGTAGGCCTCGACCGTGATGTCGAAGGGCTGCCCGGAATAGACGGCGCCGCGATCGTCGCGCGGGCAGGGGTAGACCCCGGGAAGGTTGGCCGGGCAATCGAAGGGACCGGTGACGATGGTCTTGAAATAGGCCGGATAGAAGCGCCCGACCGCGGCCGTGCTGCCGGGGACCGGCACGCCGAGGTAGAAGTTTTGTTTGCCGGCGTCTGCGGGATCGGCGGCGTCCACCAGGCCGGTTCCGAATCCGATCGCACCGGCTTCGCTCCATGACGCCTCGGTGGCCATGATGCCGCCCTTCCAGGCGCGGGCGCCGGTTTCGAAGAGTTCACCCAGGCTGGCGATGCCGACGCCGGGGAGCGCCGAGCGGCCCAGCGCCAGGCCGGGCCGGAATTTCTCGTTGCCGAAGTTCGGCGCGAATGCCGGCGCAGAGCCCGCCGCGCCGTCCAGCCGCGCGCCGATCTCGACCGTCAACGTCGCGCCGGCCGGTGCGAAGCCGGCGCTGGCAGGCGTGGTATTGCCGGGATTGACGATGTTACCGTAGCGGATGCTCTTGAACTCGATGCGCAGCGGCGCGCTGACAAACGGCTCGGTCGCGGCGGTGCCGCCGCCTTCTCTCAGGCTGAGCCTGACCTGGCCGACGTCGTTATAGACGAAGTCGTATTTGACCGACGCCGTTTTCGCCGGGAAGCTGACGTCGACCGCGTTCGACCAGGCCAGCGGCTGCCCGGCCGCCGCGCAGGCCGGGATGGCCGCGCCCGCGTAGGCGGCGGCTACCGTGCCGGCAACGGGATTGATGCATGCGAGGGCGAACTGCATGGAGCGCGTGGTGGCGGCCGTGTCGCTCGGCGCGGCGGGCGTGCCCTCGCGCGTGGCGGTGATGAAGACCGGCGCGGCGCGCCCGCCCACGACCGCAGCGGTGTAGAGCTTGCAGCCCTGTCCCGCCGCGCCGATCTTGATCCCGGGCGTGCACGCGCTATCGGTGAACAGGTAGGGATCCAAGGTCGCCGGGGTCGGGTCGGTCGATACGGTTCGGTCGATGGCGGTGGCCGTGTCGGACGCGGAATCGTTGGCCGGATTGTCGTCGCCGGTGCCCGCCACCGTCACCGTGCTGGTCTTCTCGCCGGTCGTCTTCACCGCGGCCGTGACCTGCAGGGGCGGTGCGCTCGTTCCCGGCGCAAGCGCACCCCTATAGGTGCAGACCCCGTTCGCACCGTTCGCGCTGCAGGTCCAGCCGCTGCCGCTGCCGGACACATAGGTCATGCCCGCCGGCAGCGTGCTGCTGACGGTAATCGGGCCTGCTTCGGTATAGGGGCCGTTGTTGGTGACGGTGACCGTGTACTCGGCGTTCTGGCCGACCTCGAAGGGCCCCGAACGCGCCAGCGCGACCGACAAGTCCGACACCGGGATGGTCGGCACCACCAGGATTTCCGCATTCAGCAGGACCATGTCCTGCCCGGTGCGGTACGTGGTCGTGACCGTCGCGTCAAAGCCGGACCAGAGCGTCACCTTGGTATCGTAGGCATCGAAATCGACACCGAGCGAATAGTCGTCGTTGTTGATGTTGCTCGCCGAGTTGAACTGGTTGCCTGCCGGGTTGAGCGTGTCGAACACTTCCTTTCCCTCGAACAGGAGGCGCTCGCCGTCCTGCGACAGCGTCGGGTCGCCTTCCCAGCTGATGTGGCCGACGCGCGCAAGCTCGTCGACCGGCGTCATGGTCCGGTTCCAGCGGAAATTGTTGGCGTTGACGACGACCTCGCCGTTCTGCACGTATCGGAAGCCTTCGTAGATGTTCAGCACGCGCTCCGGTTGCGACGGGTGCGAATACACTACCAGCAGCGCAAACCCGCCCAGCACGCCCTGCGAAGCGCACCATGGGCTGCCGTTGGACACCGTCAGGCCGGAAAAATTGTAGGTGCCGCTGCCCTTGGCCTGGACGATGGCTGTCACATCGGCCGCACCGCCGAAGTAGTCGAAGCCGCTGCCTACGCTGGCCGAGGTGTACTTCCGACCGGCGGTCACATCCCGGGACTCGAAGGTGACGGTGCTGTCGCTCGGTCCGGAACCTGCCCAGTACAACTGGGCGGACACGACGGTCGCACCCGTCGGGACAGTCAGGATCGCAGTCCGGTTGGTGGTCGGCGCGGTGACGGTGCAGTCCCGGGTATTGCCCTTGCCGTTGCTGTTGCTGCCTGTACGCAGGCTGACCTGGGTACCGGTGAAATTGACCCGGCCATCGAAGGCTTTCCACAGCGCGATAGGGGTATCGGCACGCGCCGGCGCAACACAGGCAAGCGACAGGGCCAGCGGCAGAAAGGCGCGCAAGGCCAGATGGGAGACGGGGCTCATATCTGCACCTCGATCACGCGCCGCACGAAGTCGGGGTTGCCCGAGGCTTCCGGGCAGGCGTTGCCGTCCGCCGGAGCGCAGGCGACCGAGCGGACGATCCAGCGGTCCAGGTTCACGGCCGGGTCTTCGGAAGCCGGCCCCGCGATGCGGGTGCAGCTCACGCTCACCGTGAAGCCGCCCAGCACCTCGCCGCCCAGCGCGACCGGATGCGCCGCGCCCGGCGCGCAGCCGCTCCCGCGCAGGCGCTGGTAGAGGCCCCACTCGATGCCGGCGCGCGCGGCCTGGTAGGCGCGCGCGCCCTGCTCGTCCAGCAGCACGCCCTGGCGCTGGCTGGTGAAGATGGCGACCAGCGCGACGGACAGGCCGGCCAGCACCACCAGCAGGAAGATCGCGGTGACGAGGCCGGCGCCCGCGCTGCGGCGGATCGGGACAGGAAGGGTTTGCTTCATGGCGTGTTGTCGACGTGGACTTGATGCACCAGCCGCACGGCGCGCTCGGCCGCGTCGCCGCTGTTGCGCGTATGCAGCGCCAGCGACAGCAGGACCAGCGCGCTGCGGCGCAGTTCGGCATCGGCCACGTCGTAGCGGAAAACGTCGGTGCAAGCGGCGACGCGGCGCGCCAGCACCGCGCTGCTGCCGCTCGTGGGACGGCCCGGCATCTCGAGGCTGATCGGATAGCCGGCGTAGCGGCGCAGCACGAAGCCGTCGCCCTCGGGTTCGCAGCGCACCATCACCGGGCCGTCGACCACCTGGAAGCGGCGTCCCGGCGAGGGCATCGGCTCGTTGCGCCCGCCGAAGGGGTTGTCGGCCAGCGTGATCTCGGTGGCGCCCGCTTGCGCGCCCTGCGCGACCCGGGCGATGTTGCGGTCCGCGCCGTCGATGGCGTAGGCGTCGGCCGGCGCCATGCCCGGGCCGAGGTTGTAGACGACCACGAACTGGTTCGGCAGCACGTCTGCGCGCAGGCCGCCGACGACGGAAAACGTGGTACCCGTGCCGACGAAGTCGAGCGGCGTGCCGCCGGTCGCGGCGTCGTCGACGTCGAGGTAGCGCCCGCCGGTGGTCGTGAGCAGGAATTCGATGGCGTCGCCGCTTGCGCTCACGCGCACGCTGTTGGGCAGCGCCAGGCGGATGTCGCGCGCCATGCGGCGCAGGGCCAGGTCGGCTTCGTCGCTGGCCTCGGCACGCGCCACCGTGTCGGTATAACTCAGCATCGGCGAGCGGATGAAGACCGCGACGATGGCGCCGATCACGCCGATGATGACGATCACGATGACCGCCTCGACCAGGGTGAAGCCGCGCGCCGAACGCGAGAAAGAACAGGTGCGCGCCATCATTCGCCCCGCGGGACCGGCGCGTAGCGCGCCCGGTAGCCGTCCAGCAGCACCGGGTCGCCCCCTTCGAAGGTAACTGTGACGCGGATGCGCAGCGCGTCGGCGTCCGCACTCGTCCCGGCGGCGGCGATGTCGCCCAGCCGGTCCGGCGTGATCGTCACGGTGGCCTGGTAGCCATCCACGCCGAGCGGACGCCCGAGCGCGTCGCTCAGTGCGCCCGCCGCGTTATTGAAAGGCGCCGCCGGCGTGCCGGCCGAGGCGACGTAATCGTTGACGTTGTCGAAGGGACGCAGGAAGGCCGTGCCGGCCGGTCCTTCGTTGCCGAATTCTTCCCTGAGCGTGCACTCGGCGGTTTGCTGGGCGCTGTCGGCGTTCTCCGCGCGCGGGTCGCAGAAGCTGAAGCCGGCCAGCTGCACTTCTTCCAGCAGGCCTTCGGCGATCATCAGCGCCTGCTTGCGGCGCAGCGGGTCGCTGCTGTTGGCGGAAGTAAAACTGATCACCCCGATCACGGCGGCGAGCGCCACCGCGACGATCACGATGAACATCACCAGTTCGATCAGGGTGACGCCGGCCTGGCGCCGGAGAACGCTGGCTGACCTAGTCGACATAGCCGGTCTCCGCTTCGATCCCGATCGAGCGGGTCAGGTCGCTGCCCTTGACGGAGATGGCATACCGAGCGCCGGCAAGCTCGCCGGCGCTGGCGCGGCCCAGGCCGTCGAAGCGGATCGCGGGGGCCGGCACCGTCACGGCCAGGCCCTCGGGAGGCGCTTCGCACATCCAGCTGTCGGAACCACAGGCGGTGAGGGTGGCATCGGATCCACTGTTGGCGCCGCCGGGTGCGCGCACCTGCAGGTCCTGCGGGCAGTCGGCCTGCGCGCTGAAACACAGGGCGACCCGCCCGGGCGCGAGGAGGACGAACACGGGGCGGTTCTGGGCGATGGCGATCTTCTGGCCGTGGCGCAGCATGGACTTGACCCGGTCCGACCAGGCGGCGGCGTCGAAGCTGGAGCGTTCGAAGAAGCGGGAGGCGGCCACCGTGGAGACGATGCCGATGAGGACGAGGACGACGATCAGTTCCACCATGGTGAAACCACGGTGGCGGAGCGCACCGTGGCCGGGTGCACGACGGGTTCGTCGCGGATGCAGGCCGGCCACGGGATCAGGCGAAGGGGATTACTCGCAGTCTTTCACGCGGTCCGCCGCGCCCTTGCCCGGCACGCCGACGGCGTAGGCCGGGGCGGTGTCGCGGGCGACGGCGGCGGTGTACATCACGTAGCAGGTGGCGGCGGTCGGGGTGCCGACGATGCTGTTCGGGACGATCGCCAGCTGGTTGGCGGCCACGGCCGGACGATTCGCATCGGCGGCGCCTTCGACGAAGACGGTGTAGTCGGAGGTGGTCAGGCCCGAAGCGTCGGCCAGGGCTTGCGCTTGCGTCGCATTGCTCACCGAAGGATAGCCCGAGGCCAGGTTCATCGGGACGTTGATGCCTTCGACCGCAATGTTCTCGGCGCGGGCCAGCAGGAACCTGCCGTGGGTCATCGCCGAGGTCGCCGACAGCGCGCCCTTGGCGGCGTTCAGGCTGGCCAGGCGGGCTTCGCCGCCCAGGCTGGCGAAGCGCGGCAGCGCGGTCGCGGCCAGGATGCCGAGGATGACGATGACGACGATCAGTTCGATCAGGGTGAAACCGCCTTGCTGGCCTTTCATGCTCTTGTTCATGTAGTTCTTCTCCGAGTAGTGTCGACGCGGTACGGTCACCGCTTGATTGTTAGGCTATTGTTCCAGGCTTAATGCTTGAGACTGGTGTTGAAGGCAAGCGGCCGATCTTCCATCTGATCGAGCACCAGGCCGGCGGTGACCTCCCTCCGTCCAGTTGCTTCGACCGGATCGGGCACACGCAACAATTTTACCTTGAAGATCAGAATTTTTTGTATCTCTGTGGAAAAACTTTTATGTGCAGAAGGTAGATAAACAAGTGCCTGCCCGGTCCGGTCGAAATACCAGGAAGCCCTGGGCAAGCCCTCCGCGCCGGCCGCATAGTATTCCCCGAGGTAGTTTGCCGGCGTCTTCTGCAGCCAACGCATCGGATTTTGCTCGGCAAGTGCCGCCAAACCACCCTGCTCGCCGCGCGCGATGACCTCGGCCGAGCGCACGGCCAACGCCGTCCGCAGGGAACTGATGAGTTGTTTTACAGCAACACGCTCCGTTTCGCCCTGGTAGGCGATGAGGCGATCCAACAACAGTCCAGCCAGCACGGCCGCCAGGATGGTCGCCACGGCCAGCTCCAGCCGCGTCGCCCCGCCCTGCCGCTGCCAGCGTGACCGGTCCTGTTTCATCCGCGATGCAGGGCAGCCTTGCCCATGTCCCAGATCGGCAGGAAGATGCCGAGCGCCATCACCAGCACCATGACGCCGAGGAAGGTGATCAGGATCGGCTCGATCTGCGCCGACAGTGTCTTGAGCTCGTAGTCGACTTCGCGCTCGTACATCAGCGCGATCTCGTCCATGAGGTCGTCGAGCGAGCCGGTCTCCTCCCCGACCGCGATCATCTGCAGCACGATGGGCGTGAACACGTTGGCGGCGGTCGCGGTGCGCAGGATGCTTTCGCCGCGCTCGACCCCGTCGCGCATCTGCTCGATCCTCGCAGCCAGGTAGGCGTTGTCGGCGGTCTGCGCGACCACCGTCAGGGCCTGCACCACCGGCACCCCGCTCCTCATCGAGAGCGCGAAGCTGCGCGCGAAGCGGGCCATGGTCGCCTTGAGCATGATCTTGCCGGCGATCGGGAGGCGCAGCTTGCGCCTGTCCCAGCGATAGCGGCCGGCGGCGGTGCCCACCCAGGACCGGAACGCAAAAAAACCGCCCGCGGCCAGGGCGCCCAGCAGCGGCCAGTAGTCGACCGTGAAGCGCGAGGTCCCCATCAGGATGCGCGTCATCAGCGGCAGCGTCGCGTGCATGCTGGCGAACACCTTGGCGAACTGCGGGATCACCAGCAGGTTGACGACCACCATCGCGCCGGCCATCGCGAACATCACGAAGCTCGGGTAGCGCAGCGCCGACTTGACCCGGTCGCGCATGTCGCGGTCGAATTCGAGGTGGTCGAACAGGCGCAGGAAGACTTCCTCCAGGCGGCCCGTCATCTCGCCCACGCGCACCATCGACAGGTAGAAACTGCTGAAGCATTCCGGGTGACGCCGCATCGCCGTCGACAGTTCGCGCCCCGAGTCGAGCGACTCGCGCAGGTCCTTGATGACGCGCGCAAAGGCCGGGCTGGTGCTCGAGTCCTGCAGGCCGCCCAGGCCGCGCATGATCGGCACGCCGGACTTGAGCAGCGTGTGCATCTGGCGGCTGAACAGCTGCACGTCCATCGACGTGACCTTCTTTTCGCGCAGGCGGCGCCAGGTGTCCGACGCTCCCGCGCCGCTGGCCGCCGTGCGGCGCGTGGCCACGATTTCGACCGGCGTGACGCCCGTGCCGAACAGCTGGTCGGCGACGGCGCCGGCATCGAGCGCTTCCAGCACGCCCTGCATCAGTTCGCCGCGCGCATTGCGGCCTTTATAGGCAAAGAAAGGCATCAGTCATCCACCTGGTTACTGATGCGCATCGCTTCGGCGATGGTCGTGCGTCCCTGCACGGCCAGCGCCACGCCGTGGCGGCGCAGCGTCTCGCCCTTCATTTCCGCGTGCGCGACCTTCAGGAAGTGGCTCGGGTCGGGATGGTTGGCGGCGTCCGTTACCGCACGCGTCATCTCCATCAATTCGTAGACGCCGGTCCGGCCGCGGTAGCCGGTGCCGTTGCAGTGCGAGCAGCCCTTGCCGTGGAAGAACGGGGTCCGCTCGACCAGCTCGCCCAGTTCCGCGCGCAGCCAGGCCTGCTCGGGCGCCGTCGGCGCGTAGGGCGTGCTGCAGCTCTCGCAGATCACGCGCACCAGGCGCTGGGCCAGCACGGCCTGCAGAGAGCCGCCGACCATGTAGCGCGGCACGCCCATGTCCATCAGGCGCAGCGGGGTGGAGGCGGCGTCGTTCGTATGCAGCGTGGATAAGACCAGGTGGCCGGTCATGGCGGCGCGCAGGCCGATCTGGGCGGTTTCCTGGTCGCGCATCTCGCCGACCAGCACGATGTCCGGGTCCTGGCGCAGGGCCGAGCGCAGCACGCGCGCAAAGGAGAGGTCGATCTTGTCGTTGACCTGCACCTGGTTGATGCCCTGCAGCCGGTATTCGACCGGGTCCTCGACGGTGATCAGCTTCTTTTCCACCGAATTGAGTTCGGCCAGCGCGCTGTAGAGCGTGGTGGTCTTGCCGCTGCCGGTGGGGCCGGTCACCAGCACCAGGCCGTTCGGCCGCTGGACGATGGCGCGGAAGCGCTCGAGCATGGCGCGCGGCATGCCGATCGATTCCAGGCGCAGCGTGTTGCCGGCCTGGTTCAGCAGTCGCATGACGACCGACTCGCCGTACTGGGTCGGCATGGTCGAGATACGCACGTCGATGCGCTGGCCCTTCACCTTCATCGCGAAGCGGCCGTCCTGCGGCAGGCGCTTTTCCGAGATGTCCAGGTCGGCCATGAGTTTCAGGCGCAGCGCCAGCGGCGTGGCGATCTTGATGTCGGCCTCGGTCTGCAGGTGCAGCACGCCGTCGATGCGGAAGCGGATCTGCAGGCGCCCTTCCTGCGGCTCGATGTGGATGTCCGAGGCGCGCACCTGGGCGGCGTCGTCGAACACCGATTGCAGCAGTTTCACGACCGGCGCCTCTTCCAGGCCCGGATTGGCCGCCATGGCGCCGAAGTCGACGAAGGCGTCGCCGATGTCGGCCTCGACTTCCTTCGCGAAATCGGTGATCTCGCCGGTGCGGCGGTAGATGCGGTCGATCGCGTGCAGCACCTCGGTCTCGTTGACCACCGCCAGCTCGACGGTTTTCTTCAGCAGGCGCGCGATCTCGTCGTAGGCGAACAGGTCGGTCGGATCGGACACGCCCACCAGCAGGCTCTCGCGGCGGTCTTCCAGCACCAGCGCGCGGAAACGGCGCGCGGCCGTCTCGGGCAGCAGGCGCACCAGCGCGTCGCTGATGTTGTAGAACTTGAGGTTGATGTAAGGGATGTTCATCTGGCGCGCCAGCGCGCCGGAAATCTGCTCCTCGGTGACGAAGCCGTTCTCGACGAACACCCGCCCCAGCTTGCGCCCGGTACGCTTCTGGTCGGCCAGTGCCTGGTTGAGCTGCTCCTCGGACAGGAGCTTTTGTTGCACCAGGATTTCGCCGAGTCGGACTTTTTCTGGCCTCGCCATGACACCCTTAGAAATTAATTTTGAAAACGGGAAATCATTTTAAGACAGAACGGGGCGATGTTTACCAGTGGAATGGGTTTTGTGGCGCTTTGGCCGCGCCTGACAATGGGGGGCGTGTAAGATAATCAAGAGATACCGGTAGGGTGGACGGGTTTCCCGTCCACGCGTTCAAACCACGATTGAACGCCTGCGCGATTGATCTTGCCCTGGTTGAACGCGTGGACGGCAAAGCCGTCCACCCTACGTCCCTTCGATCTACTTTGGGAAAACACATGCACGACCAAGCAAGCGCCCGGCGGCGCATTTACCTGATGCGCCACGGCAGCGTCACCTACTTCGACGCCGCCGGCAAACCCTTCCTCCCGGAACAGGTCCCGCTCAACGAGGACGGCCGGGCCCAGGCCGACGCCGCCGGCGCCGCCTTCGCCGCCGCCGGCGTCCGTTTCGACCGCGTCATCGTTTCCGGACTGCCGCGCACGGTCGAAACCGCCTCCCGCGTGCTGGCCGTAACAAGGCAGGACATCGCGGCCGAGACCTGGCCCGAGTTGGTCGAACTGCGCGGCGGCCGCCTGTCCAGCATCCCCACCGCCGACCTGAAACGCGCCTTCACCGGCGCCTTCGACGGCCTGGTCGACGAGGACCAGCGCTTCCTCGGCGGCGAGACGATCGGCGCCTTGATGGACCGGGTGCATCCGGCCGTCGAGCGCCTGCGCGCCGACCCGGATTGGCAGACCGCCCTGCTGGTGCTGCACGGCGGCGTCAATTGCGCGATCCTGTCGCTGGCGCTCACCGGCCGCCGCCTCTTCCTCGGCGGCCTGGCCCAGGCGGCCGGCTGCATCAACGCGCTCGACGTCGGAAGCGCACCGGGCGACTGGGTCGTGCGCTTCGTCAACCACGTGCCGCCCTCCCCGCTCCAGCCCGAGGCGCGCAGCACGACCATGGAACAGCTGTTCGAGCAGTACAAACGGTCACGCTGAGGTTCAGCCGACCCGCGCCCATAAATAAGTACGGTCGTGCGTTTCATCGGCTACAATCGCCTGACAACCAACACAGGAGGAGACGCCAGTGTATGAAGAGATGATGGGCACCAAGCCGGTGTCCGAGCGCCAGCGCTTCGACCTCGACGCGCTCGACGCCTGGCTGCGCGCCAACGTGCCGGACTACCCCGGTGGCCCGCTCGAGGTCGAGCAATTCAAGGGCGGGCAGTCGAACCCGACCTTCAAGCTGCGGGCCGGCGCCGCCCAATACGTGCTGCGCACCAAGCCCGGGCCTGCCTCGAAACTGCTGCCCTCTGCCCACGCGATCGACCGCGAGTTCCGCGTGATGAGCGCCCTGTACGAGACCGGCTTCCCGGTGCCGCGCCAGATCGCGCTGTGCCAGGACGAATCCGTGATCGGCCGCGCCTTCTTCCTGATGGAATTCGTCGAGGGCCGCGTGCTGTGGGAGCAATCGCTGCCCGGCATGTCGAGCGCCGAGCGCGGCGCCATCTACGACGAGCTGAACCGGGTGATCGCCCAACTGCACACGATCGACTACGCCGCCATCGGCCTGGCCGACTACGGCAAGCCCGGCAATTATTTCGCGCGCCAGATCGAGCGCTGGACCAAGCAGTACGAGGCCTCGAAGACCGAGCCGATCGAGGCCATGGACCGCCTCATAGAATGGCTGCCGCGGAATATCCCGCCGGGCGAGGACACATCCATCGTGCACGGCGACTTCCGGCTCGACAACATCATCTTCCACCCGACGGAGCCGCGCATCCTGGCCGTGCTCGACTGGGAACTGTCGACCCTGGGTCATCCGCTGGCAGACTTTTCCTACCACTGCATGAGCTGGCACATCCCGCCCGGCAAGTTCCGCGGCATCGCCGGGCTCGATCTTCCCGCCCTCGGCATCCCGGACCAGGAAGCCTATATTCAGCGTTATTCCGAGCGCACCGGCAAGACGATCCGCCCGGAAGACTTCAACTTCTACCTCGCCTACAACATGTTCCGCCTGGCCGGCATCATGCAGGGCATCATGAAGCGCTATGTCGACGGCACCGCCGCGAGCGCGCAGGCGCTGGAAAACGGCAAGGCGGCGCGCCCGATGGCCGAGATGGCCTGGCAGTTCGCGAACCCGACCAAGGACAACTGAGCATGGATTTCGATTATTCCGACCGCTGCAAGGAACTGCGCCAGCGCCTGCTCGCCTTCATGGACGAGCACATCTACCCGAACGAAGGCGCCTTCAAGGAGGAAGTCGACCGCAACGGCGCGCTTGGGAACCGCTGGGTCCCGGTCGAACTCATCGAGCGCCTGAAACCGCTGGCGCGCGAGCAGGGCCTGTGGAATTTGTTCCTGCCGAAGTCGCCGCGCGCCCCCGAGGGCCTGTCCAACCTCGACTACGCGCCGCTGTGCGAGATCATGGGCCGCGTGCCCTGGGCGCCCGAGGTGTTCAACTGCTCGGCGCCCGACACCGGCAACATGGAGACGATCGAACGCTACGGCCTCGAAGAACACAAACAGCAGTGGCTGGAGCCCCTGCTGCGCGGCGAGATGCGCTCCGCCTTCGCCATGACCGAGCCCGACGTCGCCTCCTCGGACGCGACCAACGTCGCCACCCGCATCGAGCGCGCAGGTGATAACAGCGATGACTACGTGATCAACGGCCACAAGTGGTGGATCTCGGGCGCTGGCGACCCGCGCTGCAAGGTCTTCATCGTGATGGGCAAGACCGACCCCAATGCCGCGCGCCACCAGCAGCAGTCGATGATCCTGGTCCCGAGCGACATGCCGGGTATCACCATCAAGCGCCCGCTGCCCGTGTTTGGCTACGACGATGCCCCGCATGGCCACTGCGAAATCCTGTTCGAGAATGTCCGTGTGCCGGCGTCGAACATGCTGCTCGGCGAAGGACGCGGCTTCGAGATCGCCCAGGGGCGCCTGGGCCCCGGCCGCATCCACCACTGCATGCGCGCCATCGGTGTCGCCGAACGCGCCTTGGCCCTGATGTGCCGCCGCCTGGACAGCCGCGTTGCCTTCGGGCGCAAGATCTCCGAGCAAGGCGTCTGGCGCGAGCGCATCGCCGAGTCGCGTATCCGCATCGACACCGCCCGCCTGCTGACCCTGAAGGCGGCCTGGATGATGGACACGGTCGGCAACAAGGTGGCCCAGGCCGAGATCGCGATGATCAAGGTGCTGGCGCCGACCGTGGCCCAGGACGTGCTCGACTGGGCGATCCAGGCCCACGGCGCGGCCGGCGTCTCGGGCGATTTCCCGCTCGCCTACCAGTGGGCCGGCAACCGCACGCTGCGCCTGGCGGATGGGCCGGACGAGGTGCACCGCAACGCCATTGCGAAGCTGGAACTAGGAAAATACGCGTAGGGTGGTCGGCTCCACCAAGGTGGCCGATCAGCCACCGGCCTTGATGCCGCCCACGCGTTCAACCGGCCCCGGATAACTCCGGATGATCACCTGCTGGTTGAACGCGTGGGCGGCGCACGCGACACCTCGATGCCGCATCCTGGGTGGAGCCGTCCACCCTACATCAAGCGTCCGCTCCCCGCTTGCGAAACATCGCCATCCCGTCAATCGTGCACACCGTCTCCCCATGCTGGTTGCTCGCCACCCAGCTCGACCACACCACCCCGCGGTCCGGCTTCGAGCTCGATGCCTTGACCTGCTTGGTCAGGTAGCGCACCGCCAGCGTGTCGCCCGCGCGCACCGGCTGCAGCCAGCGCACGCCGTCCAGGCCGGGCGAGCCCATGCCGGCTTCCTCGCAGCGCATGCCGTCGACCACCATGCGCATCATCATGGCGCAGGTATGCCAGCCGCTGGCGATCACCCCGCCGTAGATCGACTTCGCCGCGGCCTCCTGGTCGATATGAAAAGGTTGCGGGTCGAACTGGGTGGCGAAGGCGATGATCTCCTCCTCGGTCACCGTGCGCCGGCCGAGGTCGATTTCCTGGCCCGGCGCGAAGTCCTCGAAATACCACTGCCTGGATTCGCTCATGCCGCCTCCCGGAAGCCCGGCTGAGCGATGAAGCGCGCCAGGTGGTGGTCGGCGTCGCCCAGCGTCACTTCGATGGCGGCGAGCCGCTTGAAGTAATGAGCGGCCGGCAGTTCGTCGGTCACGCCCATGCCGCCGTGCAGCTGGACCGCCTGCTGGCCGATGTAGCGTGCGGCCACGTTGACGCGGTACTTGGCGGCGGAGACGGCGCCGCGGCGCTCGCTGGCGCCTGCATCACCACCATCGCTTGATGCCAGCTTCACGGCCGCCAGCAAGGCCATCGAACGGGCCTGCTCGAGGTGGATGTACATGTCGGCCATGCGGTGCTGCAGCGCCTGGAATTTGCCGATCGGCGCACCGAACTGCTGGCGCGTCTTCAGGTACTCGAGGGTGGCGTCGAACAGGGCCTGCATCGCGCCGAGGGCCTCGAAGCACAGCAGGCCGGCGCCATAATCGAGGGCGGCGTCGAGGATGCCGGCGCCCTCGCCCGCCGCGCCGAGCAGGCTGGACTCGGGCAACTGCACGTTCTCGAAACGGATGTCAGCCGCACGCAGGCCGTCGAGCGTGCGGTAGTCCTGCACGTGGACGCCCGGCGCATCGGCAGGCAGCACGAACAGCGACACGCCCTCCTCGCCACGCTGGCCGCCGCCGCTTCGCGCGGATACCACCAGCATCCCGGCCTGGCCGCCGTGGATCACCACCTTCTTTTCGCCATTGAGGAGCCAGCCGTCTCCGCTGCGCTCGGCGCGGGTCGCGATGTCGAACAGGTCGTGGCGCGACTGGCGCTCGCCCAAGGCGCAGGCCAGTTTCAGCTCGCCGCCTGCGACGCGCTCCAGCAGTTCGCCGTGGCTGCCCGCCAGGCGCAGGAATTCGGCGCCGAACACGGTCGCGAAATACGGCTCGACCACCAGCGCCCGTCCCAGCTCCTGCATGACGACGAACATGTCGACCGCCGTGCCGGCGAAGCCGCCCTGCGCTTCCGGCACCGGCAGCGCCGTCATGCCCAGTTCGGCCAGCGTGGCCCAGGCCTGTTCCGAGGTGCCCGCTTCGGAGTGCACGATCGCACGGCGCGCCTCGAAACCGTAGTCGCGCGCGGCCCAGCGCTTGAGGGCGTCGGCGAACTGGAGCTGCTCCTGGTTGAAATTGAAGTCCATGCGCTCTCCTTACAGGCCCAGGATCATCTGGGTGATGATGTTTCGTTGGATCTCGTTCGAGCCGCCGTAGATCGACGTCTTGCGATAGTTGAAGTAGTGGGACAGCAGGGGCGCAGCCTGGTCGTCGTCGATCACGCTGTGTTCGCGCTCGCCTTCGAGGTAGGCCGGGTCGAAAGGCAGCGCCAGCGGGCCGACCGCTTCCACCATCAGCTCCGTGACCGCCTGCTGGATTTCGGTGCCGCGCACCTTCAGCACCGAGGCTTCCGGCCCCGGCGCCTGGTCGGCGCGCGCGAGCACGCGCAGCACCGTCGTCTCGAGCGCCATCAGTTCGATCTCGAGGCTGGCCAGCTTGCTGGCGAACAGCGGGTCCTCGATCAGCGGCCGGCCGTTCTTGCTCTCGCGCCCGGCGAGGCCCTTCACGAAGTCCAGTTCGCGCCGCGAGACGCCGACGGCGGCAATGCCGGTGCGTTCGTGGCCGAGCAGGTATTTGGCATAGGTCCAGCCGCGGTTTTCCTGGCCGACCAGGTTTTCGACCGGCACCCGCACGTTGTCGAAGAAGACTTCGTTCACCTCGTGGTCTTCGTCGAGCATGATGATCGGGCGCACCGTGATGCCCGGCGAGTGCATGTCGATCAGGAGGAAGGAGATGCCTTCCTGCTTGCGCACGCCGCTGTCGGTGCGCACCAGGCAGAAGATCATGTCGGCGTGCTGGGCCAGCGTGGTCCAGGTCTTCTGGCCGTTGACGATGTAGTGCTCGCCCTGCGCGTCGGTGCCGCGCACGGCGGTCGTCTTCAGCGAGGCGAGGTCGGAGCCGGCGCCCGGCTCGGAATAGCCCTGGCACCACCAGTCCTCGCAGGACAGGATGCGCGGCAGGTAATAGTCCTTCTGGGCCTGGCTGCCGAAGGCCATGATGACGGGCGCGACCATGTTGATGCCGAAGGGCATGATGCGCGGGGTACCGGCGCGCGCGCACTCGTCGTCGAAGATGTGGCGCTGCACCGGGCTCCAGCCCGGGCCGCCGAATTCGACCGGCCAGCCGGGCGCCACCCAGCCTTTTTCATACAGGATCTTGTGCCAACGTACGCTGTCGTCCTTGGTCAGGCGCAGGTGCTGGCGAACCTTGTGTTGCAAGTCGGCGGGCAGGCTGGCGTCGAGGAAGGCGCGCACCTCGTCGCGGAACGCCAGGTCCTCGGCGGAATAATTCAGGTCCATTCGGTCTCCTTGTTTTCGTCGCGCCGGAGAAAAAGCACGATCGTTCACAACGATTGTACCTGAAAAGATCTGAGCCTTATGAGAATGAAAATGAAAATGAAAAAGGGTGGCGAGCCTGCGGCCTGCCACCCTTTTTCAGGGGAATGCGTCTGGTGCGGATTACTTCGAACGGCGGCGGCGCAGGGCGCCCACGCCGATGGCGCCGGCCAGCAGCAGCGCGATGCTCGACGGTTCCGGCACGTCGGTGGCTTCCGGTGCGACCGGGGTCAGTTCGGCCGGGGCCGGTTGGAGTTCGAGCGGCGCAGGTGCAGGGAGCTGGATGGCGTCGTTCGGGCCGATGGCCTGGGCCTGGGCGGCACCAGTCGCGGCAAACAGGGCAGCGATGACGAGGTGGCGAATGTGCATGGTCGTTCCTAGTTGGAGTTGGATCTAGTAAATATTATAAATACGACCAGATGTTAGCACAGCAATAACGGAAATGCACAACGCGTGTTGTTTATGTCACAAAGAAAGAAAGCTCCCGGAGGAGCTTTCTTCAGCGAGGACTTTCCACCCTCACGCGATACTGTCCGGCAGTGACTCGGGCATCAATTCCCGCGTGCGTTCGCCATGTACGGCATCGTGCGCGAGGCCATGCGGGTATCGGTCTTGAGCATGCCCGCTTCGTCGGCCAGGATGTGGGCGGCCTCCTGCAGCAGCACGTCCTTGGCGTCCTTGGCGGCCTTCTCCGCAGCCAGTTCGGCCGACAGCGCGCGCTCGTCGGCTTGCAGGCCGTCGTCGCGCGGCGGCGTGTTGCGTGCCGCGACCACCGCTTTTTCCGGACGGGTCGGGTTCGGCACCTTGCTGCGTGCTTCCTTGCCGCCCGGTGCGGCCACCGGTTCGTCCGGGGTGGTCGCCTTGGCGCCGGCCAGGCGCGCTTCGCGCATCTTCGCGCGTGCGTCCTGGGTGTCGCGCTCCTTGCGGCGCACGGCTTCGTTCAGCGAGATCGCGTTCTCCTTGCGCAGCTTCATCACTTCCGCGATGTCTTCACGCAGTTCCTGGAAGTCCTTGTCCTTCGCGATGCGGGCTTCGTGGCGCTGCTGCAGCGGCGCGACGAGTTCCTTCAGGTCGCCCGAGGGCAGGAAGGTGGCCGGCTTGATCGACACCCATGGCAGCGCATTGTCGAACGAGGATTCGCCGAAGCTCTCGATGTCCGAGGTCACCGGCAGCTTGATGTCCGGCGTCACGCCGCGCAGCTGGGTGGTGCCGCCGTTGACGCGGAAGAACTGGGCGATCGTCATCTTCAGTTCGCCGTAACGCACTTTTTCGGACTGCGAGAAGCGGTCCAGGTCGATCAGGGTCTGGACCGTGCCCTTGCCGAAGCTCGGCTCGCCGATCACGAGGCCGCGGCCGTAGTCCTGGATCGCGGCGGCGAAGATTTCCGATGCCGAGGCCGAGCCGCGGTTGATCAGGACGCCCATCGGGCCGTCCCAGGCCAAGCCGGGGTTGGTGTCGCTCTCGACCTCGACCCGGCCTTCGGCGGTGCGCTGCTGCACCACCGGGCCCTTGTCGATGAAGAGGCCCGTCAGTTCGACCGCCTCGATCAGCGAGCCGCCGCCGTTGTTGCGCAGGTCGACCAGGACGTTGTCGACCTTGTCCTTCTTCAGTTCGCCCAGGATGCGGGCGACGTCGCGGGTGGCGCTCTTGAAGTCCTTGTCGCCCTTGCGGCGCGCCTCGAAGTCCTGGTAGAAGGTCGGCAGCGAGATGACGCCGATGCGGCGCGTGACGCCGCCATCCTTGACCGAGATGATGGTTTTCTTGGCGGCCTGCTCTTCCATGCTGATCTTCTTGCGCACCATCGACACGCTGACGTGCTTGGCGTCGACGCCGGCGTCGCCGGGAATCACGTCCAGGCGCACGGTGCTGCCCTTCTCGCCGCGCACCAGCTGCACGACGTCGTCGATGCGCCAGCCGAGCACGTCGGTGAACGGGCCGTTGCCCTGGGCCACGCCGACGATGCGGTCGCCGACCTTCAGCTTGCCCGACTTGTCGGCCGGGCTGCCCGGCACGATTTCGCGGATGATCGTGTACTCGTCGCGCGACTGCAGCACGGCGCCGATGCCTTCCAGCGACAGGCGCATGGCAATGTCGAAGTTGTCGGCCGAGCGCGGGCCCAGGTAATTGGTGTGCGGCTCGATCGCGGTGGCGTATGCGTTCATGAACATCTGGAACACGTCTTCGTTGTTCAGCTTCTGCAGGCGCGTGATGTAGCCGGCGTAGCGCTTGTCGAGCGTTTCGCGGATCGCCTTTTCTTCCTTGCCCGCCAGCTTCAGGCGCAGCCAGTCGTTCTTGACGCGCTTGCGCCACAGGTCGCGCACTTCGTCCTCGTTCTTGGCCCAGGGAGCCTTCTCGCGGTCGAGCTGCAGGGTTTCGTCGACGGTGAAGTCGAGCTTGGTCTTGAGCAGGCCGCGCGCATAGGTCATGCGGTCGGCGAAGCGCTGATGGTAGAGGTTGAAGACCGTGAACGGCATCGTCAGGTCTTCGTTGTTGATGGCGTCGTCGAGCCGGGTGCGCATGGGCGCGAAGCGGTCGATGTCGCCCTGCGTGAAGTAGAGCTTCTCGCTGTCGAGCGTTTCGAAGTAGTTGTCGAAGATCTTGACCGACATCGCGTCGTCGAGCGGCACCGCCTTGTAGTGGTAGCGGCCGAGCACGCGCGAAGCCCACAGCGCCGCCTGCGTCTGCGCGGCGATGGGTTTCATCTGCGTGGCGAGCTGGGGGGCTGCCTGCGCAGCTGCCGGTTTGGCGGCGGGTTTTTCTGGCTGTGCGGTTACCGCGGGGGCGGACATGGCGAACGCCAGGGCAACCATCAACATCTGCTTCTTCATGTAGTCGTTCTCCGAACGTGGACTGTGTGTCTGCCGGCAAGCCCGGGTACCTGTGGTATCGACGGCGTGCGAACTCATTCTACAGGATCGCGCGGCTGCGCAGAGGCGGCTTCAACGGGGCGTGCGCACGAGATTAAGGCTGGCTTAAGCACGCAGTGTCAGCTTTTTACAAACTGAAACAGAAGACCATGCCATTCGTACAGCGCGCCCGCAGCCGCCGCGAGCACCAGCCAGGGCCAGGAGCGCGTTGCCAGGCGCCAATCCACGGGCGAG
Source organism: Massilia sp. SYSU DXS3249 (assembly GCF_053668055.1). Classification (NCBI taxonomy): domain Bacteria; kingdom Pseudomonadati; phylum Pseudomonadota; class Betaproteobacteria; order Burkholderiales; family Oxalobacteraceae; genus Massilia; species Massilia sp. SYSU DXS3249. Next base: position 301,852 of record NZ_JBSIPX010000001.1, on the reverse strand, counting down.
GGCCAAAAGGACAAGAACTGCGGCGCCAGCAGCGGCGCCAGGGCCAGGTCGAGCGGACCGAAGCGCCAGCCGGGGCCGGTGCGCCAGGCCGCCACCGCCAGCGGCAGCAGCAGGACCAGCAGCGGCGCCAGCGCGGCCGGGGCGGCGTTGTACCAGCGCAGGTTGGCGAAGGTGACGGAGCCGAGTTCCCAGACCCGGCCGCGGCGGCGCGGGATCATGTTGATGCCGGTCGGTTCGGCATTGCTGAGCAGGCCGACGCCGAAATGCGCCAGCTCGTGGCACAGGGTGCCGGGCGCGGTCAGGAGGAAAAAGGCCGGATGGGCGCTGGTGAGCATCCAGAACAGGAAGGCCAGCGCCATCGACGGCAGCAGGTAGAGCAGGATGTCCATGTGCGCACACAGGAAGGCCGGCGCGATGCTGGCGCAGGCGGGCAAGGCGCTCATGGCCGGCTCGGGGTGCTAACTTCAGCGCGCGTAGAAGCAGCGGCCGCAGGCCTGGCGGTAGCTCTCGTTGCCGCCGATGCTGACCTGCTCGCCCTCATTGATGCGGCGCCCTTCGCTGTCGACGCGCACGTTCATCGTCGCCTTCTTGCCGCAGGTGCAGATGTTCTTGATTTCCTCGATGTCGTCGGCCAGCGCCAGCAGGTAGGCCGAGCCCGGGAAGGGATCGCCGCGGAAGTCGCTGCGCAGGCCGTAGCAGATGACCGGCACGCCGCGCACCTGGGCCAGCTGGTGCAGCTGCTGCACCTGTTCCTTGCTGAGGAACTGGGCTTCGTCGACCAGCACGCAGGACACCGCGGGTGCGGCCGCCAGGAAATTGGTGCCGCCGTCGAAAGTGTCGACCTCGCGCTGGGGTCCCAGGCGCGAGGTGATCAGGCCCACGCCGTAGCGATTGTCGATGGCGGCGGTGTAGAGCTTGACCTGCTGGCCCTGCTCTTCGTAGTTATGGGCCACCTGCAGCAGCGCGGTCGATTTGCCGGCGTTCATCGCCGAATACCTGAAATAGAGTTTAGCCACTGCCCTGCCTTGCACGCCTATGTTGTAATCGCGAAATTATAGCAAGCGGGAAAGCCGCTGCGCCAGCGGCGGTGGGCCGTTTTATCTGCCGACGACGCGCGCCGGATTGCCGACCACCGTGCTGCCCGCCGGCACATCGCGCGTGACCACGCTGCCGGCGCCGACGATGGCATCGTCGCCGATCGTCACGCCCGGCAGGATGATGGCGCCGCCGCCGATCCAGACGTTGCGGCCGATGCTCACCGGCAGGCCCGATTCCAGGCCGCTGCGCCTGACCTCCGGGTCGCGCGGATGGTCGGCCGTGTAGATCTGCACGGCCGGGCCGATGCGGGTGTCGTCGCCGATCGTCACGCGCCCGCCGTCCAGGATCACGCAGTTGTAGTTCAGGAAAACGTTGCTGCCGAGGTGGATGTGGAAGCCGTAGTCGCAGTAGAAAGGCGGGCGCACGATGGCGCCCTCCCCGGCCGCGCCGATGCGTTCCGCCAGGATGACCTGCCAGGCCTCGGCTTCCTCGCCCATCGCCGCGTTGTAGCGCGCCAGCCAGGCCGCGCAGGCGGCCAGGTCGGCCTGGAGCTCGGGGCTGCTGGGGTGAAACAGCTCACCGGCCAGCATCTTTTCCTTCTCGCTGCGTTCCATCATCGACCTCTCATTGCCCTGGATGGTATTTGCGCTCGAGTCCCTTCTCGATGTCTTCCTTGTAGAACAGCACGTCCTTGAACTCGCCGCGGGCGTACATGGCCGCCTGGTCGGCAAAGTGCTTCGAGGCCGGATTGCCGCTCTGTCCGCCGGCGAGGATGCTCTTCGCCCTCACCTTCGGGCCGAATTCGACGGCAGCGACGAAGCTGTTGCCGCGGTCGCCGTAGATGCGCTTGGTCTTTTGCTTCGCAACCATGCCGAACGAGGCGAGCGAACCCCAGTTGGCCGAGGTAAAGGCGACCGGGAAGCTCGGCTTGCTGTCGTCGTACTGCTGGTCGACGGCGCCGCTGATGCGCTGGAAGCGGTTGATCTCGCCCCAGGGCGTCTGCCAGGTGCCGAAGTCGGCCGTCAGTTTCGCCGTGGCGCGCGCCAGGGCGTCGAGGCGATCGGCGGCGCCGATCTGTTTCGTGATGTAGTCGACCGTCGGCACGCCGGCGGCGCGTGCCTTCGGTGCGGCGGCGGCGACCATCTCCTGCCCCCAGTACACGGCGAGCGAGGTCGGCACCGAATCGACGGCGAAGCGCAGGTTCCAGCCGCGCAGCGCCGCGACCTGGCTTGCGAGCGAGGTCTTGCGGGCGTCATCGGCCGGCAAGGCGTCGAAGTCGCGCGCCAGTTGCGGCACCAGCGGTTCGAAGGCGGTGAGATAGCTGTCGTAGCCGGCCGCGATCAGGCTGTCGATCGTGAAGTCCTTTGCGCCCTTGAGCACGCGCTCGGCATGCACGCCGCGCGCATTTTCCGGCAGCGACCACATGTAGTCGGGATAGGCCTCGCGCTTCGGGCTGTTGGCGCCGGACGCGCTGAACGGCCAGTTGTTGGTGTTCGAGATGTAGCCGCTGGCCGGGTTGAAGAGCGTGATCGTCTCCGGAATCGCGTGCAGGCCCTGCCATTCGGTGGCCGGGTTGCTGCCGTCCACCGGCTTGCTCCAGTCGAAACGCGGATCGCGCTTCGGGATGAAGTTGCCGTGGAAGTAGGCGATGTTGCCGTCGGCATCCGCGTACACCGTGTTGTTCGAGGAATTGGTGCGCAGCTCCATCGCCTTGTAGAAGGCGGCGTAGTTCTTCGCCTTGGTGCGGCTGTAGGACTGGGTCAGCGCCTTCACAGGCTCGTCCATCATTTTCACCGCCACCCACTTGCCGTCTTCACCGCGCACGATCGGACCGTGGTGGCTGAAGTAGGCGGTGACGGTGCGGCTGGCCATGGTCCCCTGCGGCGTCTTGTACGGCAGCGTGACCGGCACCGCGCGCATGGCCCGCTCTTCGCTGCCGTATTTGTAGAAGAACTTGCCGCCCCGCTCGACCACCGTTTCCAGGTATTCGTCGATGACGTCGCCGCCGCCCGAGGTATGCATCCAGCCGGCGCGATCGTTGAAACCCTGGTAGATGAAGAACTGGCCCCAGGTCACCGCGCCATAGGCGTTCAGGCCCTGCTCGCTGACCATGTGGATCTCGGGACGGAAGTAGAACGAGGTGTGCGGGTTGATCAGGAGCAGCGGCCGGCCGGTGCTCGAGAGCTTCGGCGCGATGGCAAAACCGTTCGAGCCGCGCGGCTCGGCGTCCAGCAGGTTGCGGTTGTCGGCAAGCTTCGGTGCCGGGCGCTTGCCGTAGAAAGCTTCCAGTTCCTTCAGGTCGATCGACTCGATGTCGCCGCCGATGCTGCCCTCGCTGAAGGACAAGGCCATCCACGGCTCGAAACGGGTGATCAGCTTCGGCTTGACCTCGGGATGGGTGTGCAGGTAGAAGTTCAGGCCGTCGGCGAAGGCATTCATCAATTCCTTCAGCCAGGCCGGGCTGGCCGCATACTTGGCCTGCATGTCGGCGGGCTGGATGTACATCTTCATGCGCAGGTCGCGCCAGATTTCCTTTTCGCCCTCGACCTCGGCCAGGCGCCCCATCGCGTTGATGTAATTGAGCTCGACGCGGTTGAAGTCGTCCTCGGCCTGGGCGTACAGCATGCCGAACACCGCATCGGCGTCGGTCTTGCCGAACACGTGGGGGATGCCCCATTTGTCGCGCATGATCGTCACCCGCGCCGCCGTTTTCTTCCAGCGCGCCAGGTCGGCGGCCGACGCACTGCGGGCGCTGGCTGCCGCAGCCGGCGGCGCCGTCTCGGCCAGCGACGGCAACGCCGCGGTGGCGAGCAGCGTGCCGGCCAGGGTCGACAGGATGGTGCGAGGCAGCGAGGTGCGTGACAGGAACATGCGGAGTCTCCGGTGTTTGTTATTCGTGTTCGGTCGTGGGCCTTACAGGCCGGCGTTGGCCAGCTTCTGCTTGAGGATCTCGTTCTCGGTCAAGAGCGTCGCCATGCGGTCCTTCAACGCGGCGATCTCGGCCTTCAATGCGAGCTTTTCGTCAACCGGCTCGCCGTCCGGCCCCAGCTTCTTCGGCTTGCCGGCCGCCTTCTGCTCGCGCACCTGGCGTGCGGCCTGCTGCAATTCCTTGCGCCCGCCGGCGACGGCCGCGATCTGCGCGTCCTCGGGCAGCTGGGCGACATTGGCCGCGGCGTTGATCGAGATCGTGCCCGTGCGCACGGCTTCGACCAGCTGCGGGGTCGCGGCCTTCTGGATGCGTTCGATCTGGCTGATGGTGTTGCTCGACACCCGCGCGGCCTTGGCCACTTCCTCGCGCGTGTTCCACGGCGGCGGCGGACGCGAATCCATGTCGTCCGGGTTCGGTTCCGGCGGCTCCTCGGCCATCTTCTGGGCCATGCGCGCGGTGACGATTTCCTTCTTGCGCAGCGCCAGCAGCCCGCGCTGGAAGTCCGACACGCTGCGGCGCGCCAGGTGGTTGTCGATCATCCACAGCATCACGTCCTCGATCGTGTCGAAGTTGTTGTTATGGACGGTGCGGAATGGAATGCCGTGCTTGCGGCAGATGTCGTAGCGGTTGTGGCCGTCGATCAGGGTGTCGCGCCACAGCACGAGGGCGTCGCGGCAGCCTTCGGCTAGCAGGCTGCGCTCGAGCGCGGCGTACTCGATCTCGGTCAGCGGATCGACGAAGGCGCGCAGTTGGTCGTTGATGGTGATATTCAATGTGGGTCCTTGGACTTCTCTTCTACTACTGTGTTCACGCGCTCGTGGCGCCGGCAGGCATGCTACACCATTCGCTGGCCGGGCTGAAGAGCACGGCCGCTGCCGGCCCCGCCGCAGCCGCACATGGCGTTGGAATGTTGCAATCCTGACCCGACATGGCCAGCCTGTGCTAGAATTCTGCCCGCTGCCCGGATGGTGAAACTGGTAGACACCCGGGACTTAAAATCCCGTGCTCGAAAGGGCGTGCCGGTTCGATCCCGGCTCCGGGCACCAGCATTCATGCGTGTTTCGATGAATGCAGTGCACAGGCAGTCTTTCCGCAATTGGGCCGGAATTCCGCAACGCGTCGCATAGGCTGCACACTTCCCCACGAAATCTGAACGAACCCGTCAATTTTTGCGCGAACCACTTGCGCAGGCGAGACCGTCGCCGTCCTGTCCGACGACAGGAAGCTGCCCGGCGGCGCCATTGGCGACATGCTCGCCTCGCTCGACGCGCATTCGCGATACCTGGAGAAGGACAACCTCGCCGAACTGGAGATGAACGGTCGTGGAAAATCAGCCGGCATTCGACTCAAGGCCAAGTGCAAGGCTACGGCGAGGCTGCGCACCCCGTCTCCGGGCGTGGCATGGATCCGCGTGCCGGAATTCGAAGAAAAGACCGCCGCCGACCTGGCGAAAAAGACCCGGCGACAGCGGTTAAGACAAGCGCTGTTCAGCGGTTGGCGAGATGGCGCAGTTCGGCAGCCAGGCCTGGCGAGTGCGCATCGGCCCGCGTAGCCAGCGCGAACAGTGCGGCGCGGTCCTGCTGTTCGGCCGCTGCGGCGGCCTTGTTGACACGGTTCTGGCGCTCGGCCAGCCAGCCGCCGTGCGCGGCGAAGAGGCCTTCCGACAGGCCGCGCATGCTTGCCGACAGGCCGGCGAGGTAGTCGCGCAGGCCCTTGTTCGGCGCCGGGTGGATCGTTGCACTAGTCATTCATATCTCCGAGTAAACACTGCGATGTTGCGATGCAGTATAAATTCCTCGGAGCTATAAATAAACTTTCGGTTCGTGATGTCCACGATAAGCGCCAGGAATACCTTGACTCCCGGCGCCCGCCTCCTATGACGCCTGCGCAGCCCCTGCCCGTGGCAGCTTCGTCGGGTCGTCGTCCTGCGACAGTTTCGAGGCGCAGATGGCCGCCACGACGAGCCCCGGGGCCGCCGAAAGCATGACCCCTGCGACGCCCGCGCCGGCGGCCAGGACCTGGCCGGCCACGAGCGGACCGGCAATCGCGCCCAGCCTGCCGACCGACACCGACGCGCCCACGCCGGTGGCCCGGATCGCCGTCGGATACAGTGCCGGGGCGCGGGCGTACAGCACGGCCTGGGCGCCGATCGCGCAATAGCCTGCCGCGAAGCCGGCGAGCAGCATCAGGCTGAAGCTGGCCGACAGGCCGAGGCCCGCAAGCGACAGCAACATGCCGACATACGCGATGCCGACTGCCAGCGCCGCGCGCTGGCGATCGATCATGCGGCCGCTCATGATCGAGCCGGCCGCGCCGCCGATGTTGAACAGGATCTGGACGACACCGGCCTCGGCCCGGGAATAACCCTGGCCGATCAGCAGCGAAGGCAGCCAGTTCAGCAGCATGTAGAGCACGGTCAGCGTGAAGAAGCAGGCGACCCACAGCAGCAGGGTCGAGTTGCGCACCCGCTTGGCGAACAGCTGCGACACGCTGCGCTCGGCCGCGGTCCGGGTTCCTGCATCGTGGCGGAAGCTCGCCGACTCATGCAGCATGAAATACAGCAGCAGGGCCACCGCAACCGGCACCAGCCCGCCGACATAGAAAATCGTGCGCCAGCCCGCGTCGAAATCGGCCATGCCGATCACCGAGGCGATCGCGCCCCCGAGCGGCACGCCGCAGTAGGTCAGCGCCACCGCCGTGCTGCGTACGGAGGGGTGGGCGGCTTCGGAAGCCAGTGCGATCAGGAGCGGCAGCGCCGCGCCCAGGCCCAGGCCGGTGAGTACGCGCGCCGCGAGCAGGCTCTGGTAATCCCAGGCGTAGGCGGTCGCGAACGAGAAGACGCCGAACAGCAGGACGGCCCAGACCAGCATGGTCTTGCGGCCGACGCGGTCGGCCAGCCAGCCGCCGAGGAAGGCGCCGGGGAGCAGGCCGACCAGGCCCGCGCTGAACACCCAGCCCATCATGGCGGGCGCGAGCTTGAATTCCGCGCCGATGCCGGGGGCCGCGATGCCCGTCGATTGCAGGTCCAGCCCTTCCAGCAGGGCGGTGATAAAGCACAGCGCGATCGTTGCGCTGCCGCGTGGCAGGTTGCCTCGTGTAGTCATGCTTGTCTCCGAATCGTGTGGCCTCTGCGGGCCATCCGTTATGGGGCGGGCGAGCGCGCCGCTACACCGGGTGAAGCCGGCGGCATTCGCCATTTATCAGGCACCCTGATTCTAACCTGATAATTCCCGCCATGGCCTGGCCTGCAAGGCAAATTCGAAAAAATCTTGTCGTCACCGGCCTCGCTCAGAACGCGCCCACGTAGTTTTCAGCCAGCGCGGTACGCATTGCGCGCGACGATACCACGCACTCGAGCTCGGCACGCTGCATCTGGCGATCGAATGGCGACGCATCGGCAAACGTGTGCAGCAGGCGCGTCATCCACCACGAAAAATATTCGGCGCGCCAGACCCGCTTCAGGGCCGCCTCCGAGTAGCCGTCGAGCCCCTCCTCCGTGCCGCGCCGGTAGAAATCGGCCAGGGCTTGCGACAGCAGGCGCACGTCCGAGATGGCCAGGTTCATGCCCTTGGCGCCGGTCGGCGGCACGATGTGGGCGGCGTCGCCGGCCAGGAACAGGCGGCCGGAGCGCATCGGCGCGCAGACGAAGCTGCGCATGCCGATGATCCCTTTCTGGAAAATCCTGCCCTCCTTCAGCTTCCAGCCATCGTTGTGTTCGAGCCGCGCATGCAGTTCGGACCAGATGCGGTCGTCCGACCAGTTGTCGACCTTGTCGTGCGGGTCGCACTGGAAGTAGAGGCGCTGCACGGTCGGCGAGCGGGTGCTGACCAGCGCGAACCCGCGCTCGTGCTGTGCGTAGATCAGTTCGTCGGACGAGGGCTCGGACTCGACCAGGATGCCGAACCAGCCGAAGGGGTAGGTGCGCTGGAAGTCTTCGCGGGTCCCGGCCGGGAACATCGGCCGCGACACCCCGTGGAAGCCGTCCGCGCCGACGATGAAGTCGGCCTCGATGCGCTGGGGCTCGCCGCCGTGCACGAAGCTCACCGCCGGACGCGCGCTGTCGATGTCGTGCAGCGCCACCTCGCTCACCTCGAAACGCAGGTCGCCGCCGGCCGCCAGGCGCGCCGCCACCAGGTCGATGATGACTTCATGCTGCGGATAGACCGTGATCGCCCGCCCGGTGAGCTCGTGCAGGTCGACGCGGTGGCGCCGGCCGCCGAAAGCGAATTCGAACCCGTGGTGCAGCGCGCCCTCGCGCCGCATGCGTTCGCCGACGCCGGCTTCGTTGAGGATGTCCATGCTGCCCTGCTCGAGCACGCCGGCGCGGATGGTCGCCTCGATGTCGGCGCGGCTGCGCGTCTCGAGCACGACCGATTCGATGCCCTGCAGGTGCAGCAGGTGGGATAACAGAAGGCCGGCCGGGCCGGCGCCGATGATGGCTACCTGGGTGCGCATGATGTCTCCGAATGGGGTTGTTATGACTTCCATCGTAGTTCGTGCCCGCACCGAATTGAATGGATCAAATGCGAAAAGACTTGTACTATTTTGACACCTCTAGCCTTCCAAGAAACTCCAGCCCATGCCGCAGATCCAGTCCGCACCTCCCGCCGCCATTCCCCAATTCGCCCTCTACGGCGAGCTCACGCGGGGCACCGATGCCGAGGCGGTGCACATCGAGCTGATCGAAACGCGCAGCCGGCAGTACGACTGGCACATCGGCACCCATACCCATACCGGACTGTTTCAGGTACTTTTTTTACTCGGCGGGAAGGTACGGGCGAACATCGACGATGCCCTGTGGGAGTGCGAGGGACCGGTGGCGCTGACGATACACCCCGCGCTGCCCCACGGTTTCGATTTTTCCGAGGCCGCCCATGGCTACGTGCTGACGATCGACCAGCACATGCTGTTCGCCGCCGCCGGCCACGAAGGCGACCTGTTTTCCTCGCTGTTCGTGCAGCCGCTCGCCATCCCGCTGGGGGCGGTGCCGGACATGCTTGCGCGGATCGAGGGGCTGCTGCAAAACCTCATCCTCGAAGCGGCCTGGCCGCGCCAGGGCCACACGCTGATGCTCGAATGGCTGGCCCGCAGCACCCTTCTGATGCTGGTGCGGGCACAGGCCGAGCGCCGCATGGCCGACCAGTCCGGACGGGGCGACTTCGAGCTCTTCAGCCGGTTCCGGGTCGAGGTCGAACGCCACTACAAGGAGCAGTGGACGGTGGGCCAGTACTGCGCCCTGCTACGGGTGGCGCCGGTGCGGCTGAACCGGCTGTGCGTCAAACTCTCCGGCAAGTCGGCATTCGAGATCACCCAGGAGCGCCTGATGCTCGAAGCCTGCCGCAAGCTGACCTACATCCCGGCAAGCATCGCCAGCATCGCCTACGAACTCGGCTTCCAGGATCCGGCTTACTTCAGCCGCCTGTTCAAGAAACTGGTCGGCCTGACGCCGAAGCAGTTCCGGCAGCGCAGTGAGAGCGGGACCGGCCTCACAGCAAGGCTCCCAGCTCCACCTGGATCTTGATCATCGCCGGCAGGCAGCGCTCCACCATTTGCGCGGCCGGCAGGCGCCCGGCATGGACGCTGACGTTCATCGCCGCCACCACGTCGCCGCGGAAGTTCCGGAGCGGTACCGAGATCGTGCGCAGGCCGAGTTCGAGCTCCTGGTCGACCAGGGCATAACCCTGGGCGCGCGCCCGTGCGATCTCCAGCGCCAGGCGTTCGCGGTTGACGATGGTGTGCTGGGTGATCTGCTCGGGCTCAGCCCGTTCGAGGAAGGCGTCGACCTGCGCCTGCGGCAGGCTGGCGAGCAGCATGCGCCCGTTGGCGGTGCACCAGGCCGGGACGCGGGTGCCGGGCTGCAGCGTTGCGGACACCAGTTGCCCCGCGCTGACGGCGGCGACGCAGACCAGCTGGTCGTGGTCGAGCACGCCGACCGAGGCGGCCTCGCCAAGGGAATACGCGAGCCGGTACAGCAGCGGCTGCGCAATGCGCGGCAGCCGCGCCGAGTGCAGGTAGGACTGCCCCAGGCGCAGCACGGCGGGCGTCAGAGAAAACAGCTTGTTTTCATGGCGCATGTAGCCGAGGTGGGTCAGCGTGATGAGGTAGCGGCGTGCGGCCGCACGCGTCAGGCCGGTCGCGCTCGCGACCTCGGCAATGCTCAAGCGCGAACGCTCCTGGTCGAAGGCCTCAATCACTTTCAGGCCTTTTTCCAGTCCGGCGACTAGGTCGCGTTCGTCCGGCAGCTCGGGTTCGTCCATCGTGCGCATAAAAAGAAGAGGATTTGTGCGAGTATCGCACAATATGTGCGCATTGCGAATGCCGCGCTGCACGGGCCGCTTGTGGCGCCGCATGGGCTGTCCTACCATTTTCCGGTCGCTACCAGTCCAACCAAGGAGACAAGGCCGTGAAATTCGACATCATCGAACCGGGCGTTTACCCCGAGCTCATCTACCCAGCCTACAAATCGACCGTGCCGCGCGGGCCGAAGCAGCCCATGCTGCGCATCGAGGCGCCGGTCCCCGTGACGCAGAACATCGTGGCGACGCCGCGCATCCTGCTGCCCAACGATACAGACCTGACGCAGCACGGCCAGGGCGAGCCGCTGGGCGAGAAGATCGTGGTCACCGGCCGCGTCGTCGACGAGGACGGCAAGCCGGTGCGCAACTCGCTGCTGGAAGTCTGGCAGGCGAACTCGGCCGGCCGCTACTGGCACAAGAAGGACCAGCACGCCGCGCCGCTCGATCCGAATTTCTTCGGCCTCGGCAAGATGCTGACCGACGACGACGGCCGCTACCGCTTCGTCACCATCAAGCCGGGCCCCTACCCCTGGGGCAACCACGACAAGGCCTGGCGTCCGGCGCACATCCACTTCTCCCTGTTCGGCAACGTGTACGCGCAGCGCCTCGTCACGCAGATGTACTTCCCGAGCGACCCGCTGTTCGACTACGATCCGATCTTCCAGAGCATTCCGGACGAAGCTGCCCGCCAGCGCCTGGTGTCGCGCTTCAGCATGGAAGAGACCGTCGGCGGCGACATGCTGGGCTACGAATTCGATATCGTCCTGCGCGGACGCAACGCAACGCCGATGGGCCTGTAAGGAGAACGCCATGAGCAAGATCACCACCTCGCAAACCGTCGGCCCGTTCTCGCACGAAGCCTGGCAATGGGCGGTCGACGCCTGCACCCCAGCCTCCCTCCAGTCGAGCGCGCCGACCATCCTGGTCAGCGGCATCATCTACGACGGCAACGGCGCACCAATCAACGACGCGCAGATCGAAGCCTGGACGCCGGATGCCGCCGACGCCGAATCGGGCCTGCCGATCCCGTGTTTCCGCCGCGTGCCGAGCGGCGAAGCGGGCGAATTCAGCCTGCGCATTTCGCTGCCGCAGGGCGCCACGCGCGGCGAGCCGGTCATGTACGTGACCGTTTTCGCGCGCGGCCTCACGAAGCACCAGTTCACCGCCGTCTTCCTCGAGGATGACACCGGCCTGGCGCAGTCGGCGATCCTGAACCAGGTGCCGGAAGCGCGCCGCGCCACCCTGCTTGCCCGCAAGAGCGGCGATGGCGAGTACCGCTGGGACATCTGGATGCAGACCGAGAAGGAAACCGCCTTCTTCGATTACGTATGACGAGCGCACGCACGACGGGCACAGAACAGGAGCGGGCGTGAGCATATCGATCTTCGACAGTTTCCTGACCACGACGGACATGATCGCCGCCTTCGACGACGAGGCGGTCGTGCAGGCCATGTTCCGTTTCGAAGCGGCGCTGGCGCGCGCCCAGGCCGCGGAAGGCCTGATCCCGCAGGCGGCGGCCGGCGCCATCGCCGGCGTGTGCAACGCGCAGCTGTACGACATCCCGGCGCTGATCAACGCCGCCCGCCGCGCCGGCAGCCTGGCGATCCCGCTGGTGAAGGAGCTGACCCGGACGGTGGCGCTGTACGACGAGGACGCCGCGCGCCATGTGCACTGGGGCAGCACCAGCCAAGACGCGATCGACACCGCCATGGTGCTGGTCACGCGCGAGGCCCTGCAGCTGCTCGACGACGGCCTGCACGACCTGGCCGGGCACCTGCTGGCCCTCGCCGAAGGGCACCTGGCCACGCCGGTACTGGCGCGCACCCTGATGCAGCCGGCCCAGGTCACGAGCTTCGGCTTCAAGCTGGCCGGCTGGCTCGCGCCGCTGGTGCGTGCGCGCGAGCAGATTCGCGCCGCGGCCGCGCGCGCGCTGCAGCTGCAGCTGGGCGGCGCGGTCGGCACGCTGTCGGTGCTGGGCGAGCAAGGCGGGCCCGTGGCCGAGCGCATGGCGCGCGAGCTGCGCCTGAAGGTCGCCGACGCGGCCTGGCACACCCAGCGCGACGAGTGGGTGCGCCTGGGGCTGGAAGTAGCGGTGTTGACCGGCAGCCTCGGCAAGCTCGCGACCGACCTGAGCCTGATGGCGCAGGGCGAAATCGCCGAGCTGGCCGAACCCTCGGGCGGCGGCCGCGGCGGTTCGTCGGCCATGCCGCACAAGCGCAATCCGGTGTCGTCGATGATCGCGCTGGCGGGCGCCAGCCGCACGCCCCAGCACGCGGCCGCCCTGCTCGCCTGCATGGGCCAGCAGCACGAGCGCGGGCTGGGCAACTGGCAGGCCGAGCTGGCAGAATGGCCGAAGCTGTTCCTGTCCGCCCACGGCGCCCTGCGCGCGCTGAACGACGCGTTCGCCGGGCTGGAGGTCGACGCCGGTCGCATGCGGCGCAATATCGACGCGCTGCACGGGCTGGTGTTCGCGGAGTCCGCGGCCAGCTACCTCGCGGGCGCCATCGGCCGCCCGCAGGCGCATGCGATGCTGGAAGCGCTGACCCGGCGCGCCGGGTCCGGCGGCACCGACCTGCACACCCTGCTGGCCGAGGCTGTGCAGGCCGACCCGGCGCTCGCTGGTCACATCGACCTGGCGACACTGTCCGCCCTGTTCGACCCGGCGGCAGCCGCCGCGCCGGCGCGCCGCCTCGCCGAACGCCAGCTGCAGGGCCTGCGCGAGCGCATGGCCGCACTGGACGCAACCCATCCATTCCACGAGTGAATCCACGGAGACAACGCGCATGAGTTTCGACCCGATTGACCACGATTTCGAACGCGGCCTGCAGAACCGCCGCAGCGTCCTCGGCGACGCCTGGGTCGAGCGTTCGCTGAACAACGCCACCAGCTTCAACGCCGACTTCCAGAACCTGATCACGCGCTTCGCCTGGAACGAGATCTGGGGCCGCCCCGGCCTCGACCACAAGACGCGGCGCGCCATCGTCCTGTCGATCACGATCGCCCTGGGGCGCTGGGAAGAGTTCGAGCTGCACATCCGCGCCGCCCTGCTGGGCACGGAAGGCAGCCGGCTCACGCCCGACGAGATCAAGGAAATCTTGATGCAGTCGGCGATCTACGCTGGCGTGCCGGCCGCGAACACGGCCTTCACCCACACCCAGCAGATCCTGCGCGAAGTGGGCGAGCAGATCGGCTACACGCTGGAACCGGCGGCGCCCGCGGCCACGGCCCATCCCGGCATCGGCCGCGAGGGCCGCACCGCCAGCGTGCCGGCCCTGCATTACAGCGTGCGCGAGCCCAGGAGCGGCAAGGCGCCGCGCCACACGGTCGTACTGAGCCACGCCCTGGGCTGCGACCTGACGATGTGGGACAGCCTGGCCAACACGCTGGCGGCGGACTGCCGCGTCATCGCCTACGACCACCGCGGCCACGGCAGCTCGGACGCGCCGGACGCCATGTACGCGATGGCGGACCTGGCCGACGACGCCGCCCGCCTGCTGCGCGAGCTCGACACCGGGCCGGTGGTCTGGGTCGGGCTGTCGATGGGCGGCATGGTCGGCCAGGAACTGGCGCTGCGCCATCCGGCGCTGGTACGCGCCCTGGTACTGGCCAACACCACGGGCGGCTACCCGGAGGCGGCGCGCGCAGTGTGGGAGCAGCGCATTGCGACCGTGCGCGAACAGGGGATCGAGGCGATCGCCGATGCGGTCATGGGACGCTATTTCCATGACGGGTTCCGCGCACACAAGCCCGCCACCGTGGCCCGCTACCGGCGCCGCCTGGTGAGCACCGACGCCATCGGCTATGTCGGCTGCTGCGACGCGGTCGGCAAGGTCGACACGGCGGCGCGCCTCGGGCAGATCGGCGTGCCGACGCTGGTGATTGCCGGAGAGCTGGACCAGGGAACGCCAGTGGCGATGGCGCAAGTGCTCGCCGACGCCATCCCCGGCGCGCGGCTGGAGGTGCTGGGCGAGGCATCGCACCTGAGCGCAATCGAGCAGCCGGAGGCGTTTGCGAAAAGCGTCGTCGGGTTCGTGGCCGGGCTCTAGACCCGTTGGGGTGGACGGCTGCGCGACCGCGCTTGAACGCGTGGACGGGAGACCCGTCCACCCTACGCGTTTTGAAACCCTTGCTCAGCCGTACGGCTACAAATCCAGCACCAGCATAGGCGTCTTCGAACGCGAGCAGCATGGCGTGAACTGGTCGTTCGCCGCCTGTTCCTCTTCGGTCAAATACATGTCGCGGTGATCCGGCACGCCCTCCAGCACGCGGGTGAGGCAGGTGCCGCACACGCCCTCTTCGCACGAGTACGGGATGTCGACACCCTGCTCCGCCAGCACCTTGATCACGGTCTGCCCCGCCGGGATGGTCACCACCTTGCCGCTGGACGCCAGCTTCACGTCGAAGGCTTGGTCCCCGCTCGTATCGACTGCCGCCGCGCTGAAGTACTCGACGTGCAGTTGCGCGGCCGGCCAGCCCTGGGCCTTCGCCGTTCCCAGCACGAACTCGATGAAGCCCTGGGGGCCGCACACGTACAGGTGGGTTCCCGGATCGGGCGTGGCCAGCAGTGCCGGCGGGTCGAGCTTTTGCGCCGGCTCGCCGCTGTCGTAGTGGAACTGGACCAGGCCCGCAAACCGTGTTTCGCCCAGGCGCGCCTTGAACGCCGCCTTCTCCGGCGAGCGGGCGCAGTAATGCAGCTCGAAGGCCGCGCCTTTTGCGGCCAGCGCTTCGGCCATCGCCAGGATCGGCGTGACGCCGATGCCGCCGGCCAGCAGCAGGGTACGCTGTGCCTCCACCAGCGGGAAATGGTTCTTCGGTTCGCTGATCTGCAGGACCGAGCCGACCTCGATGTGGTCGTGCATCGCCTCGGAGCCGCCGCGCGAGTCGGCGTCGCGCAGCACGCCGATCTGGTAGCGGTGCGTCTCGGCCGGCGCATTGCACAGCGAGTACTGGCGCACCAGGCTGCCCGGCAGGTGCACGTCCACGTGCGCGCCGGCTTCGAAGGCCGGCAGCGCCCCGCCATCGACCCGCACCAGCTCATAGCTGCAGATGCCGTCGGCCTCGTTAGTCTTGCCCGCGACGCGGACTTCGATCGTGCTCATGCCGCCACCCCTTGCGGCTGCTCTTTCGCCAGCCAGGCGTCGATGATGCGGCGCGACTGCACGCCGCCGGCGTCGATGTTCAGCATCAGCAGCTTGCGCTCCGGGTGGCGCAGGATGTTCTGCTGCTGCAGTTCCAGCATCTCGCGGTCTTCGCTGAAGATCTTGCCCTGCCCTTCGCGGATGGTGTTCGTCAGCTCGGCATCCTGCGGCTTGAAGTTGCGCGCCATGCCCCAGAAGTACCAGTGCGAGGTTTCCGTTTCGGGCGTGATGAAGTCGACCACGATGGAGGACGCCTTGTGCTCGGCCGGGGCATGGTAGCCGCCCTTGCCCGCATGGGCGACGCCGACTTCGATCATCACGTGGCTCGGCGCGTTGAAGCGGCAGATCTGCCAGCGGTCGACCGGAACGTCGTCCGCCAGGCCGTTGCCGCGCAGGGCTGCCTGCCAGAACGGCGGCGGCATGATGTTCTCCATGAAGCGGCTGGTGACCACCTGCTCGCCCTCGACCTTGGTGGTCACGGGCGCCTCGTCGATTTCCTTCTGGCCGATGGAGGACGCGTGGACATAGGTCTCGTGGGTCAGGTCCATCAGGTTGTCGACCATCAGGCGGTAATCGCAATTGATGTGGTACAGGCCGCCGCCGTAGGCCCATTCCGGATTCTCCGCCCACTCGAGATGGTGGATGGCGGCCGGATCGGCCAGTGCCTTGTCGCCCGGCCAGACCCAGATGAAGCCGTAGCGCTCCTCCACCGCATAGCTGCGGATGCAGGGGAAGCCGCGCACGCGCTGGCCCGGCATGCTGATCGCCTTGCCTTCGCAGCCCATTTCCAGGCCGTGGTAGCCGCAGACCAGGTTGCCTTCGCGGACGAAGCCGAGCGACAGCGGCGCACCGCGGTGCGGGCAGAAATCCTCGACCGCGGCCACCTTGCCGCCCTGGCCGCGATAGAACACGATCTTTTCGCCGCAGATCTGGCGGCCCAGCGGCTTGCCTTCGATCTCGTCGGGGGTGCAGGCCACGTACCAAGCGTTTTTCGGGAACATCCTTGTCTCCTTTGGTGTATGTGCTTAATATTCAGTGTACTGAATGTGAGAAAAGTATCACGCGTTTGCGCGACGAAGTAAACTGCGTTTTCAAACTTTTTTGGTGCTGCCCTGCACACTTATCGACTGGAACTATGCCGACAGAAAAAGCACGCGATACCGGAAGCTCGATGCGGGGCTCGATGCTCGATCTATACGAACACCCGGGCCACCTGTTGCGGCGGGCCCAGCAGATTTCGGTGTCGATTTTTTACGACGAAATGGGCAGCGAACTGACGCCCGTGCAGTATGCGATCCTGAGCCGGCTGGCCGAGCATCCCGGGATCGACCAGGTTTCCCTGAGTGGGCTGGCGGCCATCGATACCTCGACCGGGGCCACGGTGTGCGCGCGGCTCGAGGAAAAAGGGCTGCTCGAGCGCAGGGTGATTCCGCATAACCGGCGGCAGCGGGCGCTGAGCATTACGGCGGCGGGTACGCGCCTGCTGGAGGAACTCGTGCCCGGGGCGCAGCGCTTGCGCGAACGTTTGCTCGAGCCCCTGAGCCTGGAAGAGCAGCGGGTGTTCATGGGCTTGCTGGCCAAGCTCGTGCATGCGAATAACGAGCAGAGCCGAGCGCCCCTGGCCGTGCGCAGCGGTAGGGTGGACTCCTGAGTCCACGCGGTTCACCATGTGAACAATCGCGGCCTAATCCGAACACCGATTGCAGGCGCACGTGGGGCGGTTGCCTGTGCCGTGCGTGGTGCATTTGATCCGCGTGGGCACAAGTGCCCACCCTACGGGATGCGTTCCGGACTCGCGGCGGCTTATTCGACGCCAGGATCCTTGAACTTCTCCACCTTGTCGAACTCGACGTTGAACACCCCGCCCTCACCCTGCTCGGCCTTGCGGATATACACCGTCTGCACGATGTCGCGCGTGGCCGGATCGATGGTCACCGGGCCGCGCACGCTGTTCCAGGACTGCCCTTTCATCGCTTCGATCAGCTTCGGCCCGCTGCTGTCGCCGCTGGTTTTCTTGAGGGCGGCGTACAGCAGCTGCATGCCGTCGTAGGCGCCGACGGCGTGGAAGTTCGGGCGCATGCCCTTGTTCGCCTTGGTGAAGGCGGCGACGAAGGCCTTGTTCTCGGGCGACGGGTGGGCCGCCGAATAGTGGTGGCTGCTGACCACGCCCAGGGCGGCCGGTCCGATGCTCGGCATCAGGTCGTCGTCGAGCACGTCGCCGGTGGCGATCAGGCGGATGCCCGCTTGCGCCAGTCCGCGGTCGGTGAACTGCTTGAGCACGGCGGCGCCCTCGCCCGAGGGCACGAACACGAACAGCGCATCCGGTTTCGCATCCTTGACGCGCGCCAGGAAGGGCGAATAGTCGGGGTTGCGCAGCGGGGCGCGCAGGGACGCGACGATCTTGCCGCCGGCCTTGGTGAAGTCCTTGACGAAGACCTTTTCGGCGTCGATGCCCGGGCCGTAGTCGGAGACGAAGGTCACGACCGACTTGATCTTGTTCTTCGCCGCCCACTGCGCCATCGGCGCCGTCACCTGGGCCAGCGTGAAGCCGGTGCGCACGATGTAGGGCGAACGCTGCGGAATCACCGAGGTGGCCGCGTTCATGACGATCATCGGCACCTTGGCCTGCGTGGCGACCGGGGCGGCGGCGAAGGCCAGCGGGGTCAGGCCGAAGCCGGCCAGCACCTGCACCTTGTCGCGCGCGACCAGTTCCTGGGCGAGGCGCTTGGTGACGTCGGGCGACACGCCGCCATCGTCCTTCAGGATCACCTGCACCTGGCGCCCGGCGACCGTATTGCCGTTCTGCTGCAGGAACAGCTTGACCGCAGCATCGACCTGGCGGCCGGTCGAGGCGAAGGGGCCGGACATCGGGACGATCAGGCCGACCTTCAGGGGTTCGGCGGCGTGGGCCAGGTTTGAAGCCAGGCCAGCGGATACGACGGCTGCGCCGAGGACGATGTGGCGGCGGGTTTTGTTCAGTTTGTTCAACACGTGTGTCTCCTGTTTTTATGAGTGCGCCCCATGGGCGCTTTGGTAAAACCGATACGGTGCGGTAGGGTGGACGGGTCCCCCGTCCACGCGTCGATAGTTGGCAGCAAGATCATCCCGCGCGATCACGGAGCCGATAACGATCGACGCGTGGACGGCAGAGCCGTCCACCCGACAAATACTTATGCCACCGCCACCAGCCGGTCGAGCTTCTCCCCATCGGCCAGCAAACTGGCCGAATCCGAATCGTGCACGATGCGCCCGCGGTCGAGCACGATCGCGCGCGAGGTCAGCGACAGCGCCAGGCGCGCATGCTGCTCGACGACGATCACCGACATGCCTTCGTCGGCCACCAGGCGGCGGATCACGCGCACCAGTTCCTGCACGATGATCGGCGCCAGGCCTTCCATCGGCTCGTCGAGCAGCAGGATGCGCGGGTTGGTCATCAGGGCGCGGGCAATGGCCAGCATCTGCTGCTCGCCGCCGGAGAGCTGGTTGCCCATGTTGGCGCGGCGCTCGTGCAGGCGCGGGAAGATCTCGTAGATTTTCGCCAGGTTCCACGGCCCGGTCCGCGCCACCACCGTCAGGTGCTCCTCGACCGTGAGCGAGGGGAACATGTGGCGCTCCTGCGGCACCCAGCCCAGGCCGGCGCGCGAGCGTTTATAGGTGGGCACGCGCGCGATGTCGCCGCCGGCCCAGCGGATCGTTCCCTTGTGCAGGCGCGTCAGTCCCATCAGCGTGACCAGCAGGCTGGTCTTGCCGACGCCGTTGCGGCCCAGCAGGGCCAGGCTGTCGCCCTCGTTCATCGTGAACGACACGTCCTCCAGCACGATCGATTCGCCGTAACCGGCGCTTACCCTGTCCAGGGCCAGTAATTCAGGCATGTTCGACCTCCCCCAGATACACTTCTTTTACGCGCGGATCGGCCGCGATTTCGGCCGGCGTCCCCTCGGTCAGCACCTTGCCGCCTACCAGCACCGTGATGCGGTCGGCGAAGCGGAAGACCAGGCCCATGTCGTGTTCGATGAAGAGCACGGTGACGTCGCGCGGCAGGCCGGCGATGACCTCGAACAATTCCTTGCTCTCGGCCGACGGGATGCCGGCCGCCGGTTCGTCCAGCAGCAGGATCTTCGGCTGCGTTGCCAGCGCCAGCGCGATCTCGACCAGGCGCTGCTTGCCGTAGGCCATGCTGCGGGTAATCGAGTTCGCTTCCTTTGTCAGCTTCAGCGTGGCCAGCAGGGCCATCGCCTCGTCGACGACCTCAAGGTGCTTCTCGACCGTCTTCCACCACACCTTCTGCAGGCCGCGGCGCTCGCAGATCGCCAGCACCACCGATTCGAGCACGGTCATGCCCGCGAACAGCGTGTTGATCTGGAAGGTGCGCGTCATGCCCAGCTTCACCCGTTCGTGCTGGGGCAGCCTGGTGATGTCCTGGCCGCCCAGGAAGACCTTGCCGCTCGTCGGCGGGAAGCCGCCGGTCAGCAGGTTGATGAAGGTGGTCTTGCCGGCGCCGTTCGGGCCGATCAGCGCGTGGCGCGCGCCGGGCACGAAGGTCAGCGAGATATCGGTATTCGCCTTGAAACCGCCCCACTGCTTGGACAGCCCTTCGGTACGCAGGGTGTTGTCGTTCATGCTGCCTCCTTGCGTTTGAATTTTGCGACGATCTTTTCGAGGCCGCCCAGGATGCCGCCGCGTGCGAACAGCACGATCAGCACCAGCAGCAGGCCGATGTAGAACTGCCAGTAGGCCGGATCGAGCCCGGAGATGTAATCCTGGGCCACCATGAACACGGCCGCGCCGATCAGCGCGCCGTACAGGCGCCCGGTCCCGCCCAGCACCAGCATGATCAGGAGCTCGGCCGAACGCGGGAAGCCGAGCACGTCGAGGCCCACGAACTGGGTGGTCTGCGCCAGCAGCGCACCGGCCACGCCGGCAACGGCGGCGCTGACGGTGAAGATGGCCTTTAGGCGGCGGTCGACATTCGCGCCGATGGCCGGCATGCGGCGCCCGCCTTCACGGATGCCGCGCAGCGACAGGCCGAAGGGCGAGTTGACCAGCCGCCGCATCGCGACGAACAGGATGAACAGCACGCCGAAGCTGTACCAGAAGGCCGTCTTGCCGTACAAGTCGAACTCGAAGGCGCCGAACAGGTTCCCCATCACCATGCCCGACAGGCCGTCGACGCCGCCGGTGATGAAGGCCGCCTTGTTCGCCGCTTCAAAGAGCATCAAGCCGATGCCGAGCGTGACCATCAGGCGCGCGAGGTCCTGGCCGCGCACGACGAGGAAGCTGACGATGAAGCCTGCCACGCCTGCCACCAGGGCCCCGGCGAACAGGCCGGAGACCGGTTCGCCCCAGCCGTGCACCGACAGCAGGCCGGCCGTATAGGCGCCGAGCCCGAAGAAGGCCGCGTGGCCGAGCGACACGATGCCGGCGTAACCCAGGATCAGGTCGAGCGAGAGCGCGAACAGGCCGATGATCATGATCTGGCTGACCAGCACCAGGTAGTCCGGGAACAGGAAATACGACGCGACCGGCAGCAGCCAGAACGCGATTTCCAGCGGCTTCCAGCGGTCGTTCGGCAGGCGCAGCGCGGACCGGTTCACGGCGCCGGCGGGGCCGGCTTCGCGCACGGCCTCGGGCGCGGGGGTGTTGGCCTGGGCGGCCGAATTCGAATAAGCCCTCATGCTTTCCTCCGCACTAAACCGAATGGGAACAGGATCAGGAGCACCACCATCAGCGTATAGATGACGAAGGCCCCCACTTCCGGCACGTAGTACTTGCCGGCGACGTCGAAGACGCCGAGGATCAGCGCGGCGATCAGCGGCCCCTTGATCGAGCCGGCGCCGCCGACGGCCACGACCAGCAGGAAGTAGACCATGTACTTGACCGGGAAGCTCGGGTCGAGGCCGAGCACGTCGATGCCCAGGCCGCCGCCCAGGCCGGCCAGGCCCGAACCGAGCGCGAAGGTCAGGCTGAACACGCGGCTGACGTTGATGCCAAGGCCCGCGGCGGCCGTCTGGTTGTCGACCGAGGCCCGGATCTGCGCGCCGAAGCGGGTGCGCTCGATCAGCAGGTACAGCCCCAGCGTGACCAGCACCACGACGGCGATCAGGAACAGGCGGTAGGAGCCCAGGTCCAGGCCCAGCACGTGCACCTGGCCGCGCAGCCAGTCCGGCAGGTTGACCGGCTGCTGGGTCGGGCCGAACAGGAAGGTGGCGCCGGCCACGGCCATGAAGGTAAGGCCGATCGAGAACAGCACCTGGTCGAGGTGGGTGGCCTGGTACAGCTGGCGGTAGAGCGTGCGCTCGAGGACCAGGCCGACGACGGCGGCGACGAGGAAGGCGACCGGCAGCGTGGCCAGGAAGGGCATCCCCAGCTTCTGCAGCAGGGTCACGCAGACGTAGCCGCCGACCATGGCAAAGGCGCCGTGCGCCAAATTAATGAAGTTCATCAGGCCCATCGTCACCGAGAGGCCGACGCTAATCAGGAACAACAGGCTGCCGTAGGCAATCCCGTCGAAGAGCACCCCCATGAAATTACCGATCATGGCTGCCTCCTGCTTGTGATGTCGTGCTGGTTCATGCTTGTCTCCTGCTTATCGTATTTTTACTGCGGTTTCTACTGCACGCGCCGGATCAGACCCGTTCGATCACCATGGCGATGCCCTGCCCGACGCCGATGCACATGGTGCACAAGGCGTAGCGGCCGCCGGTGCGGTGCAGCTGGTACATGGCCGTCGTCACCAGGCGCGCGCCGCTCATTCCGAGCGGGTGGCCGAGGGCGATGCCGCCGCCGTAGGGGTTCACCCTTGGATCGTCGTCGGCAATGCCGAGTTCTCGGAGCACCGCCAGGGCTTGCGAGGCGAAGGCTTCGTTCAGCTCGATGATGTCCATCTGGTCGAGCGTCATGCCGAGCTGTTTCATCAGCTTCTTGGTGGCAGGCGCCGGGCCGATGCCCATCACGCGCGGCGGCACGCCGGCCGTGGCCATGCCGACGACGCGGGCGCGTGGCGTCAGGCCGAACTGCTGCGCCGCCTCCGCACTGGCCAGCAGCAGCGCGCAGGCCCCGTCGTTCACGCCCGAAGCGTTACCGGCGGTGACGCTGCCTTCCGGATGCACCACGCCCTTGAGTTTCGCCAGCGCTTCGATGCTCGTTTCGCGCGGGTGCTCGTCCTGCTCGAAGGCGATGTGGTCGCCTTTTTTCTGCGGGATCAGCACCGGCACGATTTCGTCCTTGTACAGGCCTTCCTTCCATGCGCGCGCCGTCTTCTGCTGGCTCGCCAGCGCAAACCGGTCCTGGTCCTCGCGCGACACCTTGTAGTCGACGGCCACGTTCTCGGCCGTCTCCGGCATCGAGTCGGTGCCGTACAGGTGCTTCATCTGCTTGTTCGGAAAGCGCCAGCCGATGGTGGTGTCGTAGATGGTGGCCTGGCGCGAGAAGCTCGATTCCGCCTTGCCCATGACGAAGGGCGCGCGCGTCATCGACTCGACGCCGCCGGCGATCATGAGCCGGGTTTCGCCGGCCTTGATGGCGCGCGCGGCGATGCCGATCGCGTCCATGCCGGAGCCGCACAGGCGGTTGACGGTGGTGCCGGCGACTTCCGGGGGCAGTCCCGCCAGCAAGGACGACATGTGCGCCACGTTGCGGTTGTCTTCGCCGGCCTGGTTGGCGCAGCCGAAGATGACGTCGTCGACTTGCGTCCAGTCGACACCGGGGTTGCGGCGTACCAGTTCGCGCAGCGGCACCGCGCCGAGGTCGTCGGCGCGCACGTCCTTCAGGGCGCCGCCGTAGCGGCCGATCGGGGTGCGGATTGCATCGCAAATGAAAGCGTCGGTCATGCTTGTGCTCCTTGGTCGGTTGGCGACAGCAGGGGCGCGCTGGTGGCGGACTGCAGCTCATCGAAAGTCAGGCCCGGCGCCATCTCGCGCACGGCCAGTCCTGCAGGCGTCACGTCGAGCACGGCCAGGTCGGTGTAGATGCGGTTCACGCAGGCGACGCCGGTCAGCGGGTAGGTGCATTCGCGGACGATCTTGCTCTCGCCCGTCTTGGTCTGGTGATCCATCATCACGAACACCTGCTTGGCGCCGATGGCCAGGTCCATCGCCCCGCCGACGGCGGGAATGGCGTCCGGCGCGCCGGTATGCCAGTTGGCCAGGTCGCCCTTTTCCGAGACCTGGAAGGCGCCCAGCACGCAGATGTCGAGGTGGCCGCCGCGCATCATTGCGAAGGAATCCCCGTGGTGGAAATAGGCGCCGCCGACCAGCAGGGTCACCGGCTGCTTGCCGGCGTTGATCAGGTCTTCGTCTTCCTCTCCAGGCGCGGGCGCGGGGCCCATGCCGAGCAGGCCGTTTTCGCTGTGGAGGAAGACTTCGCGCTCACGCGGCAGGAAGTTGGCGACCTTGGTCGGCAGGCCGATGCCGAGGTTGACGTAGGCGCCCTCGTGGATGTCCTGCGCCACGCGTGCGGCGATCTGGTCGCGGCTGAATCGGTTCAATACCTGGCTCATGCTGCCTCCTTCACCACGCGCTGGACGAAAATGCCCGGCGTGACGATCACTTCGGGGTCGAGTTCGCCGAGCGGAACGATGTCGGCTACCTGTGCGATGGTGGTCTTGGCGGCCATCGCCATGATCGGGCCGAAGTTGCGCGCCGTCTTCCGGTACACCAGGTTGCCCCAGCGGTCGCCGCGCAGCGCCTTGATCAGCGCGTAGTCGGCGTGGATCGGCGCTTCCAGCACATAGTGGCGGCCGTCGATCAGGCGCGTTTCCTTGCCCTCGGCCAGCAGCGTGCCATACCCCGTCGGGGTGAAGAAACCGCCGATGCCGGCGCCCGCGGCGCGGATGCGCTCGGCGAGGTTGCCCTGCGGCGTCAGTTCGAGCTCGATCTCGCCGGCGCGGTAGAGCGCATCGAAATGATGCGAGTCGGCCTGGCGCGGGAAGGAGCAGATGATCTTGCGCACGCGCTTGGCCTTCAGCAGCGCGGCGAGGCCGGTTTCGCCGTTGCCGGCGTTGTTGTTGACGATCGTGAGGTCGCGTGCGCCCTGCGCGATCAGCGCGTCGATGAGCTTTGATGGCATGCCGGCGTTGCCGAAGCCCCCGATCATGACGGTCGCGCCGTCGTGCACGTCGGCGACGGCCTGCTCCAGCGATGCATAGGTTTTGTCGATCATGTTTTCACCTTGGTGTTTCCACCCTGTCGCGCGCCGGGACCGGCCGGCGCGCTTGAAACGCAGTTGAAATAAATGAGGCGTTGTTCGATAATCGCACTAATGATTGATTACCGCCCAACCCAGTGTAGTAGCACGCTGGCCGAAAGGTCAAGAAAAAAGACCAATCGAAGCGCCCTGCCCTGCTTTAAAATCGCGCCATGACAAATTCGACAACGACACCCTCCAACGAGATCCTCGACGGCGACGCGCCGGACGACCGCGAACCGACGATCGCCGAGCAGATCGACGCCCTGACCGACCCCAGCTTCATGACTTCGCTGGCGCGCGGCCTGGCCGTGGTGCAGGCCTTCAGCGATTCGCGCAAACCCCAGACCATCGCCCAGATCAGCCAGAAGACCGGCATCCCGCGCGCGGCCGTGCGCCGCTGCCTGTACACGCTGCAGCAGCTCGGCTATGTCGACGCCGAACTGAACAATTTTTCGCTGCGCCCGAAGGTGCTGACGCTCGGCTACTCCTACCTGTCGTCGACGCCGCTGACCGTGTCGAGCCAGCCCTATCTGAACGCCATCAGCCAGAAACTCGGCGAATCCTGCTCGCTGGCCGTGCTCGACGACGGCGAAGTACTGTACGTGGCGCGCTCGGCCGCCTCGCGCGTGATGTCGGTGGCCCTGAATACCGGCAGCCGCCTGCCGGCCTACTGCACCTCGCTCGGACGGGTGATGCTGGCCCACCTCGCCCCCCAGGAGCTCGACGCCTATTTCGCGCGCGTAAAGCTCAAGGCGATGACCGACAAGACCGTGACCTCACAAAAGCGCCTGCGCGAGATCCTCGCGAACGTTCGCCAGGACGGCTACGCCATCAACGACGAGGAACTCGAACTCGGCCTGCGCTCGATCGCGGTGCCGGTGCGCGGCGCCTCGGGCCAGGTGCTGGCGGCGCTGAACGTCGGCGCCCAGGCGGCCCGCATCAGCAACGAGCGGATGCGGGAAGAGTTCCTGCCCGTCCTGCAACGGGGCGCGCAGGAACTCGCGGTGCTGCTGCCTTAGAAGTGGTGGCGCAGGCCGACCATGACGCCGGTCTGGGCGAGGCCGGCGCCGACGGTGCCGCCCGCGTCCAGCGCCACCGCCGAGGTGCCGTCGTTGTCGATGCGGCCGACCGCCGTGTAGACGAAGGTGCGCTTCGACATCCCGTAGGTCAGGCGCGCGACCAGCATGTCCACGTCCGATTCCGAGTTCTTGGTGTCGCGGCGCGCGACCTGGGCGTCGATCGTGAAGGCGCCGATCGGGTGGCTGGCGCCGAAGTAATACAGATTCGATTCGAGGGGGCCGGTCGCGGCCTTCAGGTCGCGCGCGATGACGCCGGCGCCGAGCTTGGTCGGGCCCAGCATCAGGTAGCCGTTGACGGTGGTGCGGGTGTCGGTGTTCGCGCTGCTGGTCAGGCCGCCGGCAGCGCCCGTGTTGCCGTACATGCGGTCGTAGGACGCATTCAGGCCGAAGGCCTTGGTCTCGTAGCCGACCAGGCCGGTGTACTGGCGGCAGGCCTTGGAATTGCCCGGCACTTCGCCGGCGCAATTCGTCGCGGCGGGGCCGCCGGCGGCTGAACCGTCGCGGCCCAGGCTGTAGGTGGCGCCCAGCACGAAGCCGCCGAAGTTGCCCATGTAGCCAATCGCATTGTCGCTGCGCGCGTTCGGCAGATAGGGATCGATGCTGCCGATGGCGAACAGGTGCGGCCCCAGCACGTCGGTCTTCAGGCCCGAAATATAGGTCATGTTCTGCTGGCGTCCCAACGTGACCGTCCCCCACGCCCCTTTCAGGCCCAGGTTCGCCGCGCGGCCGAACAGGCGGCCGCCCTGCTGCTGGGTGCCGGTGTCCATCGCCAGACCGTTTTCCAGCACGAAGAAGGCCTGCAGGCCGCCGCCGAGGTCCTCGGTGCCGCGGAAACCGATGCGCGACGGGAAGGAACTGGTCAGCGAGGGCATCTTGGTGACGGAGTCGCCCGCACTATTGACGTTCGTCATGCGCGCAAAACCACTGTCAACGATACCGTAGATCTGGACCGAGGTCTGGGCCTGGACGGCGCCGGTGGCAGAGGCGGCAGCGATGCCGCACATCAGCGCGACGGCGCTGCAGATGGTGTTCTTCATGTTGTCTCCGTGAGTTTGTTGTAGCGTGTGCGATTACCGAACAAGAGGTTGTTAATCGAACGCAAAATGGATACTATGGTTGTCACGGAAAGTTGTCAACAATATGCTTGCGACAGTTATGATGCAGTTGTGATAACGACACGCCGCTGCCCGGGGCGCTCCGGAACAACCGACAAGACCAACCAGAGGAGACAGACATGAAGTTCACGATGCTTGCAACCGCTTGCGCCCTTACTTTCGCTTTCGTCCCCGCCGCCCAGGCGCAGGACACCATCAAGGTCGGCGTCATCGCCCCCTTCTCCGGGCCCTTCGCCGACTATGGCAAGCAAATGCAGGGCGGCATCAACGCCTGGGTGGCCCAGCACGGCGACAAGGTCGCGGGCAAGAAGATCCAGCTCATCTACAAGGACACCACAGGCCCGGCGCCGGAAGTGGCCAAGCGCCTCGCCCAGGAACTGGTCGTGCGCGACAAGGTCGACTTCCTGGCCGGCTTCGGCCTGACGCCCGAAGCGCTGGCCGTCGCTCCGATCGCCCAGCAGGCGAAAAAGCCGATGATCATCATGAACGCGGCCACGTCGGTCATCACCACCAAGTCCGACTACATCGCCCGCTTCTCGATGACGCTGCCGCAGATCTCGGCGCCAATGGCCGACTGGGCCTTGAAGAACAAGATCCAATCCGTGGCAACGGTGGTGGCCGACTACGGCCCCGGCATCGATGCCGAAAAGGCCTTCAGCGACCGCTTCGTGAAGAACGGCGGCAAGGTGGCGGAAGCCATCCGCGTCCCGCTGCGCAACCCGGAATTCGCCCCCTTCATCCAGCGCATCAAGGACGCGAAACCCGACGCCGTGTTCGTCTTCGTGCCCGCCGGCGAGCAGAGCATCGCCTTCATGAAGGGCTACCGCGAACGCGGCCTGGCCGCCGCCGGCATCAAGGTCATCGCCACCGGCGACCTGACCGACGACCACGTGCTGCCGGCCATGGGCGAAAACACCCTGGGCGTGATCACCACCTTCCACTACTCGGCCGCGCACAAGTCGCCCGAGAACGACGCCTTCCTGAAGAGCTTCGCCTCAGCCAACCCGCAGGGCGGCCGCCCGAACTTCATGGCGGTGGCGGCTTACGACGGCATGAACGCGATCTACCAGGTCAGCAACAAGCTCGGCGGCAAGATCGACGGCGCCAAGGCGATGGCGGTGCTCAAGGGGATGAAGATCCAGAGCCCGCGCGGGCCGATCACCATCGACCCGGCGACGCGCGACGTGGTGCAGACGGTGTACGTGCGCAAGGTGGAGATGGTGAATGGGCAGCCGTATAACGTGGAGTTTGATCAGTTCAAGGATCAGAAGGATCCGGGGAAGTAAGCGGCTCGGACACCGCCAACCCGCCTCGGCTGGGTTGGCGTGTCACAGCTGCCCGTGGCGACCTTTGC
Source organism: Massilia sp. SYSU DXS3249 (assembly GCF_053668055.1). Taxonomy (NCBI): domain Bacteria; kingdom Pseudomonadati; phylum Pseudomonadota; class Betaproteobacteria; order Burkholderiales; family Oxalobacteraceae; genus Massilia; species Massilia sp. SYSU DXS3249. The sequence goes on along the minus strand of NZ_JBSIPX010000001.1, from coordinate 273,717 downwards.
GGTCGCCCCACTTGCCGAGCCTGGCAGGCCCTCCGGTCAAATCCCCTGCACGCTCAGCGCCCGCACCGCGCCCCTCAACTGCCCCAGCAGTTGCACACGTCCGGCTTCATCCAACTCCGGAAACATCGCCCGCTCCACCTCCACCACCTGCGCATCGCAGGCAGCCAGCACGGCATGCCCCGCCTCCGTCAGGCTGATCTGGATGATCCGCCCATGCGCTGGATCGGGCGTGCGCGCAATCCATCCCTTCCCTTCCATCTGCTTGACCATCTCGTTGGCCGACTGCGGCGAAATCATCGTGCGCGTGGCGAGCTGGGCGTTCGACAGCGAGCCGTGGGCGCGGAACACCGACAGCGCCGTGTACTGGGGCACCGTCAAGCCGGCGGGCGCCAGGCTGTCGCGCAGGCGCTGGTTCAGCACGTGGTCGAGGCGGCCGACGAGGTAGGCCAGACCCATCGGTTTGCTGGCTCCGGGGGCGCCCACGGAGGCCGTTGAAAGTTTTTTTGAAGTGGTCATAAAAAAGTGCTTGTCATGGCAATCAGGTGCGAATAGTATAAGCCACATATCAGGCAGCCTGATAACAAACTTACTAACGAGGAGACATTGTATGTCCAAATACGAAGCGCGCTGGCAAACCGTCAAAGTGGACGTGGAGAACGGTATCGGCTGGATCACCCTGAACCGCCCGGAGAAGCGTAACGCCATGAGCCCGACGCTGAACCGCGAGATGATCGACGTGCTCGAGACGCTCGAGCTCGACGACGAGGCGCAAGTCGTCGTCCTCACCGGCGCCGGTGACGCCTGGACCGCCGGCATGGACCTGAAAGAATATTTCCGCGAGACCGACGGCAAGCCGGAGATCATGCAGGAGCGCATGCGCCGCGACTGCTCGCAGTGGCAGTGGAAACTGCTGCGCATGTACAGCAAGGCCACCATCGCCATGGTCAACGGCTGGTGCTTCGGCGGCGCGTTCTCGCCGCTGGTCGCCTGCGACCTGGCGATCGCCGCCGACGACGCCGTGTTCGGCCTGTCGGAAGTGAACTGGGGCATCCCGCCGGGCAACCTGGTCAGCAAGGCCGTGGCCGACACCATGGGCCACCGCCAGGCGCTGCACTACATCATGACCGGCGACACCTTCACCGGCAAGGAAGCCGCAGCGATGGGCCTGATCAACAAGAGCGTGCCGAAAGAGCAGCTGCGCGAGGCGGTCATCGAACTGGCCGGCAAGCTGCTGGAAAAGAACCCGGTCGTGCTGCGCTACGCGAAGATCGGCTTCAAGCGCTGCCGCGAACTGACCTGGGAGCAAGGCGAAGACTACCTGTACGCCAAGACCGACCAGTCCAACCACCGCGATCCGGAAAAAGGCCGCAAGGAAGGCCTCAAGCAGTTCCTGGACGACAAGACCATCAAGCCGGGCCTGCAAACCTACAAGCGCCCGGGCTGAGCGGCCGGCGCCGCAACGAAATAATTGCGGCCAGTTAATAATAAGAACGTAATCACAGCGTCACAACGTCGGCGGCGCCCGTTAAGCGGGTGACCGCCTTCCATCCAGTTGCCAGAGGAGACCTCTGATGTTCCAAGCAGACCTGCTGTTGGGCGGACAAGCACGCCCCGCATCGACCGGCGCCACCTTCGAGCGCCACAATCCCGCCACCGGCGACGTCGCCACCCGCGCCGCCGCCGCCACCCTCGACGACGTCGACGCTGCAATCGCGGCTGCGCAAGCCGCCTTCCCGGCCTGGTCGGCGATGGCGCCCGGCGCCCGCCGCAGCTTGCTGTTGAAAGCCGCCGACAAGATGGAAGCGCTGCGCGGCCAGTTCGTCGAAGCCGCCGTCGCCGAGGCTGGCGGCGCGCCGATGTGGTACCAGTTCAACGTGACGCTTGCCTCCAACATGCTGCGCGAAGCGGCCGCCATGACGACGCAGATCGCCGGCGAAGTCATCCCGTCGGACGTACCCGGTTCGCTCGCCATGGGCGTGCGCCAGGCCTGCGGCGTGGTGGTCGGCATCGCGCCGTGGAACGCGCCGATCATCCTCGGCACGCGCGCGGTCGCCATGCCGCTCGCCTGCGGCAATACCGTGATCCTGAAATCGTCCGAGCTGTGCCCGGCCCTGCACCGCCTCATCGGCCAGGTGTTCGTCGACGCCGGCTTCCCCGAAGGCGTGGTCAACGTCATCAGCAACGCCCCTGCCGACGCGCCCCAGGTCGTCGAACGCCTGATCGCCCACCCTGCCGTGCGCCGGATTAACTTTACCGGTTCGACCAGGGTCGGCCGCATCATCGCCCAGCAGGCGGCGAAATACCTGAAACCGGTGCTGCTGGAACTGGGCGGCAAGAACCCGGTCGTGGTGCTGGACGACGCCGACCTCGACGCCGCGGTGGAAGCGGCGGCCTTCTCCGCCTTCTTCAACCAGGGCCAGATCTGCATGTCGGCCGACCGCATCCTGGTCGACCGCAAGATCGCCCCAGCCTTTGTCGAGAAGCTGGCCGCGAAGACCGCGACGCTGAAGGCAGCGCGTTCGGACGCGCCGCTGGCCGGCATGGTCGACCCAAGCGCGGCCGCGCGTGTCGAAAGCATGCTGCAGGATGCGCGCGAGCGCGGCGCCAAAGTGACGCAGGCGGGCGCCGGCGTCGAGGGCAACATCATGCAGCCGGCGATCGTCGACGACGTGACGCCGGAGATGCTGGTGTACCAGGAAGAATCCTTCGGGCCGATCGTCTCGGTGCTACGCTTCGATTCCGACGAGGAGGCGATCCGCATGGCCAACGACAGCGAATACGGGCTGTCGTCGGCCGTCTTCAGCCGCGACATCGGCCGTGCGATGGCGGTAGCCCAGCGCATCGAATCGGGCATCTGCCACATCAACGGGCCGACCGTGCACGACGAGGCGCAGATGCCCTTCGGCGGCGTGAAGGGCAGCGGCTACGGGCGCTTCGGCGGCAAGGCGGCCATCGCCGAGTTCACCGACCTGCGCTGGATCACGGTGCAGACCACGCCACGCCACTTCCCGATCTGAACGGAGCACGCGCATGACCCAATCATTGCCTCCCAGCGGTGTGAAGCGGCGGCATGTCGAACTCGGCGATCCGGAAATCGCCGTGTCGCAGACCGGCGGCGTCTGGCACATAGACGCCGTCACCCCGCTCGCCCCCTACCCGGCGCGCTACACCGACCGCCTGGTGTCCGGCGCGCGCGCGCATCCCGAGCGGACCCTGGTCGCCCGCCGCGGCGCCGACGGCGAATGGATCCGCCTGTCCTATGCGCAGGTGCTGGAGAACGCGCGCCGCATCGGCCAGGCCCTGCTCGACCGCGGCCTGTCGGCCGAACGCCCGCTCGTCATCCTCTCCGGGAACGACCTGGAACACTTCCAGCTCGCGCTCGGCGCGATGTATGCCGGCATTCCGTATTCGCCGCTCTCGCCGGCCTACTCGCTGGTGGCAACCGATCCTGCCAAGCTGGCCGACCTGATCGAACAGCTGACGCCGGGCGCCGTGTTCGCCTCCTGCGGCACCGCCTTCGGGCCTGCCATCGCCGCCGTGGTACCGGGGGAGACCGAACTGATCCTGGCCGGCGGCGACGCGCCGGGACGCACGGCCACCGCCTTTGCGAGCCTGCTGGCGACGCCGCCCACCACGGTCGACGCACGCAACGCCGAGGTGGGGCCGGCGACGATCGCCAAGTTCCTCTTCACGTCGGGCTCGACCAAGAAACCGAAGGCGGTCATCACCACCCACGGCATGCTCTGCTCGAACCAGCAGATGCTGCTGCAGACCTTCCCCTTCTTTGCCGAGGCGCCGCCGGTGCTGCTCGACTGGCTGCCGTGGAACCACACTTTCGGCGGCAGCCACAACGTCGGCATCGTGCTTTACAACGGCGGCACCCTGTACCTCGACGATGGCCGCCCCACCCCGCGCGACTTCGGCACCACCTTGCGCAACCTGCGCGAGATCGCGCCGACCGTCTACTTCAACATTCCGGTGGCCTGGGAAATGCTGGCCGAGGCGCTGGAGACGGACGACGCGCTGGCGGCCAACTTCTACTCGCGCGTGAAACTGTTCTTCTGTGCCGGCGCCGGGCTGTCGCAGGCGGCCTGGGAGCACCTGGACCAGGTGGCCATGCGGCGCTGCGGAGAGTCGATCCGCATCATGACCGGCCTGGGCATGACGGAGACCTCGCCTTCGTGCACCTTCGGCACCGGGCCGATCATCAAGGCCGGCTATGTCGGCGTGCCGGCGCCGGGCTGCAAGGTCAAGCTGGTGCCGATCGGGGACAAGCTCGAAGCCCGCTTCCACGGTCCGCACGTGACGCCGGGCTACTGGCGCGCACCGCACCTCACCGCCGAAGCCTTCGATGCCGACGGCTACTACTGCACCGGCGACGCGCTGCGTTTCGTCGACGACGCCCATCCGGAACTGGGCTTCATGTTCGACGGCCGGATTGCGGAAGACTTCAAGCTCAGCTCGGGCACCTTTGTCAGCGTCGGCCCGCTGCGTGCGCGCGTCATCAGCCAGGGCGCGCCCTACGTGCAGGACGCCGTCGTCACGGGCCTGAACCGCCACGCGATCGGCCTGATGGTGTTCCCGCGCATGGACAACTGCCTGCCGCTGTCGGGCCTTCCGGCCGGTACCCCTGCCGCCGAGGTGCTGGCCAGCGAGCCGGTACGCGCATTTTTCAGGAATCTGCTCGACGAACTCAATCGCGGCGCGAGCGGTTCGTCGAAGCGGGTCGAGCGCCTGCTGCTGCTCAGCGAACCACCCTCGGTCGACGCGCGCGAGCAGACCGACAAGGGTTCGATCAACCAGGCCGCGGTGCTGAACCGGCGCGCGGCCCTGGTCGATGCGATGTACGACGGAACGGAAGCACAGACCATCATTGCAGCTTAAGTACTTGCGACATAACACCTACAACGACAAGGAGACGATATGAAACTCAAGACTCTGGCCTGCCTCGGCCTGGCCATCCTGCCCTTCGCAGCCGCCCCGGCCTTTGCCCAGGACACCATCAAGATCGGCGTCATCGCCGCGCTGACGGGACCGTTCGTCAACATCGGGAAGCCCTTCGAAGACGGCATCAAGGCTTACATGAAGCTGCATGGCAACCAGGTCGCCGGCAAGAAGATCCAGGTCATCTACCGTGACGACGGCGGCAGCAACGTCGAACTCTCCAAGCGCGCGGCGCAGGAACTGATCGGGCGCGAGAAAGTCAACTTCCTGATCGGTTTCTCGCTCACCCCGAGCGCGCTGGCCGTGGCGCCCGTCGCCACCCAGGGAAAGACCCCGATGATCGTCATGAACGCCGTGACCACCGGGATCACCGCCAAATCTCCCTACATGCTGCGCACGTCGATGACGATGCAGCAAATGACCGAACCCTTCGGCACCTGGACCGCGCAGAACAAGATCAGCAGGGTGTATTCGCTGGTATCCGACTACAGCACCGGGCACGACGCGGAAAAGCTGTTCGCCAAGGGCCTGACCGAGGGCGGCGGCAAGATCGTCGGTTCCTCGCGTACGCCGATGGCCAACCCGGACTATTCTCCTTTCGTGCAGCGCGTGAAGGATGAGAAGCCCGAGGCCCTGTTCTTCTTCGCGCCGGGCGTGGAAGACGGCACCGGCCTGCTCAAGGCCTTCAGCGACAAGGGCCTGGACAAGGCCGGGATCAAGTTCCTCGGCGTGGGCGACATGACGAGCGATTCGCCGACGCTCGAGGCCCTGGGCGACCGTGCCCTGGGCGCAGTCACCGTGCTGAACTACTCGACCGCGCTCGACAACGAGGCCAACCGGACCTTCCTGAAGGCCTATGCCGCCGCCAACCCGGGCCGCCCGGCACCCACCTTCGTCACCGTCGCCGCCTACGACACGATGGGCATGATCTACGAGACGGTCCGCAGGCTGAACGGCAATGTCACGGGCGACGCTGCCGTCAAGGTGCTGTCGAACATGAAGTGGGATAGCCCACGCGGCCCGATCAGCATCGATCCGAAGACCCGCGACATCGTGCAGAACATGTATATCCGCGAGGTCAGGAAAATCGACGGCAAGCTGGTCAACCACCCCATCAGCACCCTCAAGGACGTCCGGCCGGACTAAGCACGGCCCGCCTTCGCCTCATCCGGCAGGCGAGATGCCGCGCCCCCCCTTGCAGGGGCCGCGGCCGCCGGCCGCCCACACATGTTGTTTTGATCTGTTCCCCAGCAGAGGAGTGCTTACGCATGTACACACGACACATCGGCATCATCGCGGCCCTCGCCGCGCTTGGCCTCACCGGCTGCAGCGACAACGACGACCCTGTCGCCGCGGCGCCCCTTCCGGCCCCGCCCGTGCAGACGCTGCCGCAACTGCCGCAGCTGTCGCCCGCGGCCGGCGCCACCCTTGGCGCCTGCGCCGACCTGGCCACCCGCATCAGCTATCCCGACACCGTCATCACCGCCGCCAACCCGGTCGCCGCAGGAACCCTGACGGTCGGGGGCAAGCCGGTTGCGGCCCACTGCCAGGTCACCGGCCAGATGCTGCGCCGGGTCAGCCCGGTCGACGGCAAGAGCTACGCGATCGGTTTCGAAATGCGCCTGCCGCAAAACTGGAACGGCCGCTTCTTCTACCAAGCCAACGGCGGCGTCGACGGCAGCGTCGTCACCGCCACCGGACCGGTCGGCGGCGGCGGCCCGCTCGACAATGCGCTCAACCAGGGCTTTGCCGTGATCAGCTCCGACGCCGGCCACCAGCCGGCCACGCCCTTCTTCGGCATCGACCCGCAGGCGCGCCTGGACTACGGCTACGCCGCCGTCGGCAAGCTCACGCCGATGGCCAAGAGCGTCATCCAGACCGCCTACGGTAAGGGGCCGGACCGTTCCTACATCGGCGGCTGCTCGAACGGCGGGCGCCACGCGATGGTCGCGGCGGCGCGCTACGCCGACCAGTACGACGGCTTCCTGGTCGGGAACCCCGGTTACCGCCTGCCGCTCGCGGCGATCGCCAACGTCGCCGGCGCCAAGACCTATGCGTCGCTCGCCTCCACGCCCGGCGATCTCGCCACCGGTTTCACGCAGGCGGAACGGGCACTGGTCTCGAACGCGGTGCTCGGCAAGTGCGACGCGCTCGACGGCGCGGCGGACGGCCTGGTCCAGGACGTGGGGGCCTGCCAGGCCGTCTTCGACCTGAACCGCGACGTGCCGACCTGCGCCGGCACGCGCGACGGCAGCTGCCTGAGCGCCGCGCAGAAGAGCGGCATCGCCGCGCTCTTCGCCGGTGCCAAAACCGAAAGCGGCGCCACGATTTACACCAGCTTCCCTTACGATGCGGGTCTCGCGACGAATGGCTGGGCGAGCTGGAAGTTCAGCGCGCCGATCGACCGCGATTCGGGCGCCATCGCCTTCATCTGGTCGGTGCCCCCGGAAGACCCGGCGACCTTCAACGGACGCGAGTTTGTACTGAACCGCAGCCTGGACCAGATGCTGGCGCGCGTGAACGCGACCAGCGCCACCTATCCCGAAAACGCCCTGTCGTTCATGGTGGCGCCAAACGCAACCGACCTGTCCACCCTGAAGAACCGGGGCGCCAAGATGCTGGTTTACCACGGCACGAGCGACCCGATCTTCTCGAGCGACGACACCCGGGCCTGGTACCACGGGCTGCGCACGGCCAACAACTTCGACGCCTCGAACTTCGCCCGCTACTTCCCGGTACCCGGCATGAACCACTGCTCCGGCGGTCCGGCCACCGACCAGTTCGACATGCTGACGCCGCTGGTGAACTGGGTCGAAAAAGGCCAGGCGCCGGACAGCGTGACGGCAAGCGCCCGCGGCGCCGGCAATGCGGGCGGCGTGAACACCGACCTGCCGGCAAGCTGGGCGGCGACGCGTACCCGCCCGCTGTGCCCGTTCCCGAAAGTGGCGCGCTACAAGGGCAGCGGCAGCATCGAGGACGCGGCGAACTTCAGCTGCCAGTAAGGGCGGCGCATCCGCAAGCACGGGCGTCCCGCCGGCCGGGACGCCGGGGAGGCCACCTTGCGGTGGCCTTTTTTCATGGCCCGCCGCAACCGGCGCCTTTACGGGCAGGCTGCCGGCAGGGATCGACGGGTACGCCAGGCCCGGCACATTTGCAGCCGCCGGCTTGCCTTCTGGGCTGGTCGATGCCTATACTCCGCACAGGCGTTCTGTTATCAAACATTCGTTCGATTAACGAACGCGGCCGGCCGGCAGCACGGCCGGCGTATCGCTCGCGATTCCGATCACAACATTGCGGAGACAGGGATGAGTCAACAAGAAGCCACGCTGGTCACCGGCGGCAGCGCCGGCATCGGCCGCGCTATCTGCGAGGCGCTGCTGGCGCAGGGCCGCACCGTCGTCAACCTCGACTACAACAAGCCGGACTGGGGCCACGAACACCTCGTTTCCTTCCAGGCCGACCTGACGCAGCAACAGGAAACGCAGGAGGTCGCGCGCCGGATCACGTCGGCCTATGCCGTCACCGCCCTGGTCAACAACGCCGGCGCCACCCGCCCCGGCACGATCGACACGGCCACGATGGCCGATCTCGACTACGTGGTCGGCCTGCACCTGAAAGCGAGCATCATCCTGGTCCAGGCCGCCCTGCCGGCGCTGCGCGCATCGGGCCGGGGCCGCATCGTCAACATGTCCTCGCGCGCGGGGCTGGGCAAGGCCGAACGCATCGTGTATGCGGCCACCAAGGCCGGGCTGGTCGGCCTCACGCGCACGCTGGCGCTGGAGCTCGGCGGCGATGGGATCACGGTGAATGCCGTGGCGCCAGGCCCGATCGCGACGGAGCTCTTCCGCAAGAGTAATCCGGAAGGCGCGCCCCAGACCAGGCGCATCCTCGACAGCATCGTCGTGGGCCGGCTCGGCACGCCGGACGACGTCGCGCGCGCCGCCATGTTCTTCCTTTCGCCCGACAACGGCTTCGTTACCGGCCAGGTGCTGTATGTGTGCGGCGGCACGACGCTCGGTGTCGCACCGGTTTGACCCGGCTACGCTGCGGGGCCGGGCAAGCGCCCTGCACCCGTGCTTTTCCGTGAACGGGTCCATCCCGTTCGCTTCGCCGGCAAGCGGCATCGTACCGCTGCCGGATTCACCACCCTGGAGACCATTCATGCCACGTTTCGTCCTTGATACCGTCCTGAAGTACCGTACCCGCTCGCTGGCCACCGCTGCGGCCGGCGTCCTGTCGCTGGTCCCCCTGGCCGCGCAAGCCCAGGCTGGCTTTCCGACCAAGACCATCACGATCGTCGTGCCCTTCTCGGCCGGCGGCACTACCGACATCCTGGCGCGCGTCGTCGGACAGTACATGAGCAAGGACCTGGGCCAGACCGTGATCGTCGACAACCGCGCCGGCGCCGGCGGCAACATCGGCGCCCAGGCCGTCGCCCGTGCGGCGCCCGACGGCTACACCCTCCTGATGGGTACCGTGGGCACGCATGCCATCAACCAGAGCCTGTACAAGAAATTGTCCTTCGACCCGATCAAGGACTTCACGCCCCTGTCGCGCGTGGCGCTGGTGCCGAACCTGCTGGTGGCCAATCCCTCGCAACCGTACAAGAACGTGAAGGAAATGATTGCCTATGCCAAGGCCAATCCGGGCAAGCTCACCTTCGGCTCCTCGGGCAACGGCAGCTCGATCCACCTGTCGGGCGAGCTCTTCAAGCAAATGGCCGGCGTCGACATGCAGCACGTCGCCTACCGCGGCAGCGCCCCCGCGCTGACCGACCTGCTTGGCGGCCAGATCGCAGTCATGTTCGACAACATGCCCTCGTCGATCGGACACGTCAAGGCAGGCAAGCTGCGCGCCCTCGCGGTCACCACCCCGCAGCGCTCGCCGGCGCTGCCGGACGTGCCCACCATCGCCGAGGCCGGCGTGCCCGGCTACGAAGCCACGTCCTGGTTCGGCCTGCTGGCCCCGGCCAAAACGCCCGCGCCGGTGGTGGCAACGCTGAACGCGGCCATCCTCAAGGCCCTCGCCGATCCGGAAGTAAAGAGGAAGATGGCGGAGCAAGGCGCCGAGCCGCATGGCGAGAAGCCCGAGCAGTTCGCGGAGTTCATCCGCAACGAGACGGCGAAGTGGGGCAAGATCGTGAAGCAGTCGGGCGCGACTGCGGAATGATCGACAACGCGGGGCCGGAGGCGGCCCGGAACTGGTAAAGCTGTGTTCCGGGCCCTGGCGAATCGCTTCGGCGTTTGTCCCGCGATTCCAGCTGTTAGGGTCCGCGGGCATTCCTGTCTTTATTTCGTCGAGCCCGAAATGCTGCTTGAAAGCTATGCATATTGCATGTGGTAAATTTAATACAACGGCTCCTGGCTGCCTATGATATCTTTACGGAAATTTTATAGGCTTGGAGCATCATGAAAATCGGACTGGCAAACGACGAGAACACCGTCGCCCCGCAACCCACGGTGGCCGAGCACATCGGTGCAGCTGCAAGCGTGGTCAAGTCCTTCCTCGGCCGTTTCGCCCAGCCCCGCAAGTCCGAAGCCTGGCTGTCGGGGTACAACGCTTTTTACGAGGGCGTGAGCGCCAATCCCCATGCGCCCGACACCGAGGCCTGGAAGGAATGGAACCTGGGCAGCAAAGCCTTCGAGCAAGATTTCGAGTGGTGAGCCGGGCTTCGCCCTTCCCCTCTGTTTTCGCCATCCATCCCCACCGCACGCTGCCCATCGCTGCGTGCGCGCAAACCGCATTCCCTGACTGCTGACGATACTCCTCCTGGCTGAGGAGAGAGGCAGGCGCGGCGCTTTCTTCCCTTCGCGTTCCACATGCTTTCGGCCCGGCCGACGCGGGCGGCCTTGCTGCGCGCTGCGCAAGCGCACGCCGCTGTACGATGTCGTGCATGCCGGCGTACCGGCGGCTTGCCGTTGTCAACACGATTGGGGATGGGATGAACGGACGGATGAGCGAACTTCCCGCACTGGCCGGGCTGGCGGCCCGGCGCCGCAGCCTGCTGCTGCGCGTCCACTGCTGGGCGGCCCTGATCGCTTCGCCCTTCATCCTGGTGGCGACGTTGACCGGCCTGGTCTATGTGTTCACGCCCCAGGTCGAAGCGCGGCTGTATGCCCACCTCGAGCGCGTCGAGCCGCGCGGCGCGAGGCTGCCGCTGGACGCGTCGGTGGCGGCGGCGCAGCAGGTCGCCGGCGCCGGGCTCGCCCTGCGGACGGTCACGCCGCCGCATGCCCCCGGCGATCCCGTCCGGGTCGGCTTCGAACCGGCGCAGGCGCACGCAGGCGGCGCACACCATCATGCGCCCGCCGCTGATCCGGCCGCCGCCGCGCAAGGAGCGACGCCGCTGACGGTCTTCGTCGATCCCTACGACGCGCGGGTGCTGGGCTCGCAGGTTCCGGACGAACGTTTCAGCGAGTGGGCGCGCACCCTGCATTCGCGCCTGCTGCAGGGCGAGGGATGGCGCTGGATGATCGAGCTGGGGGCCAGCTGGCTGTTCGTGATGCTGCTCAGCGGCGTCGTCCTGTGGTGGCCTGGGCGCACTCGAGCGTTCCTGCCGCGGCGCGGCAAGACCGGCCGCGCGGCCTGGCGCCAGTGGCATGCCTTTGCCGGCGTGTCGCTCGGCATCCTCAGCCTGGTGATGGTCGCTACCGGCATCACCTGGAGCCAGTATGCGGGCGACCGGGTGCGCCAGCTGCGCGACGCCGCCGGCCAGGCCTCGCCCCAGGTACCTCGGCACTTGCACTCGACGCCGCTCGCGGGCGCCGCATCCCTCAACTGGCAGCAAGCCTGGCAGCATGCGCGCGAGACGGCGCCGGCGGTGGCCATGCAGCTCAGGCCGCCGCAGGGCGCGCAGGGCGTCTGGCGCGCCACCGGCATCGACCGCACCCGCCCCGCCGACCGCTTCGACCTGGTGTTCGACGCCTACAGCGGCCGCACCCTGTACCGCTCAGGCTGGGAGCAGCAGACCGCGTTCGGCAAGGCCACCGCGCTCGGCATCCCTTTCCACCGCGGCGAGTTCGGGATCTGGAACCAGGTGCTGCTGTTCCTGTTCGGCGCGGGCGTGCTGTGCTCGCTGGTGTCGGGCTGGGGGATGTTCTTCAGGCGCAGGCGGGCAGGCCGGCAAGGTGCGCCGCCGCTGTTGCCTACGCTCTTGCCGGCGCTGTTGCCAGGCTCGTGGCGCTCGGTGTCGCCCGTCGCCGTCGCCAGCGCGCTGGCGCTGTGCGCCCTGATTCCGCTGCTGGCGCTGTCGGCCGCCGTCGTGCTGGCGCTGGAGTGGATGATGTCGCGGGGCGACGGCCGGGGCCCGGCCCGGGCCTGATCGGCGCGGGCGCCGGATCGGTGCTCCCTGTCGCCTAGCTGCCCTGGTAGATCAGTACCGCGCAGACGGCGGCGCCGACCGCCAGCAAGCCATACAGGAAGTAGCGCATCGCCGTCGCGAGGCCGGCGACGGCCTTGTTGGCGTCTTCGTTGAGCATGCCGCGCTTGCGGCTGTTATTCATCAGCATCGCGATGAAGACGAAGGTGCCGAACAGGACCAGGACAAATTTCATGCGTAATTGACTAGATAAGGGATCAGATAAGCGATCAGGTGCGTGCCAGCACCAGTGCCAGCGAAATGACGGACAGGAGGCCCGCACCGGCGGCCACCAGCCCGATCGTCGTCATGCGCTCGCGCGCGGTTTCGATGCGGGCGATCAGTTGGGCGTTCTGGTCGGCCAGTTCCGTGATCAGCTTCGACGCTTCGCGCACCTGCCCGTGCAGTTGGGCGATGGTGGCATCCTGCTGCTCGATGCGCGCGGCGAGGATCGCCACGTCTTCGTCGATGGGCGCATGCGCCATCGCTTCGCCCAGGTCGAAACCGGGCTCGGGCACGCCGCGCCGCCCGACCGTTTCCCACAGCCTGCGCGCGCTGCCCGCCACCTGGGGCGCCGCCGCGAGCACCTCGCTCCAGGGTACCGCCTTTAACATCTTGAGCCAACCTGCTGCCGCCATGTCGCATCCTCCGTATGTTCACATTTTTACATTTTCCAATGTACAGAATAACATCGGGCATGCCCTGCCCCCTGCTCGCGGCAGCCAATCGTGCGGCTGACTGTTTTGCAGTACCATGCCTTCCATGTGTGGACGATTTGATCAAAGCCAAACGGCACGGTATTACGCAAGCGTCTTCGGCTGGGCCGATGCGCAGTACGACAGCGAGTCCGTGCCCGCCTTTAACGTGTCGCCCGGCACGTATCGCCCCCTCATGCACATCCAGGACGGAGAGCGCCGCATCGACGACGTGTTCTGGAGTTACCGTGCGAAATGGGCGGAAGGCAAAGTACCGATCACCATCAACGCTCGCCTCGACAAGCTGACCAACCGCTACTGGAGCCGGCTGCTGAAAAACGGGCGCGCGGTGGTCCCGGCCGAAGGCTGGTACGAGTGGACCGGCGAAAAAGGCAAGAAGCAGCCCTGGCACATCCACCGCAAGGACCGCGCCCCGCTGTTCATGCTGGCGCTGGCGAACTTCGGCACCTTTACGGAAAACCGCGCCGAGGCCGGCTTCGTGATCGTCACCGACGATGCCGCCGAAGGCATGCTCGACATTCACGACCGGAGACCCGTCGTGCTCGACGCCGCCGACGCCGCGCTCTGGCTCGACCCCGACCTGCCGCCCGAAGGCGCCCTCGAACTGGCACGCCGCGCCGCCCTTCCGCCCGAAGCCTTCGAGTGGTTCAAGGTCACGCCTGAAGTGAACCGCGCCGGCGCCAACAGTCCGCAGATGGCGCTGCCGATGCCGGAGTAACGTGCCGGCGAAGACCGTTCAAGCCCTTTGCGGGCTGAACGGCCGTGCCATCAATCCATTGCCGTCAGCAGCGCCACCACGCCCATCGATATGCCGATCAGCAGGCCCGCGCGGCTGCGCAGGCGGCGGCCGCGTTCGACGAGTTCCTTGGCGACGCGGCGGCGCGGCCGGCGTCCGCCTTCCGTGCCCGGCTGTGCCGAAGTCTGTTTCCGGTTCATCTCTACTCTGTCCATCGTAGGCTTTCTTTACACTGGCGAATTGAAAAATGGCTGGCGCGCCGCAGCGCGGCAACTGGTCGTTGGGGAATGTGGCCGCGTTCCCGCGGCTCAACAGGAGCAGGCGGATGGGGCCGGGAAGCCGGCCTTGCCCTGGCGCGGGGCACAAAAGAAAACGGCGCAGACCGTGGCCGCGCCGTGGAAGGACGTGAAACTGAACGACTCTTGTTGCTGAATGCGTGACATGCCAGGTACCGTGTTCGATCGGGTGCGCGTGGCCGGCTGACACCGGTCGCCGGGACACCCGCCCCGGCTCGCACCCTGAAAGATTTGATTCTACACGAAGCCCTTGACACATCAATACGCATTTGAACGCAAGGTTTGCGCCGCCTCAAAACGGCGCCAGCAATCGCGGCAAATTGCGTAACGGGCCGGCCGATATCCGCTTGCGCCCCCCATGGGTGCCCTGCGCCGGCCGTAAAAAAACCCGCGCGCCTTGCGGCTGCGCGGGTTTCTCCCGGACTGTGCCGGGAGCGGCTGCCGAGACTGCTTAGTGCTGGTAAGCACCCATGTCGTAGCCGGTGGTCGCGTTACGCGGACGGCCGACGATGTCGGTGGTCGGCGCGTAGGTCGAGATGCCGCGGCCGATCACAGGCGAGCTGGCGCTCGGCTTGAAGTTCGGCATGGCGGCGGTACGCGAGTAGCCGGCCAGCAGCGGATCCGAGGTGATGGTGCCGGTGTGCTTCAGGCCGTTACGGAGCTGCCAGTTGTAGGTCGTGTTCTTGAACACCAGGTTGTTCTTGTAGGTGTTCGCGGTGCCCGTCTTGCCCTGCTCCGAGATGCCGTACTTGTTGTCGTACACGATGTTGTTGTGCACGTGGACGTTGTTCGCGCCGGCCGAGGTGAAGTAATAGTTGCCGCCGCCGACGATGATGCCGAAGACCGAGGAGCTCACCGTGTTGTTGATGATCTTCAGGTTGGTTGCATCGTGCCACAGGTGGATCGCGGCCGAACCGACGCGGTAGACCACGTTGTTCTTGATCGAGCCCGAAGTGCTGTGATAGATGCCCTGGACATAGGTGCAGCCGGCCGGGCCGATGTCGTGCACGACGTTGCCGATGACGTCGCCCATCACGCCCTTGTAGTAGCTGTCGACGCCGATCGCCGAGCCGCCGGCGCTCGAGCAGGCGATGGTGTTGGCGGTATGGTGGACGTGGTTGCCTTCGATGACGTTGTACGAACCGCCGGTGTAGATGCCCAGGGTCCACTTGGTGCCGCTCTGGATCCGGGTGCCGTCGACTTCGAAGCCGATGATGCTGACATAGTGACCGCGGTTGTCCCAGGCGGTCTTGTTGACCGAGCTGGCAGGTGGAACGATCTTGGCGCCCCACTTGGTGGTCGAGACCCAGTAGATGCGCGAAGCCGCGGTGCCGTTACCGGTGGTCTTGAAGCCGCCGGCATAGGTGCCAGGAGCCACGAAGACGGTGGTGCCGGCGCGGGTCGCGGCCTTGGCGGCGCGGGCCAGGGTCTTGAACGGAGCAGCCTTGGTGCCGGCGGCGGTGTCCGAGCCGGTCGGCGAGACATAGTAGTTGTAGGCGGTTGCCGGCAGGGTCGCGTTGCTTTGCACGCTAGGGGTGGCGCTCAGGTCGTCGTAGCCGGTCAGGGTGACCGAGGTCTGGGCGTGGGCGCCGGCAGCGGCGGCGGCCAGGACGAGGGTAGCGACGGCGCGGGCGATGGTGGCTTGCTTTTTCATGCGGATATTTCCTAACGTAAAAAGTTGAAGTACGTAACCTTTGAGCGGAGGAAACTTCCTTAGTTCAATGTTTTCTCAAATAAATTTTCTAGGAGTATCAAAGGGTTAAACACATTTTCCGCTGAGAAATCGAACAATGCGCTGCCCTGCAATTGTTAAATCGACCCCAGCCCCAGCATCCCGATCCCGTACCACGGCCGTGTCCGCCAAGGCGTGGCGGCAGCGTTTCCCGATTCGCCATGCCCAGCACCGGGCCGCGCTACGAGGCATAAAAAAACCCGCGCGGCCTGCCGGCCGCGCGGGTCACTGGACAGGCGGATGCCTGCGGGCTTGCAGCTGGCGCCCGGTGCCGGGATTAGCGCTGGTGCGCGCCGATGTCGTAACCGGTGCTGGCGTTACGTGGGCGGCCGTCGATGTCGGTCGACGGTGCGTAGGTGGCGATGCCGCGGCCGAAGACAGGCGAGCTGGTGCTTGGCTTGAAGACCGGCAGCCAGTAGGTGCGCGAGTAGTTGGCCAACAGCGGATCCGAGGTGATCGTCCCCGTGTGCTTCAGGCCGTTACGCAGCTGCCAGTCGTAGGTCGTGTTCTTGAACACCAGGTTGTTCTTGTAGGTGTTCGCGCTACCGGTCTTGCCCTGCTCCGAGATGCCGTACTTGTTGTCGTACACGATGTTGTTGTGCACATGGACATTGTTGGCGCCGGCGCTGGTGAAGTAATAATCGCCGCCGCCGACGATGATGCCGAACACGGACGCCGTGACGGTGTTGTTGATGATCTTGACGTTGTTCGCGTCGTGCCACAGGTGGATCGCCGCCGAACCGACGCGCGACACCACGTTGTTCTTGATCGTTCCCGAGGTGCTGTGATAAATGCCCTGGACATAGGTACAGCCGGCCGGACCGATGTCGTGCACGACGTTGCCGATGACGTCGCCCATCACGCCCTTGTAATAGCTGTCGACGCCGATCGCCGAGCCGCCCGCGCTGCTGCATGGAATCGTCTTGGCGATGTGGTGCACACGGTTGCCTTCGATGACGTTGTACGAACCGCCGGTGTAGATGCCGAGCGTCCACTTGGTGCCGGCAGCCGTGTTCGCGCCGTCGATGTTGAAGCCGACGATGCTGACGTAGTTGCCGCGGTTGTCCCAGGCGGTCTTGTTGGTCGAATTGGCCG
Source organism: Massilia sp. SYSU DXS3249 (assembly GCF_053668055.1). NCBI lineage: Bacteria > Pseudomonadati > Pseudomonadota > Betaproteobacteria > Burkholderiales > Oxalobacteraceae > Massilia > Massilia sp. SYSU DXS3249. The sequence continues at coordinate 256,841 of NZ_JBSIPX010000001.1, read as the reverse complement.
GCGGGACAATTTTCGCGCCCCACTTGGTGGTCGAGACCCAGTAGATGCGCGAAGCGGCCGTGCCGCTGGCCGTGGTCTTGAAGCCGCCTGAATAGGTGCCGGGCGCCACGAAGACGGTCGTTCCTGGACGGGTGGCAGCTTTCGCGGCACGCGCCAGGGTCTTGAACGGCGCGGCCTGGGTGCCGGCCGCGGTGTCCGAGCCGGTCGGCGAGACGTAGTAGTTATAGGTGGTTGCCGGTGTCGTGGCGTTGCCGGTGGCGCCCAACTTTACGCTCACTGCGTCCTGGCCATCGTAGCCCGACATGGTAAAGCCGGTTGCGGCATGGGCACCGGTGGCGCCCAGCGCCAGGATGACGGCGGCTGCAGTTCGGGTGAGTGCGTTTGGACGGACAGCTGAGGCGAAAGAGGTGAAGCTTTTCATCAATGGTTTCCTTACGGTTAGTGCGAAATGCGAAAGGTTTGAGGGCTGGAAACTGCCTAAGTTCAATGTTTCCGGGACATTATTTCCGTGGGTTATCATGGGTACAAATGTAGTTTCCCCATAGCTAATTCTCCACAGCAAACATTGTCTGGTCCGGAAGGTCGGCAATTTCCTTCACGCCCTCCCCTGCACGGACGCAAAAAAACCCGCGCGCCTTGCGGCTGCGCGGGTTGGAAAGGAAAACCCGACCGGGCGGGGCCCGGCGTGGCTCAGTGCTGCTCAGTGCTGCTTAGTGCTGGTAGGCGCCCATGTCGAAGCCGACCGTCGCGTTACGTGGACGGCCGTCGATGTCGGTCGCCGGAGCGTAGGTCGAGAGACCGCGGCCGATCACAGGCGAGCTGGTGCTCGGCTTGAAGTTGGGGAAGGCCGCCGTACGCGAGTAGCCGGCCAGCAGCGGTTCCGAGGTAATGGTGCCGGTGTGGGTCAGGCCATTGCGCAGCTGCCAGTTGTAGGTCGTGTTCTTGAACACCAGGTTGTTCTTGTAGGTGTTCGCGGTACCGGTCTTGCCCTGCTCCGAGATGCCGTACTTGTTGTCGTACACGATGTTGTTGTGCACGTGGACGTTGTTCGCACCTGCGGTCGTGAAGTAGAAGTCGCCGCCGCCGACGATGATGCCGAAGACCGAGGAGCTCACCGTGTTGTTGATGATCTTCACGTTCGTCGCGTCGTGCCACAGGTGGATCGCTGCCGAACCGACGCGGTAGACCACGTTGTTCTTGATCGTGCCCGAAGTGCTGACGTAGATGCCCTGCACGTAGGTGCAGCCGGCCGGGCCGATGTCGTGCACGACGTTGCCGATGACGTCCGTCATCACGCCACGATAGTAGCTGTCGACGCCGATGGCCGAGCCGCCGGCGCTCGAGCAGGCGATGGTGTTGGCCATGTGGTGCACGCGGTTGCCTTCGATGACGTTGTACGAACCGCCGGTGTAGATGCCGAGCGTCCACTTGGTGCCCGAACCGAGCTTCGAGCCATCGACGTCGAAGCCGATGATGCTGACGTAGTTGCCGCGGTTATCCCAGGCGGTCTTGTTGGTCGAGCTTGCAGGTGGGACGATCTTGGCGCCCCACTTCGTGGTCGACACCCAGTAGATACGCGAAGCCGCGGTGCCGCTGGCGGTGGTCTTGAAGCCGCCGGCATAGGTGCCAGGCGCAACGAAGACGGTGGTGCCGGCGCGGGTTGCGGCCTTGGCGGCGCGGGCCAGGGTCTTGAACGGGGCAGCCTTGGTGCCGGCCGCAGTATCGGAGCCGGTTGGCGAAACGTAGTAGTTGTATGGGGTGACTGGCACGGCGGCGTTGGCAGCGGCGGCACCCAGGGCGAGCAGGACGGCGGCGGTATTACGAACGATTGCTTTGGTGCGGATGACTTGCGACTTCATTGAAAAAGTTCCTAACGTTAAAAGTGAATACGTAACCTTTGAGCGGTGGAAACTTCCTAAGTTCAATCTTTTTGAAAATAAATTTCTTAGGAATATCATATACTTAAACCCTGTTTCCTCACGGATACCGAACGGGGCGTCACGACAATTGTTAAATGTTTTGGCGAGCCTGGTCGCCACGTCCTGCCTCGGCCATCGGGACGTTGGTGAGCGTTTGCCGCGTCAGTCCGAGGCGGCAACACGGCACGACGGACAGGCTCCACCTCGCAAGTCCTTCTGGCTCGATGTCACCGCGCCAGCCGCCTTGCGCGCCCCAGCGGTAGCTGGACGGTGGATCGAATGCGATGGCCGAACGCAAAAAAACCCGCGCGCCTTGCGGCTGCGCGGGTTGGAAAGGAAAACCCGACCGGGCGGGGCCCGGCGTGGCTCAGTGCTGCTCAGTGCTGCTTAGTACTGCTTAGTGCTGGTAGGCGCCCATGTCGAAGCCGACCGTCGCGTTACGTGGACGGCCGTCGATGTCGGTCGCCGGAGCGTAGGTCGAGAGACCGCGGCCGATCACGGGCGAGCTGGTGCTCGGCTTGAAGTTGGGGAAGGCGGCGGTACGCGAGTAGCCGGCCAGCAGCGGGTCCGAGGTAATGGTGCCGGTGTGGGTCAGGCCATTGCGCAGCTGCCAGTTGTAGGTCGTGTTCTTGAAGACGAGGTTGTTCTTGTAGGTGTTCGCGGTGCCGGTCTTGCCCTGCTCCGAGATGCCGTACTTGTTGTCGTACACGATGTTGTTGTGCACGTGGACGTTGTTCGCACCTGCGGTCGTGAAGTAGAAGTCGCCGCCGCCGACGATGATGCCGAAGACCGAGGAGCTCACCGTGTTGTTGATGATCTTCACGTTCGTCGCATCGTGCCACAGGTGGATCGCTGCCGAGCCGACGCGGTAGACCACGTTGTTCTTGATCGTGCCCGAGGTGCTGACGTAGATGCCCTGCACATAGGTGCAGCCGGCCGGGCCGATGTCGTGCACGACGTTGCCGATGACGTCCGTCATCACGCCACGATAGTAGCTGTCGACGCCGATGGCCGAGCCGCCGGCGCTGGAGCAGGCGATGGTGTTGGCCATGTGGTGCACGCGGTTGCCTTCGATGACGTTGTACGAACCGCCGGTGTAGATGCCGAGCGTCCACTTGGTGCCCGAACCGAGCTTGGAGCCGTCGACATCGAAGCCGATGATGCTGACGTAGTTGCCGCGGTTGTCCCAGGCGGTCTTGTTGGTCGAGCTTGCAGGTGGGACGATCTTGGCGCCCCACTTCGTGGTCGACACCCAGTAGATACGCGAAGCCGCGGTGCCGCTGGCGGTGGTCTTGAAGCCGCCGGCATAGGTGCCAGGCGCAACGAAGACGGTGGTGCCGGCGCGGGTTGCGGCCTTGGCGGCGCGGGCCAGGGTCTTGAACGGGGCAGCCTTGGTACCGGCGGCGGCGTCGGAGCCGGTCGGCGAAACGTAGTAGTTGTATGGGGTGACTGGCACGGCGGCGTTGGCGCTTGCGGCGAAGGCGGCGAACAGGACGGCGGCGGTACGGAGTGCGAAGGCTTGCTTTTTCATGGGGAAAATTTCCTGGCGTAAAAAGTGAATACGTAACCTTTGAGGGCAGGAAACTTCCTTAGTTCAATCTTTTCGCAGAAAAATTTTCTTCGAGTAACAAAGAAATAAAACATTTATTCCTTTGAAATCGAACAGCGTTCTGATCTATATCGTGTTTGAAGTGGCAACTAAGGTGCCGAGGCCGGTGTCTTACCGTGTGACCAAATAACGCAATCTCTGCGCGGAGACCCCGATGGGCATTTATATGCAACTACGAGAAACGCTGAAAGAAGGCGAGCACTACGCTGGCATCATCCTCGGCAAGGACGGTGCACCCGACCACCACCTGATCCTGCTGCCCGGCGACGCCGCCGACGTCAGCTGGCCCGGCGCGCTCGACTGGGCCGCCACCCAGGGCGGCGAGCTGCCCAACCGGCGTGAGCTGTCACTGTTGTTTGCCAACCTGCGCGAGCAGTTCGTGCGCGAATGGTACTGGTCGTCCGAGCCGCACGAGACACGGGCGCAGCTGGTATGGGGCGAGAATTTCGCCAGCGGCATCCAGACGGTGTACGGCCGGCCATTCCGCGGTCATGCGCGGGCGGTCAGGCGCGTGCCGATCGAGTGAGCTGACTGGCGGCTGGGTTCGCGCCCGAGATTCCGGGGCGACGGGTTGCGCTCGAGATTCTGCACCGGCGTTGGGCCAACCGGCAGCGTATAGGACACGCCGCCGCCACGCGGGCGACTGCCGCCGGCACCCGTCACCGAAGAGGTGCGGCCCCGGACACACCGGGGCCGCGCTTGCTTACATCGATGCCGAACGCGCCTGCGCCGGCGACATGCTGCTGCCTTCCCGGCCGCGGTTGGCGGCCATGACGCCGACGCCGAGCAGCGCCAGGCCGACCACGGTGCCGATCGACGGGCGCGGCATCCAGCGCACCGCCGCGCGCGTGGCGGCGGCCGGGCTTTCGCGTTGCGGGTCCGAGTGGCGCCGGCGTTGCGCGCCGCGGCTGCCGGCTTCGCCCGCGTACAGGGCGACCATCTCGCGCACGAAGGGCACCATGTCCTGCGGGCCGCGGCTGGTGACGAGGTTACCGTCGCGCACCACTTCTTGGTCGAGCCAGGTGGCGCCGGCGTGCACCATGTCGTCGCGCACGCCCGGCCAGGAAGTCAGCGTGCGGCCCGAGAGCAGTCCGCTCGAGGCCAGTACCCAGGGGCCGTGGCACAGGGTGGCGATCGGCTTGTCGAGCAGGTCGAAGGCGCGCACGAAGTCGCGGACCTCCGAGGACTGGCGCAGCAGGTCGGGATTCATGAAGCCGCCCGGAATCAGGAGGCCGTCGTAGTCGCGCGCGCTGACCTCGTCGACCGTGAAGTCGACCGGGATCAGGTCGGCCGGCATGTGCATGTTCATCCCGCGAATCTTGCCCGAGCGCAGCGAGATGATGTCCACCTGCGCGCCCGCCATGCGCAGCGCCGCCACCGGCGCCGTCAATTCCACCTTCTCGAAGCCGTCCGCCGCCAGTACGGCGATGCGTTGTCCCATCAGTTTCCCGCGTCCTGCCATGGTGTCCTCCCTTGAGCGATGTGAGCAGGAAGTCTACCGAAACAGGCAGGGAGGCCGCGTACGGTTCACGTGGCGTCCCGGCGCCGCGGCCGGCAAGGCGAAAGCGTGGCGAAAAGGTGGCGAAGCTGCGGGGCACGGCGACATTGCCTACGATGAGAGCCCCGCACAGGCCGCTGCACGACGGCCCATGACAGCCGCTGCGGGGCAGCGAGGGACAGCGCCGAATCCACCGGCACTGCGCCACCGCGGCAGGCCCGCGCCTCGGACCCGCCCTCCCCCGGATCAGCGCGCCGGCACGTTCGCGCGCCCGATCGGCTCCTCGACATTGGCCAGGAACCAGGCGGTCGCCGTCATCACCGCCACGTGGCGGCGCAGGTTCTCCGGGTCGACCTTGTCGAGCGTGTCGGCCGCGGTATGGTGGTAGTCGAAATAGGTCGAGGTGTCGAGCAGCGGCGCGAAACTCGGCACGCCGGCGCGCTCGAGGCCGGACAGGTCGCCGGTCGAGAGCGCATCCTCGCGCCGGAACAGGCCGGCGCCGATCGGGTGCAGCGCCGCCTGCAGGGGCGCGAACAGGCGGCTCGAGGTCGCCGGCACGCTGGCGCGCAGGCCGAACGGGCGTCCGGCGCCGTTGTCGCTCTCGATCGCGCCGATGTGACTGGCGGCATTCGCCTCGTTCGCCGCCAGGTAGGTGCGCGCGCCGCGGGTGCCGTTTTCCTCGTTCATCCAGGCGATCATGCGGATCGTGCGGCGCGGGCGGTAGTCGAGCTTTTTCAGGGTGTCGAACACGGCCATGGCGCTGGCCACGCCCGAGGCGTCGTCGTGGGCGCCGGTGGCCAGGTCCCAGGAGTCGAGGTGGCCGGAGACGATCACCACTTCGCCGGCCTTGTCGGTGCCCGGCCAGTCGGCGATCACGTTGAAGCTGTCGGCGTCGGGCAGGTTTTGCGGCGTCAGCACCAGGCGCATGGTGAGCGGGCCGCGCTTGGCCAGGCGGCGCATCAGCATCGCGTCCTCGACCGACACGGCCGCGGCCGGGATGCGCGCGCCGTCCTGCAGGCCGGTATTGCCGGTATGCGGCAGGCGGTAGTTGGCGCCGCCGACCGAGCGCACCAGGGCCGCCGCCGCGCCCAGCTCGGCCGCCATGCGCGGACCGTTGGAGCGGTAGTTCGACCCCTGGCCATAAGCCTGGCCGGCCAGTCCGCGCTCGGCCATGCCCTGGTCGAAAGGCACGTCGAACAGCACGATGCGCCCTTTCACCTCGTTCGCGCGCGCCTTGAGTTCGTCGAAACTGGAGACCACGACCACCTGCGCGCTGAGCCCCTCGGCCGGTGTGGCGCCCGAGCCGCCGAGGGCGGTCAGGACCACGCGCTGGCTGATGCCGGCCGGGCGGCCCCGGTACTCGACCAGTTCGCCGGTTTCCAGGCCGCGCACCCAGTGCGGCACCTTGACCGGCTGCAGCGTGACTTTCGCGCCCAGCTTGCGCATCGCCTCCGCCACCTGCGTCACCGCCGCGGCGGCGCCGGCCGAACCGGACAGGCGCGGGCCGATCAGGTCGGTCATGTCCGCCATGCGCTCCCAGGCGTAGTCGCTCGCCATGGCGGTGTCGCGGATCTTCGCCAGCGCGGCCGGGTCGTTGCCGGGGCTGGCGGCCTGGACGCTGCCGATGAAGAGCGAGGCCACGGCCAGGCCGAGGGCGTGCGCGTGGGCGAATGAGCGGAGGCGGTTCATGCGTTCTGTCCTTCGATGGTTTCGAGAAAGAGAACGATAGCGCATTCGGCAACGTTTGGCTGTCTTTACACTCCGGTGACGCCATCCCGTCGCGACGCAAACAAAGGCCTTAGGCAGGCACCAAGCGTACTAAAGTGATCTCCGACGGCGCCCCGAAGCGCTTCGGCGGCCCCCAGTAGCCCGTGCCGCGGCTGGTATAAACCCACAGCCGCTCCACCCGGTGCAGCCCCGCCACGAAAGGCTGCTGCAAGGGCACGAACAAATTCCAGGGGAAGAACTGGCCGCCGTGGGTATGGCCCGACAGTTGCAGGTCGAAGCCGGCCCGGGCCGCCGCCGTGGCGCTGCGCGGCTGGTGCGCCAGCAGCACCTTGACGGCCGCGTCGCGCGGCGCCCCGGCGAGCGCGGCCTGCGGGTCGCTGCGGTGGGACGGATTGAAATGGTGGGCCGAATAATCGGCCACGCCGGCAATCACCAGCGACGCGTCGCCGCGCCGGCGCAGCACGTGCCCGTTGAGCAGCACGGTCAGGCCCAGGCGCCGCACCTCGGCAATCCATTCCTCGGCGCCCGAATAGTACTCGTGGTTGCCGGTCACGAAAAAGGCGCCGTCCGGCGCACTCAGGCGCGCAAGCGGCTCGGTATGCAGGGCCAGGCGCTGCACGCTGCCGTCGACCAGGTCGCCGGTCACGGCGATCGCATCGGCCTGCAGCGCGTTGACGCGGTTGACGATGGCGTTCAGGTAGGCGCGCTTGATCGTGGGGCCGACGTGGATGTCGGAAATCTGGGCGATCGAATAGCCGTGCAGGGCCTCGGGCAGGCCGGCGATCGGCACGTCCACCTTCACCACGCGCGCCACCCGGCGTGCGTTGACGAAACCGACGAAGCTCACCACCAGCGCCAGCAGCGGCACGGCGACGGCGCTCCAACCCGTCACGTCGGCACTCCCGAGCCCGCCGATCCAGGCCAGCAGCAGGACGATGTCGCGCAGGAAGGTCAGCACGAATAAGGAGGAAAACAGGCCCATGGCCAGCAGGCCCATCCAGCCCAGCTGTTCGGACCAGCGGCGCCGGCGCAGGGAGGAGGACATCAGCCCGACCGGCACCAGCAGCAGCGTGGAGAGCAGCAGCACGACGGTCAAGGCCAGCAGGACCGGGCGGCCCATGCCGATGTCGGGCAACAGGCGCACGCCCAAATAAACATGCAGCAGGACGTGCAGGGCGAGGACGACGAAGAGCTTACGGCTGGCCGACATGGAGATCCAGGGTGGGAAAGGTCACCCGAAACAAGATGGGGCGGCCACGGCGGTCTGCAAGGGCAACCGCCGATTGTTACAGGCCCAGTACCACTTGTAATAATCTGTATTAGCTGATGAATGCCGTGGCGGCCTTCGCTATAGTGTACTCATGCCCCGGCGTCACAGCGATCATCCCGATCCCCGTTGAGGCAAAAAAGGAAGAGCCATGTTGAACAAAAAATGCTTTGGTGCGGTGATCCTGGCCGCCGTTGCCGTCTCGCCCTCGGCATTCGCTGGCGACCGCGGCGTCAATACGGCGGTCGGCGCGGTGCTCGGCGCAGCAATCGGCCACAGTGCAGGCGGTAGCGGCGGCGCAGTCGTCGGCGGCGTGCTCGGCGCGGCAGTCGGCAACTCGATCGGCGGCCACCACAACGACCGCGGCTATTACAACAATCGCGGTTATTACGATAACCGCGGTTACGCCCAGACCCAGGTCTACGTCCAGCCGCGTCCGGTGTATGTCCAGCCGCGCCCGGTCTACTACGAAGCGCCGCGCTACTACCGCCAGCCGGACGTCGTGTACGTGGCGCCACGCCACCACCGTCACCGCGACTACGACCGCGGCTATCGTGACCGCGGCTACCGCGACCACGGTCATCCGGGCTACTACCACGACGGCTACCGCCGTTAATCTGCCCCTGCAGTTCCCTGAAAGCCGCGTCGCCCGACGCGGCTTTTTTATTTTCCACCTCCCTCCGCTAGATCCCGGCAGCGGCGCCCTTGCCGCATTACCGGGGGAAGCATGGTCCAGAGCGGCGACATCGTGACACTGGCGGGCGGGCATTACCGGCTGCGCGAACGGATGGCCGCCTCCGCCTACGGCGTGGTCTGGCAGGCGCAGCGCGACGGCGTCGGGGCCGTCGCGATCAAGCTGGTCAACCAGGAACAGATGGCGCGCGCCGAGCCGGCCCTGCGCGAGCGCTGGCGCGCCTGCGCCGCAGGCGAAATCGCTTTCCTGTCGGCGCTGGCGCCATGGGACGCGCGCCACATCGTGCGCCTGCTCGACCACGGCGTCCACGAGGGCCTGCCGGCCATGGCCCTGGAACTGCTCGACGGCGACCTCGCCGCCCACATGGCCGCCCACAGCGCCGGCGGCGGGCGCATCGGGCTGGCCCAGTCGCTGGCCTGGCTGGGCCAGGTCAACGCCGCACTCGCCAAAGTCCACCAGCATGGCTGGCGCTACCTCGACCTCAAACCTGGCAACCTCCTGCTCGACAAGGGGAGCGGCACCCTGAAGCTGGCGGACTTCGGCACCAACCGGGCGCTGGTCGACGCCGGCGCCCACTCGTATGCCGGCACCGCCAGCTGGCAGGCGCCCGAACAGTTCTTCCCCGCCGCGCCCGGGGGCTACCTGACCGATGCCCGCACCGACTACTTCGCGCTCGGCGCAGTCTTTTTCTGGCTGGTGACGAACGGACGCACGCTGCGCTATTCGACGGCCTGCCTCGACGCCTGGCGCGCCCATGGGAACGAGGCCCCTGCCCGCCTGCGCAGCGACTGCGGCGGCGCCCTGCCGCCGGTCTTGCTCGAGGCCGAGGCCGCGCACTTCCTCGCCTGCGCCGCCGACGACGCGGCCGACCCGCGCGCCGCCCTGGTGCTGCTGCGCGCCCTGGTGGCCAGCCGCCGCGAAGACCGGCCGCGCCACGCGCTGGAGATCAGCCGCCTGATCGGGGCCGCCCAGGCGGGCATCGAGGACTGCAGGAGGGCCGCCTAATGCGCGCCGCGGCACGCCTGGGCGTCCTCGTCCTCCTGTTCCTGCTGTGCGCCCTGCAGGCGCTTGCCCTGCTGCGCAGCCCGCCGGCCCACCTGCCGAAGCACATTGATATCCGGCTCGCACCGGGCGCCGCCATCGAACTGGAGGGTGCCGCGCTGGCCGCGCCCGGCGCCGACGTCCGCCTGCGCCTGCGCCGCGATGAGCAAGGCGGCTGGTGGGCGGGCGGCACGGGCGCCGGCGCGTTGCGCTTCGAGCGCGCCGGCAGCACGGTGCGCAGCGCTACGCTCGTCCTCCAGCCGGGCACGCGCTTCCAGCTCGGCGCCCTCCATTACACCGTCGAAGCCGCCGGAGAGGCCGGCGTGCGCCTCGACGACGGCAGGCAGCTGTGGCGCTACGACGGCGCCGTCGCCTGGCGCGACGGCGCGCCGCTTCCCGCCTGCCCGGGAGACGGACCGGGCGCGCGCCTGGCGGGCATCTGGAACCGCTGGCTGCCCGCGCTGCTGGCGATCGAACGGCCGCTCAGTTTCGGCGGCAACCTCAGCTGCGGCGCCCGGGTCGGCAATCCGGACGCGGCGCCGGGCAGCGCCGTCCTGCGCATCGCCGACGGGGTTCCCATGCTGACCGCGGCGGCCGGCGCCGCCCGCACGCCGCTCCTCGTCGAGCAAGGCGGCATCCCCTTCGAGCTCGCGCTGGCCGAACAGGCGCTCGAAGGCGTCGAGGCCGTCACGGTCGGCCGCACGCGCATGGGGGTGAGCCGCCACGAGGGCGGCTTGCGCCTGCACCCGCTCAGCCGCGTCGCCCTCGCTACCGAGCCGCGGGCCGCGCTGCCCGAGGGCGTGCGCTGGGAATGGGAGCGGCGCGACCCGTGGGCCTGGCCGGCCGGCGCGCCAGCCTTCCTCATTGCCGCGCTGGCCGCGGGCGCCCTGGCCGGCGGCCTTGCGCGTGCGGGCAGAACATTCCCCCTTCCCGACGCTGCACGCCTGAGCGCCGGCGTCGCGCTGGCCGTAGCCGGCCTGGCGCTGCTGCTGGCCCAGCGCGCCGGCAATTCGCCCGGCGTCGGCTGGTCGATGCTGCTGTGCTGGGCGGCCCTGTACTACGGCCTCGCCTGGCGCGCTGCCAACGCCGCCGTCACCGTCGGCGTGCTGCTGCTGGCGGCGGGCCTCCTGCTCCAGCTGGAGCTCGGACTGGGCGCGCCGGACACTTCCTGGCTGCGCCACTTCCAGAAAACGGCAGCCGCCGCCGCGCTCGGGATGGGCGTCGCCGGCGCCTCCACCGCGGTGCGCCATGCTGCCCGCGCGGCGCCGATGACGCAGAGCCGGATCGAGGCGCTCCTGCTGCTGCTGGCCGCCTGCGCCGTCGCCGCCCTGCTGGTGCAGGTCGGCTGGGGCAACGAGACCGGCGTGTTCGACATGCAGCCCGTCGAATTCGCCAAGCTGGCGCTGACGGTGCTGGCCGCCCATTGCATCGCACTCGGCCTGGGCAAGCGCGCCGGCCGGGACGGCCCCGGAGCAGCCCTGCTGCGCTGGCTGCGCCTGGCCGCGCCGGCGCTGCTGTTCGTCGTCCTGCTGGGCGTGGCGCTGGTCCAGGTGGACGATTACTCGCCCCTGATCCTGCTGCTGGTCTGGGGCGCGGCCATGCTGCTGGCCTGGTCCTGCGCCGCGCGCCGCATGGGGCCCGGGCTGGCGGTGGCGGCACTGGCCTGCGCTTGCCTCGCGGGCCTGGCAACGCTGCGCGCGGCCGGACTGGAAGACAGCAACGGCTGGCGCTTCTACGGCGAGCGCTTCGCCGTCTGGCTCGACCCGGCGGCGCACCCGCACACGGGCGCCCAGCTGCTGCTGGGGGCGGCGGCGATCGGCAGCGGCGGCTGGTTCGGAGCGGACGGCATCTTCGGCCTCGCGGCCCTGGGCCAGGGCGCTGTCGAGGCGCTCGCGATTCCGGCGGTGCAGGACGATTTCGCCCCCGCCTTCCTGCTGCAGCGGCACGGCCTGGCGGCGGCCCTGCTGCTCTGGACGCTGCAGGCGCTGTTCCTGTGGACGCTGCTGCATGCGGCGCTGCGCGCCTGGCGGGGCGGCGCACTGGCACGCGACTTCCGCCACGCCTGGCGCGGGCGCTTCCGCTGCTTCGTGCTGTGCGGCGGCGCCGCTTTCCTGTTCGGCCACTTCCTGCTGTCCTGGGGCACCAACCTCGCCTTCTTCCCGATCATGGGACAGCCGATGAGCTTCCTGTCGGCGGGCGGCTCGCACCTCCTGTTTTTCATCTTCCCCCTGCTAGCGTTTGCTGCCGCGGGCGCTCCCGCAGCCGCAGCCGCCGCCGCACATACCATCGAGGAGAATTGAATCATGCCGGTCTACGTCCAACACGAAACCTTGAACCGCGTCAGCGACGTGTTCAATGCCGAGGCCCTCTGGCAGGCGCCGGGCCTGGCCCTGTTCAACCGCCGCCCGCTGCTGCGCGACCTGTTAGAACGAGCGCCCCGCGAGCAGCGCGGCAGCGCCGTGACACGGTGCTTTTCCCACGTGACCCTGGTGCTGCCCCAGGACGAGGTCGACGACGACCGCCACCTGACGCGCGGCGCGCGCGTGCGCGACCTGGCGCAGACCCTGCAGGCGCTGCACCAGAAGGACTTCGGCGACCTGCTCGGCAGCGACGACGTGCGCTACCACGTGCTCGGCTCCGAACACCTGGAACCGGGCCACGTGGAGGTGAAGTTCGGGCATGCCGTCTACCTGCCGGCGCCGGGCGAACAGGTGCAGTACACGGTGAGCGTGTCGCGCGACAGCGCGATCTGGCAGCCGGTCTGCCCGGTCTACCCGAACCAGCGCCTGACGGTGCTCGGCCGCGACGCCGCGAGCGCCACCTATGCCGTGCCGGGCTGGCCCTTCGCGCTGGAGGCGGCCATCCTCCTCATCAACGACGGACCCGAGACGGCGCTTGAAGTGCAGGTGCGGCCGAAAGACGCCTTCGAATGCAGCTTCGACGCCGCCGGCGGCTACTACACGGTCCGCGCGCGGCGGCGCGAGGGAGAGCCTGATGCCGCGGGTGGTGCGCGCCTGTTCCTGAAGATTGCGGCGAACATGGCGGCGGCGCCGGCGAAGGCGGCCACCTCCGCGCCACGGGCGCCGGCCGTCTGGAAGACGCGCGAGCGCATGCCGGACGATGCCGAGCTCACCGCGGTGCCGGCGCTGGCCCGCGCCCGCGCCCCACTCGACGCCGCCCCGCCCCAACTCGACGCCACCTACGCCCCGGTCGCCCGCCAGCGCGTCACGCTCGCTGCGATCGCCCTGCCGCGCCTGAGCCGCTACCGCGACACCGGCGCGGCCATCGTCGAATTCGGCATCGGACGCGACCTGGCGGTCGGCGCCCTCGACGCCGACTCCCTGATCGGCTTTGCAAGCGACGAAGCGGACCAGGTGCATGCGGTGACCCGCGACGGCCGCCAGCGCATTGCCGTGCCGAGCCGGTTCGCCCCGCTCGACGGCGTCGACCTGCGCGTGCTGGCCCCGGCCGCGCCGATGGCCGAGCGCTACAGCGCGATCGTCTGCCTGCCCCAGGCGCCAAGCCTGCCGGTGCTGGCCGGCGCCCGGATCGCTTTCGGGCGCGCCGCACCCGCGCTGGCCGGCCTGCGCGTGCTCGATGCCGCCCGCTGCCTGCGCGGGGCCGATGGGGTCGACCTTGGGGGCGCCGACCGCCTCGGGCTCTCGCGCAATGCCTTCAGTTTCGAAGCGACGCCGGACGGCTACCGCGTCAGCCGAGGCTCGTCCACGCAAGCCCTGTACCACCTCGACGAGCAGCTCGGCTTCGTGGCGGCGATCGAGGCAGCCGAGGATGCGCCCTGCCTGGTGCCGAACGGGCACCACATCGTCGCCGGGCATTACGTGCTGCGCGTCGAGGCGTGAGCATGCCGGCCGCGCTTCTGCCCTTGGCCTGCCTGGGAGCGGCGCTGCTGGCGACGCTGACCTTCGCCGCGCGCCTGACGCCGGCCGCCTGGTGGCGCCGCCCGAATGCGCGCGCCCTCGCCGTGCTGGTGCTGGGCACCTGCGCGATCGGCGGCGCCTTGTGGTGGATTGCAAAGCCGCAGCCCGAGGCGCCGGCCGTGGCGCGCGCATCGGGTTGGGAAACCCCGCTGCCTGGCCGCAGCTACCGGGTCGCCGACGCGCTCAACCTGCGCGCGTCGAAGGGCGTCGGCGCGCAGCGCGTGGCCGTGCTGCCGGCCGGTTCGGTCGTGACGGCGACCGGCGTACGCGAGGGCGACTGGTGGCAGGTGCAGGCGACGCTCGATGGCGAACGCTTCGAAGGCTGGGCCAGCAGCCTGTGGCTGCGGCGCGCGGATGAACGGCGGTGATTTAACGCGGGGTGTAGCGCATCGGGTTGAAGTACAGGCCCTTCACGCATTGCGTGGGCGCGGTGCGCTCGAAGCCGAAGGCCTCGTACACCGCCACCGCATGGTTCGACGCGTTCACCGTGAAGCTGCCGCCCGCACCGCGACGGATGGCAGCCAGGCGTGCAGCCTCCCACAGCCGGCGCGCCAGTCCCTGCCGGTGCCAGCGCCGGTCCACGAACAGGTGGAAGACGTGGTCGTTGTTGCGGATCGCGACGAAACCCGCGAGCTCGCCGCCGTCGAGCGCAACGTGGTAGACATGGCCGGCCTGGACATACCCGCGCAGGCCCGTTTCGTCGTTCTCGCGCAGGAAGGTGCAGGCCCCTTCCGGCGGCGACTCGTGCACGATGTACTCGAGGGCGCTGGCGCGCAAGAGGCGCGCCATGGCGGGCAGGTCGGCGTCTTCACAGGGGCGTATCAGCATGGGCGTCTCGGGACGAATTCGGGATCACTGAAGCAGGCTTTGCCAAAACGTCAAGCTACCATATGATGAAAGCCCTGAACAAGATCTTCGACGGCATGCTCGAACACCTGCATTTCGGCCCCTGGCTGGACGTGGCGGCGCACAGCGCGGTCGGCGCCGGCCCCCTGACGCGCCCCGAAAACCAGGACAACCTCCTGGCGATCGACGCCGCCGGCCGTGCCGTCTTCCTGGTCGACGGCCTGCCGCGCACGGCGAGCGTCCCCGGCTGGCCGCCGGGCCACGTGCGCCTTGCCGTCCTCGACGGCATGGGCGGGCACGGCCACGGGCGCGAGGCGGCCGAGGCCGCGGCCGCCGGCCTGCTCGCGATTCCCGCCTGCGACGAGGTCGACGCCCTGAGCACCCACCTGGAGCGCCTGCACGGCGAACTCCAGCGGCGCTTCGACGGCATGGACGACAGCGTGGCGCGCCCGGGCACCACGCTGACCCTGCTGGAACTGCCTGCCTGGGATGCCGGCGGCGCCCTGCTCTGGCATGCCGGCGACTCGCGCCTGTACGAAGTCACCCACGGCGGCGCGGCGCCGCTGACCATCGACCATGTACCCGCCACCGTGCTGGCCACCGCCGGGCTGATCGAGGAAGACGCCTGGCGGCGCCAGGTGCATGGGCGCCACGGGCCGCAGATCGCCCAGGCATTCATCCTCGGGAACACCTTTGCGGACCCGGGCCGCCTCGACGACGCGCTGTTCCCGCTCACGCCCGCGATCCTGCCGACCTGGCTGCGCGCCCTGCCCGACCGCCGCGCCCTCGCCTTGCGCGCCGACGCCCTCTACCTGCTGGCCACCGACGGTTTCTGGTCCTGCGCCGATCCTGCCGCCTTCGTCCGGCGCTGGCCGCAACTGCTGGCGGACAAAAGCGCGCCTGACGCCATCGCGGCCCTGTTCGGCGCGATGGAGAACGGCCCGCCCGAGGGCTTGCAGCCGGACAACCTGACCGCGGTGGCGCTGCGCCTGCGCGGCGGCGGGCGCGAGGAGACGGCGCTGCCGCAAATTTGCTGAATGCGCGGCTGAATCGGGGATTGATTTACAGCAGGAAATACTGTGCTCCAATAACAACTAGTGCGCGCCACGGCTGGGCGAATCCGCGTAAGCTTGACCGGTCCACGAGGTCAGCCCACGAGCTCAGCCATTTCATGAAGCGTTGCAGCCATCCCGATCATCCGCACTGCACCGTCTGGGTGATGCCAGGGGATCCGGCCTGCGCGCACGGCCACGTCCAGCCGGCTGCGGCGGTCCCGGCTCCGGCTGCGGCCGACGCCTCGGCCACCCCAAGTGGCCCGCCCTCCCGGCGTCCCCATCTGCACGTGAGCGGCTTCGACCCGCGCGCCGCCGGCGGGCGCCAGCTGCTCAAGCTCGAGGTGCGCGGCATGCCGGCCGACTGTCCTCCCGAACTCGCACTGCTGGCCAGTTCGCGCCTGCGCCTCGATGGCGGCGAGCGCCTGTGCTTCACGCGCACCGTGCGCGGCGACTGGCTGCCGGTCTTCCTCGAATTTTCTTCGCGCGGGCTGGAGCACGGCCAGTACCGCATCGACATCGAACTCCAGGGGCAGCCGGACAACGGAGGCGCGCGGACCTGGATCGCCACACTGGCCATCCTCGCACCCCGTCCAGACGCCAGCCTGCACGAGATCCACAGTACCTTCCTCGCCACCCACAAGAACGTGCGCGTGAGCGCCACCGACGCCTCGATCGCGCGGGTGCGCGCCCAGGTCGGCGGCGGCAGCCTCGACATCGACGTCAAGGCCGACAATGCGGGCATCGCCCACCTCGACCTCGATGGCAGCCCCGGCAAGATCGACCTCGGCTTTGCCAGCATCGCCTGGGATGAAGACCTGCTGGAGCTCGACCAGCCGCGCATTCAGCTGCCCGTTCAGCCACGCATTCAGCCAGAACGCCGTGCGCTCGACCTGCCGCCCGTACGGGCGCCGCAACATCCCTGCCCGGCCAGCACGGCCTGCCTCGTGTTCGATACCCAGGACGCGAGCGAAGCCGGCGCGCCGCACGGCCAGTCGCGGCAGGTCCGCCACCTGCGCCTGTTCGCCCTCGACGAGTGGGTGCTCGGCCGCTACGAGCCCGGCGCCGGGGCCGAGGCCGAGCTGCTGCTGATGCACCACCGCGACAACGGCCCGACGCTTGAGGGCCTGACGCGCCGCATCTCGGCGCGCCACGCCGTGATCCGCCGCGCGCGCGAGGGCTTCGAGATCGAGGACGTGTCGCGCTATGGGTTGCTGGTCGACGGTGCCTGGCCCGGCAAGCATGCGCCGGTGCCCCTGTGCAGCGGCATGCGCCTGGAACTGACGGCCAGCATCCCGGGCGTCGCCGTGCTCGAGGTAGGGCCCGTCCTGCCGAATGGCCTGGTGCTGTACCGGGTGGATGCCGGCATGACGCACGAAGCCTTCTGCCTGCTCAATCCCGAACACGATCCGGGCGCGGGCATGAGCGCGCCTGGACTGCCGCTGCTGTTCCATCGGGACGGCGGCTTCTGGCAGCGCGACGGCGCCGGGTTCGAAGCGCGCCCGCTGGCGCCGGCGAGCCAGTTCGCAGCGCCCGCAGGCTGGCCCCGCGTACTGCGTTTCGCCACCCGGCCTTATCCGGAACTGCGCGGCGCCTCGGCCGCAGCGCGGCGCAGAGTCGCAGGCGGGCTGAGCGCAGCCGCGGAGTAGCACGCGCAGTAGCGTCTCCGCCGGCGCGCCCTGTGGCGTGTCAGCGGCTCATCAGGAAGAAAATCAGCGAGCATCCCGCAAGCAGCGCCGCTTGCAGCCCGAAAACGATCGCGGGAATGCGCAGCTCTTCAGGGAGTTTCATGGCGCGTCCTTTCGTGTTCGGTAAAAAGACCGTTTGAAAGGCTTCAGCCTACTCCTGCCGCGGGCAGGTTTCCACACCCTATCGCGGGGAAATCGCACTCAGGAAATGTCGGTTCCATCCTCGCCGGCGGGCAGCCCGCGCGCCACGCGAAAACCGACGATGTCGTTCGACATCACCGCCGAAAACGCATTGCGCAGGGCCGAGCGCAGGTAGCGCGGGTTGTACAGCCAGCAGCCGCCGCGCAGGATGCGGCGCGCGCGGTCGCCTCCGCGCTGTTCGACGTCCTCCCAGGCGCTGCCGTCGCAGGGCGCGCCCTCGTAGCTGTCGTGCATGCGGTCCTGCACCCACTCCCAGACGTTGCCGTGCATGTCGTGCAGGCCCCAGGGATTGGGCGGGAACCGGCTGACCGGGGTCGTGCCGCGCCGGTAGTCGCCGTGGGGGCCGCCGTTCCAGCTGAAGTTGCCGTCGTAGTTGGCCAGGCTGGTGTCGATGCCGTCGCCAAAGCTGAAGGCCGTCCTGGTGCCGGCGCGGCAGGCGTATTCCCACTCGGCCTCGCTCGGCAGCCGGTAGCGCGCGCCGGTGCGCGCGGACAGCCAGTCCAGGTACAGCTGGGCGTCGCCCCAGGACACGCCGACCACCGGATGGGTGTCGTCCTGCGCGAAGCCGGGCGCGGCCCAGTCGACCTCGCCGCCGGGCTGCCAGCCCGTGGCCTCGGCGAACAGGCGCCATTCGCCCACCGTGACCGGATAGCGCCCGAGCGCGAAGGGACGCCCGATGCCGACCCAGTGCTGCGGGGTTTCGCGCGCCAGCCAGTTCTTCTGGGCGCCGGCCGCCATCGCGATCTTCCGCTCGTGCTCGGGTGAACCCATCTGGAAGCGGCCGGCCTTGAGCACGACCAGTTCGGGGCCTGCACCGGCGCCGTCCAGGAACCGGTCGCGCAGGAGGGTGGGTTCGATGGCCGGCGCACCGGCGGCCACCGCCGGCGCAGGCTCGAGGGGAACCGCCGCCGGCTGGGCACGGGCGCGCTCCTGCTCGGCGAGGTAGGCCGCAGCCGCCCTGGCCTGCTGCGCCTTGCGCTGCGCCTGCTCATGGGCTTCCTGCGCCTTTGCCAATTCCTCGGCGCGGCGCGCGGCCAGCTGTTCGCGCAGGGCTTCGCGGCGCAGGCGGCGCGCCGCATCCCCGGCCTGGCGCTCGCGCTTTTCCTGCTCGCGGCGCAGGCGGACCGCAGCGGCGCGGGCCGCTGCCGCTGCTGCCGCCTCAATGCTGGCCTGCCGGTCCTCGCCGGCCGGCGCCGGTTCAGGGGCTTGCGCGGCCGCATCCGCCGGCTTGTCCTCGTCCGCGAGGGGCGCGGGCGCAAGGCGCGCCAGCAGCGCCGACACGCTCTCCGGCCGGGCCGCGGGATCATGCGCCAGCCCCGCTTGCAGCGCCTCCCACTGCCCGTCGGCCAACCCCTCCGGCCGCGCGAACGCGCCTTCGGCCGTGGGCGGCACGCCGGACAGCATCTGGTGCACCATCGCCGCCACCGCATACACGTCCAGGCTGCGCGCCGGCATGCTGTCCGGCGCACCGGCTTCCGGCGCGCGGTAGCCGCGGGTGCCGGACCGCGCCGGCGCCTCCAGCGCGGACGGAGCGCCGCCGCGCACCCGCGCCGCGATGCCGAAGTCGAGCAGCTTGACCTCGCCGCGCGCAGTGACGAACACGTTGGCCGGCTTGATGTCGCGGTGGACCAGGCGGTGCTTGTCCCAGGCATAGTCGAGGGCCGCGGCGACCGGCGCCAGCAGCGCCAGCACGCGCGCCGCCGGCAGCGCCCCCTCCCTCGCCAGCAGGCTGTCGAGGTCCTCGCCCTCTAGGCACTCCATGATGACGAAATAGCTGGACGTGGCCGGGTCCTGGGCCCAGTCGTAGACCCGCACAATGTGCTCGTGCGCCAGGCGCCGCGCGCGCGTGGCTTCCTGCACCAGCAGTTTCGCGTGGCTGCCGTTCTCGGTGAGCTCGGGCGACAGGATCTTCAGCGCCACCTGGGCGCTGTGGCCCAGCTCCGCGTGGGTCGCGAGGTCGGTCGCCTGCCACACCTGCCCCATGCCGCCGGGCGCGATCAGGCGCTCGAGCCGGTAGCGGCGGTTGGATGGACCGACGTGCTGGCCCTGCATCAGCCCGAGTTCGGTGCCACGCGCAGTGACCGAAGAGACCACTGCCGGCGGCGCATGCGCGGCATCGAGGATCGCGTTCCGGCGCTGCTCGAACTCCTGCTCGCTCAGCAGGCCGTCCTGGTGCAGCGCGCGCAGCTCGCGGATCTTGTCGATGGCAGTCTGCATCGGGCCCCGCTCAGGCCTGCAAGGCCGCGCCGCAGGCGCCGCAGAAGCGGTCCTGGGCGTCGACCGGATGGCCTTGATGGCAAGACCGTACGGCCTGCGCCTGCGCGTTCAGAGCGGCCTTGTTGACGTCGTTCTGCAAGCCGAGCAGGTCGAGCTGGTGGCGCCGGTCCTTGTCGACCTCGAGGTCACGGCGCTGGCGTTCGCGCTCGGCCGCCTCCTGGGCCAGGCGGGCCGCCTCGAAGGCATCGATGCCGCCGCCGCTCGCGACCACGCCCGCCAGCGCGCCGAGCTGGCCGGCGTCCATCCCCGCGTGCACCCGGGTCTTGAGGTAGTCCGACAGGATGGCGGCATTGGGCGCGGCGGCCACCGCCAGCTTCGTCGTGTCGTCCAAAGCGTCGAGCGCTTCGGCGCGCCGGATCTCGAAGCGGGCCAGTTCCAGCTGGTGCTGCCAGGCCGCCTCCTGCTCGGCACGGCGCGCGGCGGCGCGGCGCTCTTCCGCCAGCAGCGCCACTTCTTTCTCCTGGCGCGCCTGGCGGTGCTCGGCGTCCAGCGTGCGCAGCAGCTTTTCGTGCTGGGCGATGGCGTCCTGGCGCCCGCCTTCGCGGCGCAGGGCCTGGAGCTGCTGCTTCCCCCCTTCCAGTTCCAGGTCGGCGGCCTGCAGCGAAGCGCGCAGGCGCGCCTGCGCCTGCTGTTCGTCCCACTCGGCTTCGCGCTCGGCGGCGCGGCGGCGCGCGGCATTGGCCAGCACCACCAGCTCGTACTGCGCCTTGTGCTCCTCCTCGTCGAGGGCGCGGGCGCGTTCCGCCGCCGCTGTTTCGTCCGCACGCAGGCGGGCCAGTTCGGCGCGCCGGGTCGACGCATCCTCGATGACCGATGCCTGCTCGACCTTGTTGCGGATCTGCTGAACCAGCAGCTGCTGGGCGAAGCGCTGCTGCGCCATCCGGCGCGCCTGCAGGGCTTCCTGCTGGGCCACTTCGAGGGCGCCGCGCATGCGGATCTGCGCCATCGCCTGCAGGTGCGCCCACTCGGCCTGCTTGCCCGCCCGCTGGCCGCGCTTCTGGGCCAGTTCGTGTTCCAGTTCTGCCAGGATCTCGCCGGCGCCGCGCGCCACCGCCTCGCGCCGCGACTGCGACTCGGCCACCCGCGCATACAGGTCGAGCTCGCGTGCGCGCACCGCCTGCGCCCGTTCGCCGTTCGCCAGCGTCAGCTCGGCGCGCTCGAGGGCCTCGTCCTGGCGCTGCCCGAGGCGGCGCAGGCGCAGGCGCGCGGCCTGGGCCTCGCGCTCGATGCGGTGCCATTCGCCTTCGTCATACAGTTCTTCGAGCTGGCGCGCGTGCTCCATGCGCACCCGGCGCTCGTCGGCGGCCAGCCACAGGGTGCCGATGCGGGCGCGGTTGGCGTCGAATTTGTCGTGCCGCAGCGCCAGCGTCTCGACCCCGGCCACGCCCAGGCCATACCCGGCCAGCAGCAGGCGCAGGCCACCCTGCAGGCGCTCGTCGAACTGGGCGCGCAGGTCGGCGTTGCCGGCCATGTCGCGCAGCGAGCGGGCGCCGACGAATTCGGCGGCCAGCTGGCGCAGCGCGGGAGTCAGCAGTTCGCGCAGCTGGGCGCTTGCGATCGTGCCGGGCATGGTCATGAAATGGCGCGCAAAGGCGGGCACGTTCTCGATGCGCAGGCTGACCGTGAAGCGGCTGGAGACCACCAGGTGCTCGCTGGTCTCCAGGTCGTCGAAGGCGAATTCGACCGGCAGCGCGCCGGTGCGTGTGATCAGGATCTCGGCATGGCCATCGCGCAGCAGGTGGTTAAGGCGCCCGAAGAAGCCCTCGATCTCGTACTCGCCCTGCGGCACTTCGGTCGCGTCCCCGCCCTGCAGGATATAAGCGCGGGCGGTGGCCGGCACCCGCAGCGTCTTGACGAACAGGCCGGAGAGCGCCTGCACGCCGAAGAACACGGCCAGCTCGTCGGGCCCGGCGACCCAGCGGTTGTCGACCAGCACCGGCGCATTGCGCGGCGCGCCCAGCGTGATGCCGCAGGCCGTGCAATAGCCCGCGCCGCCCGCATTCTTGTGCTCGCAGCGCGGGCACCGGGTGCCGCCAAAACCGAACATCTGGAACATGATCCGACTCCTGTGGTAACTCTGCCGACTGCCAAACGATTCTAGCGGCCCGGCGATTAAATGATCCCGATCCTGTCCACGCAGGCGACGCTCGCGCCTTTGCGCCTCAACCGATCCGCGAAACCGGCCGGCAGCCCGGTTTCCCATGCCCGCGGCAGCAGCACGCGGTCGCCCGCCTGCGCCTCGCGTTCGATCAGTGCGCACTTCGGGCCCAAGCCTTCGACCGCCTCCACCTGGCCCGCATGCCAGGCCGTTGAACAGCCGCTGGCGATGATGCGCCCGCGCGGGATGAATTCGCGGCCGCGCGCGATGCGGTCGGCCAGGACCAGGGCCAGCTCGTAGGAATTGCCGTGGAAGCCGTCGACGCCGAAGCGCACCGTCGTGCGCCAGCGCGAGCCGGCCTGGCCGTCGAAATGGCGCGCCCCCGCCAGCGCCTGGCGCAGCGCCGCCTGGCGCGCGCCGTCGAGGCCGGGGGCGGCAACCATGTCCTCATCGTCACTGGCATCCAGCGGAAAGACGCTGACTTCGACCCAGCCGAGACTGTCGTGGACACCGCCGCTGTGCAACGGGAACCAGGCGCGCGCGCTGGCCACCGAGGCCGCCACGTCGGGCTGGCCCGCCAATGCGCCGAGGTGGTGCAGATGGCCCGGGCCGCCCAGCAGCGTGCCGGCGGGCGCCGCGCGCAGGTCGTGGCCTTCGATCCGGCCACGCTCCCAGGCACCCGACCAGCCGTTGGCGACCAGGCCCGCGCGCGCCGGCAGCACGCCGCGCACCATGCGGTCGGCCAGCACCACGGCCAGTTCCCAGTCGCGCTCCTGCGGGCCCGGCGCCCGGTCCAGGCTGATCACGACCTGGTCGCGGCTGTCGTGGCGCGCCTCGGTGTGGCGCGCCAGCCGTGCCACCTGCGCCATGCGCGCAGCCAGAGCGGGGATGCCGGGCGCGCTGCATTTGACCTCGGCGCGCCCGTCGCGCGCGCGCCGCGTGGCCGTGACCGTCACGCTGCTGCCGTCCGCGAGCAGGCTGCACACGGTCACGGTGTCCGGGCGCTTCGCGTTCATGCCTCGTCTCCCGGTGGCGCCACCTGCTTGCGTCCGTCCATCGCCTGTTCGAGGTTGGCGACGATGCGCTCAGCTTCGTCCAGCAGGGCCGCCAGCACCCCGTCGTCCCCCTCGTCCGCGCATTCGAGGCGGGCCAGCAGGGCCCAGGCCTCGTCCAGCGCCGCCTGCGCGCGCAGGCTGTGGCGTGCGCGCCGCGCTTGCTGGCCTGCGCCCAGCGGCTGTCCGGGCGCCGCCAGCGCCAGGGCCGGCATGGTGCCCGCCGCGAGGCTGAGCAGGTCGAGCCGGGCCAGCAGCTCCTGCTGGCGGCGGAACAATCCTTGCCCGTGCGGCAGCGCGGCCAGGCGCACGCGGCACATCAGGCAGGGCAGTTCGAGGAAGAGGCGGCGCAGCGCGCGCGCGTCCGCCGTCGCCGGATCGAAGGCGGCCGGCAGGCTTTCCGGCTGTGCCGCAACCTGGACTTCCGGTACTGCCTCCACCCGCGCCCGCAGTTCGCGCGCGTAGTCGCGCGTACCGGCCAGGTCGACCGGCACGCAATCGTCGATGGTGACGCCGAAGCGCGTGTACATCAGCTGGTTGAAGCCGCCACGGAAGGCGTTCCACTCGTCGAGCGTGGTACAGGGCGGCAGCTCCAGGTTGCCCTGCGCCAGCTCGCGCTGCAGGGCCGCTTCCATCTGCGCGGCGAAACCGGCCAGGCTCAGTTCAGCGGCGCCTTCGCTGGCAAGGTAGAGGTCGAAGCGCTGCTGGGTCACACGCGGGTCCGGGCTGTCGACGGCGAAGTGCACGCGCAGGCCGATCTCGGGCGCGGCTGCGAAGGGCAGCAGGTCGCAGCCGTAGGGTCCCGGATGGAAGCACCAGGCCAGGTCGCCGCCGGCCAGCACCATGCGCCCGCCCGCACTCACCCGGCGCGTGTGGCCGGCGCCGTCGACGACCACGCCGAAGGTCCCGGCGGGCAGCAGGCAGCCGGCGCCGATCGGGCGCGCGAGGACCTGCGTCCCGAGCCCGTCGGGGTCGAAGGGCGGCGCGCCCGCGATGCGCCTGAACAGCTCGAGCATCATGGCGTGGGGCGCACCGTGAAGCGCGCGCCGTGGCGCTGGAAGTGCGCCGCAGGAGCCTCAGCGAAGGGCCACGCCGCTTCGCATTCGCCGTCGAGGTCGAGCCGGCCCGCCAGCACCTCGGTTCCCGCACCATCGAGCACAGTCACGGACGCGGTCACGCGCAGCAGGCGCGCCGCGAACGGGGCCTGCGGCAGCAATTGCAGGATCACCCGGCGTGCCGCGCCCGCGCCCAAGAAATGCAGGCGCCAGTAGCCGTCGTCGGTGGCGAGGGCCTCCAGCGGCCCTCCACTGTCGGCCGCGCGCAGCATGCCGGCGCTGCCGGTCCAGGCATCGTTGGCGGCCGCGCGCCGCTCGAGCGCCAGCGTGCGCAGGCGGCGCGCCGTCAGCGGCGACGCCTGCAGGGCCGCGCGCTCGCCGGCCGTCAGGGGACGGCTGCCGTCCAGGGCCGCCAGCAGCACGCCGTCGGCCAGCACCAGGCGGTCGCCCTCCACGCGCCGCGCCAGCAGCAGGCTTTCCTGCAGCTTGCGGTCGATATCGCTCGTCCTAGTCACTTTATCCTCCCATTCGTGGTGCTGCATAAAGCCGCGCTTTGCAGCTTGACGATGGCGGCGTCGCGCCGCTTGCGCAGCGTCGGCAGCGAGACCGCGTCCAGCGCCGCCAGCTGCGCCATCGTTGGCAAGGCATTGGTAGCCGGGTCGCGCCAGGCGTCCGGATAGCTGTCGTCGACGCCGCCGAGCAGCTTCAAATAGACCGCCAGGCGCACCGGCAGCGATTCGGCCGCCAGCAGCCGCGCGCTCCAGCTGCCCGCATCCTCGGCCGCGCGCGCCACTCCCATAAAGCCGGGGGGAAGTGAAACCGACTGGGCCCGCACAGTGTCGAGCGGGTCGTCTTCCGCCACCGGGGCCGGGGACGCGTCCTCGCCGGGTTCGAATGCGTCCAGCGCGTCCTCGGCCGCTTCCAGGATCTGGTCCGGCCCTGGCGTACTGGTCCCTTCAGACTCGTCCAGCACGCGCCAGTAGTCTTCCAGCCAGGCGCCGGCCGCCTCGCGCTCGTGCAGCCAGTCGCCGTCGCGGTTGCTCGACAGGGCTTCGTATTCGCCGATCTCGGCCAGCATCTCGCCGATCCTGACCGGATTGTCCTTCAGGCTGTCGAAGCGCTTCGAGCGCGTGTGCAAGGGACCGGGCGAGCCGGCGAAGCGCTCGAGGGTCGCGCTCCAGCGCAGGATCCACTCGGGGCGGCAATCGGCGATGGAGCGCAGCTGGCGCACCTCGATCGGCAGCGCGTCCCCGAACGGGCGGCCGAGGATGGCCGCGACCTGCGCAGCGTGCTCGCGCCAGCCGGCGAACAGGCGCGCGATCTCGCCGTAGGCCGTGTCGAGCATGCGGTAGGCATAGATGCGGTTCGCGCTGCACGGGCGGCCGCAGGCGGCCCGGTAGTTGTCGGCGTCGACCTTGTCGCGCAGGACGGCGAACATGTCGTTCACCTTCTTGCGCAGCAGCGCTTCGCCGCCCGGCCGGCGCCAGAAACCGGGCGCACGCGTGTGCTCGTTGGCCAGCGCGGTGCGGAAGGCCTCCCAGTCGCCGGGCCGCGCTGCCAGTTCATAGACGAGCGTCAGGGCCAGTTCGCCGGTGGAGTCGCCATAGCTGTTGCCCGGCGCCTGGGCGCGCGCACTGCGGATTGCCGCGTGCAGCGCCTCGGCCAGGGCGTCGACGTACAGCGCCAGCGCATCCTCGCACGGCACCGGCTCGAGCAGCGTCGATGGCTCGCAGCGGCCAAACACGGCCAGCGAGCAGCTGCCCAGCAGCTTGCGCACCCCTTCCCATCCAGGTTCCTGATACCGGGTTCCCGGCAGTCGCATACCTTCCTCTTCGATGTGCTGGCATATCCGCTGGATAACGGATTTTGTAAATCATGCCACACAAACTCAGGAGTAAGGCGCGCAGAAGAAGCCCGGTCGGCCTTCAATTCCGCCTTTTGGTTTCGTTCAACAACATCGAGCGCAGCAGGCTGGCGACCACCGGCGCCGCGTGCTCGCCGCCGGTCGCTTCCGAACGGCTGACAAACGCCGCAAACGCGACCCGCCGCGTCAAGCCGGGGATGCTGCCCGGCTCCAGCCAGCCGGTGAACCAGACCGTGGCCTGGCCGTCCGGCCCGCTGGGCGCGGTGCCGGTCTTGCCGTACAGGCCGCCGCGCAGCCCGTCGAACTCGGGCGCGCGGAAGGCGCTGGCCGCCGTGCCGTGAATGACGACGCCCTTCAGGCCGGCGCGCACGCGGTCGAGTCGTACGCCCAGCGGCGCGCCGGGCCGGTGCTTCGCCTCGCGCCCATCCAGGGAAAGCAGCAGGCGCGGCGCGATCGCCCGGCCTTCTCCGACCGCGCCGGCCACCATCGCCATGTGCAGCGGCGTGGCCTGCATGCGCAGGCCGATCGCCATCTGGCGCAATTCGTGGCGCGCGCCGATCGGGTCGATCCCGGCGCGGCTGGCCTGCAGGGCGTCCCAATGGCGCCAGTCGTAAACGGCCGGCAGCAGGCCGCCGTCGAGGGCCAGCGGCTGTTCGAAGCCGAGGCGGCGCGCCATGTCGGCGATCGGGCGCACCCCGGCCAGCGCTTCCGGGTCGAGCGCGCGCAGGCTGGGCGCCCCGCCCGCCGGCTTGCCGAACAGGCTGGCGTCGCCCAGTTCCGCAGCCCAGGCGAACCAGGTGTTGAGGCTGTAGGCAAGCGCCTGTTCCAGTCCCAGCTTGCCGTCCTGCACGCGGCGTTCGAGGGTGCCGTCGCGGAAATTGGTGATGCGCGTGCCCTTGCCCGTGGCCGGATAGGTGGCGGCGTCGCTGCGGAATGCCCAGCCGCCTTCGCGCGCCAGCGCATCGATCCTGGCGAGCGGCAGGCCGTCCAGCAGCGCGTCGAGTTGCGGATCGCGCCGGGCCGCCAGTTCCAGCCCGAGGGCGCTGACGATCTTGAAGGTCGAGCCGGGGCTGCGTTCGGATCCGCCGTCGTGCTGCAGCGCCGCCTGGCGCAGCGCGCTGCGCGCCGGGTCGACGCGGTCGAAGTCGCGCAGCTCGCTCCAGGGCGTGGCGGGCGACACCCCGCCTCCCGCACCGGCGGCGGCGAGGATGTCGCCGCTGCCGGTATCGAGCAGCAGCAAGCCCGCCTGGCGCGCGGCAGGCGGGGCCGTGCCGCCATGGCAGCGGGCGCCATCCCAGCTGCCGCGGCGCAGGCCCGCGCAGTCCAGCGCGCCCTGGGCGGCCGCCTGCAGACCGAGGTCGAGGCTCAGGCGCGCCGCATGCGGGCGCCCATCCGGCGCCGGCAGCCGCGCCAGCATGCCGGCGATGCTGTTCGCATGCCCGGGGTGCAGCCCCAGCAGCGAGGCCAGGCCCGCCGCCTGCGCGGGCGGCGTGGCGCTGCCGGCCTGCCACAGCGGCCTGCCCGCGCGGTCGGCCAGCATCACCGGCGCGGAAGCCATCGACGCCCTGCCCTGGCCGGGGGCCAGCGGCTGCCAGGCCAGGCGTCCGTCCTGCAGGCGCAGGTGGCGCCAGGCTGCGTCGCCGGCGCCCCCCATCGCCGCCAGGTCGAGCGGCTCGGCCTCGACGATGATGCGGCGGCTGCCCGCCAGCGGCGCCAGCACCAGTTCGGCGACGTCGTCGGCTTTCGAGCAGGCGCGCCCGCCGCAGGCCGGCCCTACGTGTGCCAGCTGCGCGCCCTCGACGGCGCGCACCCGCCCCGCCAGCAGCAGGGCGACGCGTTCGTGTCCGGTGGCCGGCTGCGGCAGCGCCAGCGTCAGCCGCGCAGGGCTGTCGGCGGCGGGCCAGTCGCCCACCCGCCGCCAGGGCGCCCAGCCTTCGGGCAGGCGCTCGAACAGGCGCGAGGCGGCCAGTGGCATCGGGGCATCGGCGGCGAGCGCGACGCCGCCCGCCTGCGCCTGCCAGGCGCCAGCCGTACCGGGACGCACGCGCCAGGCCAGCAAGCGCCGCTCGGCATTGAAGATCCTGACCTGCTCGCGCACATAGGCGCCGTCGGCCCGGCCGTGCAGGCGCTCGAGCAGGCGGCGCGCGGCGTCGTCCAGCACGACGCCGTCCCAGGCGCGCAGGTCGGCCGAGCGCAAGGAGGCGCCGGCCGCGCGCCAGTGCGCGAGGTCGCGCGGGGCCAGTTCGATCATGCCGCCCGGCGTCGTGCGCACCAGCCCGCGCGCCAGCAGGCTGTCGAACAGGGCGCCGTCCTCCAGCCGCGCCGGCGCCTCGTTCGGCACCCGGTACTCGCCCGGCGCCAGCGTCGCGCTGCGGACAGGGCCGCGTTCCGGGAAAGCGCTGACCAGCGCGGCCGCAGCCGGCCCGGGCGCGGCCTGGTAGCGCGTCAGCACCAGTTCGCCCGCCCCGGGACAGGCGGCGCCGGCGCGGCGCACGACGCGCAGCGCGTCCTCCCCTCCCCAGACCAGCCAGCCGCCACGGCCCAGCACGGCCTGCCCGCGCTCGCCGCGCAGGATGGCGCCGGCGCCGGCCTCGCCCACCCAGCGCGCCTGGCCCTGCCAGGCCAGCTGCAGGGATCCGCCCGGCGCGACGCGGCCGGTGATGTCGACCCGCGGCATCGCCGCGCCGGCCAGCACCACGTTCCTCAGCGTGACGGGACTGGCGCTGCCCTCGTTGCGCGCCGCCCAGCGCGCCACGTCGGCGAAGCGGTAGCCGATCCGCAGCGGCGCCAGGCGCCCGTCCGTGCCCGCCAGCGCCTGCTCGCACAGGTCGATGACGACGGGCTGCCCGGCGCGCATGCCGGACAGGATCAGCAGCGCCCCGCCCGGCTGCGCCGCCAGCACGACGCCGGGCTGGGCCGGCACGCTGAAGGCGAGGCCAGGGAGCGCGGCCTGGAAGGCGTCGAGCGAACGCACGGCGCCGCCGGCGGCCAGGGCCCGGCTGGAAGCGGCGGCCGCGAGCGCGCGCGCATGGCTGGCGATGACGATGGCGCCGATGAGCAGCAGCGCGCAGGCCGCGGCGCCCAGCCAGAAACCGGGGTCGGCGCGGAAGGGCCTGGCCTGCGCTCCTGGCATCCGCGCGCTCGGGGCACGCGCACCGGCGCGCAGGTTGCGCGTGCGCCGCCACGCCCTGCGCTGCGCGTCCAGCCCTGCGAAAAACGTGGCGATCATGCTCCCATCCTTTCCCTCTGCCGGCCCCGGCCGTCCAGGCCTGCCTAGCGGGGGGATGGAGAAAGCATGCAGATACCGTCGGGTTAAGCTGCATTAGGCACCGTTTTGTGCAGGTCATCCCGCTTTTCATGCGGCTTGTCGCAATCCGGTGGCCTGGCGCGGGCGCCTTGGCTACAGTGCACACATCGACCAACCACCCGCAAGGAGAAACACCGTGAACATCGCCAAGCACATGGAAGCCGTTTTCGTCGTTGCCCTCGCAGCAGCCGGTTCGGCAAGCTACTTTACCGACGCCGTGCCGCAAGCCCACGCCAGCCCGGCCGTCATCCTGGATTCGAGTATCGCCACCGAAACCAAAATGGCCGTCGTCGTGGTGAAAGCCAAGCGCCTGAGCCCCGCCGAACAAGAGACCATCGTGCTGGCGGAGCGTCGCACCGGCGGGAGCCGCATTTGATTGCCCGTCGAGGCCGGGCCGCGCCCTGACGCGGCCCGCCTTGTTCCCTCTCGACGTCCCGCCACGTTTCCCCCCTCCCCGCATTCCCCCGCTGTTGCAACACAGTTCCTGCAATCTGTTTCAGATGTAAGCACATGCGTCAAACGCCCCATTGCGCCCAAGCGATTGATACTATGAATCATCCGCTTTGGATTATGGAGAACGAACATGAAACGCAGCCTCTCTCTCGCAGCCCTGATCGCCCTCGGCGCCGCCGCTTATGCGCCTCTGCCGTCGATGGCGCAAACCGATGTCCAGCTGTATATCGGCTCGGCGCCGCCGCCACCGATGTACGAACGCGCACCGGCCGTCCGCCGCGGCTACGTGTGGTCGCCAGGCTACTGGGAGTGGACCGGCCGCCGTCACCACTGGATCCCGGGCAGCTACATCGTCGAGCGTCCTGGTTATGTGTATGCCCCGCCGGCCTGGCGCGAACGCGGCGGCCGCTGGTACATGCAGCAGGGCGGCTGGTCTCCATACCGCGGCGACCGCCACTATGCCCGCCATGACGGCTACCAGCGCGAGGTCTATTACGACCGCCACGGCCGCCCGCAGGAATACCGTGGCCGCGACCGCGACCGCGACGGCATTCCGGACCGGATCGAGCGCCATGGCGGCGACACCGACCGCGACGGCATCCCGAATGCCCGCGACCGCGACCGCGACAACGACGGCGTGCCGAACCGCTACGACCACGACCGCGACGGCGACGGCCGCCGCAACAGCCGCGACAGCAGCCCGGACAATCCGTACCGCCGTTGATGGATGGATGAATGAAAAAGCGCCTCGAAAGAGGCGCTTTTTTTATTTCAACGCAGCCTGGGCAGCTCCGGGCGCCGGCGCGCCCTTCAGGTGCCGGTCGAGGAAGGCGAGGATCTTCGCGCTGGCCTCCGCCTGGTTCTTCTTCTTCGAGAAACCGTGCCCCTCGTCGCCGAACACGATGTACTCGACTTCGACCCCGTTCTTTTTCACCGCTTCGACCACTTCGTCGCTTTCCGGCTTGATCACGCGCGGGTCGTTCGCGCCCTGGATCACCATCAGCGGCTTGCGGATGTGCGAGGCATGGAACAGCGGGGAGGTCGCGACCAGGAAGTCCCTGTCCTTGACCGGGTCGCCGATCTCGTCGTACAGGGCCTTGCGCTGCGACTCCCAGTACGGCGGGATGCTCTCGAGCGTGCGCACCCAGTTGCTGACCCCGAAGATGTCGATGCCGACCTTGAACGCTTCCGGCCGGAAGGCCATCGCCGCCAGCGTCATGTAGCCGCCGTAGCTGCCGCCCATGATGCCGATGCGCTCGGGGTCGACCCAGCCCAGGCTGGCCAGCCAGGTCTTCGCCTCGACGCAGTCCCACAGCGGCTCGCGCCCGTGCTTGCGGTCGTCCGCCGTGAAGAAGGTCTTGCCGTAGCCCGAGCTGCCGCGGTTGTTAATGCCCAGCACCGCATAGCCGTGGTTGACCAGGTACTGCACCTGGGCGCTATAGCCGCGCATCGTCTGCCCGCCGGGGCCGCCGTGGACCAGCACCACGGCCGGCACCTTGTTCGTGTTCGAGGCGCCCTTCGGCTTGTAGAAGATCGACGGGATCACGGTGCCGTCGAAGGATTTAAAACGCACCACCTCGGCTTCGACCAGGTCGTCCGGGTCGATGTCCTTGCTCAAGCTGCGCGTGAGCTGGGTCGTCTTCCTGCTGCGCAGGTCGTGCACATACAGGTTGTTCGGCGAGCGGTCGCCGTTGACATAGAAGGCGACCAGGTTGCCGCTCGGGGAGAAGGTGGTCTGGCGGATTTCGCCGGCCAGCTTCGGCATCGGCACCGGCTTCCCGCCCGCGCTCTCCACGACGCGCACGCGGATGCTGCCGTCCTCGTTGACATAGCTGATGCGGTGGCGGCCGTTGCGCGAATAGGTGGTGCCGACCAGGTCCCATTCGGCCCGTTCGACGTCGGTCACCGCGCCGGTCGCCAGGTCGTAGGCGCGCACGCGCATGAATTCGCCGCCGTCGTTGGTGGTGAACAGCAGGCGCTTCGATTCCGGGTCGAAGGCCTCGGCGCTGTAGCTGGCGGTCTCCTTGTGCGGCGACAGGTGCTTCGTCTGGCCGGTGGCGATCTCGTACAGGTAGATGTCGCTGTCGGCCGTGGTGTTCGGCTTGCCGAGCGCCAGCCAGCGGCCGTCGCGGCTGATGCTCTGCACGGTGCGGCCGGTCTCGTTCTTGTAGACCAGCGTGCGCGCATAGGTCTTCGCGTCGTAGCGGTACAGGTCGAAGAATTTCGGGTCGCGCTCGTTGGTGGCCACGTAGAAGGCATTGCCGTCGGGCTGCCAGCCGGCGAAGGAGGCCTTCAGCTTGTCGCCCGGCGTCAGGTCGCGCTCGCTGCCGTCGAGTTCGCGCACGAACAGGTGGTTCTGCTCGTTGCCGCCTTTGTCGCGCGTGAACAGGATGCGGTCGTCGTTGTAGAAGAAGCCGACCGCATAGGTGCTGTCCGTGGTCGACGCCGTCAGCGCGCGCGGCGTGCCGCCGGTGACCGGCAGCACATAGGCGTTAAAGATGCCGGAAGCATTGCTGGAAAACAGGATCTGCTTTTCATCGCGGCTGAAGGAGGCGCCGGTGACCGAGGTGGTCGCCATGAACTGCTCGATGGTGTAGCGCTTGGGCAGCTTCTGGGCTGCTTTCGCGCTGGGCGCCGGGGCGGCGGCATGGGATGGGAAAGCAGCGGCCAGGCAGATGGCCAGTGCGGAAAGACGGACAACATGGTTGAAACGCATGAATTCTCCCGTTCTGATGACGATGCGCCGCAAGCGGTGCGGGCATGGCGTATTGACGCCGCACAAGTGTTGCAAGAACCACATCCAGTGTCAATGCGAAAGAATCCGGTTATGCTGGCGGGATGACCGAACTCGAGCGCCTGCAATCCGCCGCCAACCGCACCGAACTGGCCGCCGGCCGCAGGCTCGCCCTGCGCGCCGGGCTGGCGCAGGGAATGACGCAGGAAGCAGCGCTGCGCCTGGTGCTGGAAGCGAGTGCCGGCGCCGCCGGCTTGCCTGCGCTGCTGGCCGAACGCGAGGCCCTGCGCCGCGCCGAGGCGGCCCGCACAGTGCAGCGGGCGGAAGCACGCGCGCAGGCGGCAGCCGTGCGCGCCGCCCGCCGGCTGGGTACCTCCACCGCCTGGCGCGCCTGGTTCGACGGTTCGGCGCGGCCCAACCCCGGACGCTGCGGCATCGGCGGCCTGCTGCGCGGCCCGGCCGGCGAACTGGTCGAGCTGTCCCGCGCGGCCGGCTTCGGCAACAGCAGCGAGGCCGAATACCTGGCGTTGATCGCAGTGCTCGAGGCGGCGCTCGCGCAGGGCGCCTTCCCCCTGACCGTCTACGGCGACAGCCAGGTCGTCATCGACGACGTCAACGGCCCGGCCGCCCAGGGCGCGCCGGTGCTGGGCCCCTATCGCGCGCGGGTGCACGCCTTGCTCGCCGCCATGCCGGCCGTCACCCTGCGCTGGGTGCCGCGCCACCGCAACCTGGAAGCGGACGCCCTCTCGCAGCGCGCCAGCGACCTGCCGGCGAGCGATGTCGATGCCTTGAGCCTGCTCTAAGCGACAGTTGCCCGGCGCAAGCGACCGAAAAATGACTGTCGGAAATCTTTACAAGCAGCATTAACGCCGACAGCTCAGCAGAAGCAAGCCATTGATTCTGCATAAAATTTTACTGCTGGCATGGAGCGTGCTTTGTACGTACGCATACCTACAACGCCAGGAACAGTCCAACATGAAAAACCTCAAACAACTCGCTTGCAGCGTAGCGCTGGCCCTCGCCACCATGGGCAGCGCCCAGGCCTCGGTCCTGATGACCGACTGGGTCTTCAACCCGAACGGCGGCGGCTTCGAGAAAGGCCAGCTGGTCGGCGAATACCTGGACACCAACGGCAAGGCCTTTATCGAGCTGAGCGCCTATGGTGAGAACTCGTTCACCTTCACCGAGCACGCCGTGTTCAACCTGTTGCAGGCCGACAGCAACGGCTCGACCTTCTCGTCGGCCTTCCCGGGCGGGAACATCACTGCGACCCTCGAGGCCAGCGGCCGCGGCAATTTCAGCGGCGCCTTCCGTTTCGAAGAGGGCACGATCCGCATGTACCAGAACCCGGTCAAGGGCCAGTACGCCTCGAAGAACGGCATCTATGGCGCCAACCTGGGCAACCTGATCGCCGAATTCAACGTCCTGGTCGGTGGCGGCGGCAGGGTCGACGCCAACGGCAGCCCGCTGAACAACGGGCAGGTTACCGTCCATGCGGCGGCTGCGGCCGGCAAGCTGGCCGCCGGATACTTCTTCAACAAGGATGGCGTCGACCTGTCGACCCAGCCGACCTTCGCGTTCGCCTTCACCAATGCGAATACCCTGAGCAACCCAAACTCGCCGGCGACCCCGAACCTGGTCAAGGAAGTGGCCTGCGAGTTCGCAGGTTTCACGGGCGTGGGCTGCAGCGGCACCACCCGCTACAGGAACGTGAACGGCAAGCACTTCTTCATCAACGCTAACGGCCAGTTCAAGCTGGCCGAAGTGCCGGAGCCGGGTTCGGTCGCGCTGTTCGGCATCGCCCTGGCCGGCATCGGCGCCCTGCGCCGCCGCCCGCGCAAGGCCTGATCGGGGAATAAAAAAACCAAAAAAGGCCCGGCGGGATGCAGATCCCGCCGGGCCTTTTTTATCCTTCTACTTTTTTAAAACTTCAGTTCCAGCGTCGCACGCACCGACGGTCCTGCCGGGAAGCTGAAGTTGCGCACCACCAGGCCGCGGCCCGGCTCGAGGTAGCTCTGGCGGTTCACGAAGTCGTCGCCCAGGATGTTCGACATGGCCACGCGCAGCTGCTGTTTCGGCGTGAACTTGTAGAGCGCGAAGGCTTCGAGGTCGCGCCGGCCCTTCAGGAAGGAAGTCTGGCGTTCGGAGACGCGGATCGTGGCGTCCTGGCGCCAGGCCATGCTGGAGCCGAGCTGGAGGTTGCCCTTCTTGTAGTCGATGCCGAGGTTGCCCGACAGCGGCGCCTGGCCATCGAGGCGGTTGTCCGGACCCGGCACGCCGTCCACTTCCGACCAGTTGGCGCTGACGCTGGCACGCAGCTCGATCGCCGGCGCGTCCTTCATGATCGCCTTCAGCGGGAACTTGGTTTCCAGTTCCAGCCCGCGCGTGATGGCCTGGCCCGCATTCATCGGCATCGCGACCCAGCGCGCGCCATCGAAAGTGACCAGGTGGCGGGTGTAGTCGTCGATGCGGCGCATCGAGGCGCTGATCGACACCAGCGCGCCTTCGGCCCAGAAATGCTCGTAGGAGGCGTCGAAGCCCAGCGCCAGTTCCGGCTTCAGGGCCGGGTTGCCCGAGAAGTCAGGATCGGTCGAGCGGTTGTCGATCGAGGTCTGGCGGCGCGCCAGCAGCTGCTGCATGTTCGGCGCCTTGTAGGTGCGGGTGACGGCGAAGCGCACCTGGTCGCCCTTGGTTTCCGGGATCTTCCACAAGGTCTGCGCCACCGGACTCCAGACGTTCGAGCTGGAGCGGGCATCGGGGAAGGTGTTGCCGGTGGCGCGGGTGCGGATGCCTTCCCAGCGCGCGCCCAGATAGACCGACCAGCGCGGGGTCAGGTTCCATTCGTCCTGGGCATAGGCGGCAAAGCGCGTCACTTTGGCGTCGAACTGCTCGCCGCCGTTGAACAGCACCGGGAAGACGAAGCGCCCGGCTTCGGTCTCGGTGCGCACGTCTTCGCGCAGTCCCCAGCCGCCGTCCCAGCCCATGGCCAGCGCGTGGCCGTTGCCCAGCGTCTTGCTGTACTTGCCGGTGGTGGTGGCGCCCAGCTCGTCGGCTTCGAGCACGATGTCGGTGTCGAGTGCGCGCGGGGCGCCGGCCGGGGTCGAGCGGCGCTGGACCGTCGTGTTCTGGCCCCAGACCGCGCTGCCCTTGACGTCGAGCCTGGCGCCGTCGGCCATCTTGTGCACCCAGTTCAGTTCCGTGCGCACGACGTCGTTGTCCGAACGGGTGGACGAATCGGCCAGCGGGTATGGTGCGGGCGCGCCCAGGGTGGTGACCGTCGTCTCGCGGTTCTGGTTGCGGAAGCGCGCCACGTTCACGAAGGTCTGCGAGGTCACCGTGTCGCCGTTCGCCAGCGTCCAGTTCAGGCGCGGGGCCAGGTTGAACAGGTTCAGGCGGCCCTTCTCGTCGCCGACCGTCTCGCGGTACAGGACCTGGCGGCCCTCCGCGTCGTAGACCGTCTCGTCGCTCGGCGGCCGGCGTGCGAACTGTTCGTACATGGCGCTGCCGGCGATCGCATACGACATCTTGCCCAGCTTGTCGGAGAGCTGGAAGTTGGCCGTCGGGCCGGAGAAGCCGCCGCCGTCGCGCGCGCCGATCTTGAATTCGCGCTGGCCGGTACGGATGGCCTTCTTCAGCACGATGTTGATGGTGCCGGCTACCGACTGCGTCGAGAACTCGGCGCTGGCGGCGCGCAGCACTTCGATGCGCTCGATGACGTCGGGCGAAATCGAATCGATCGAGAAGCCGGCCGGCGCGCGTTCGCCGTTGATCAGCACCTGCGTGTAGCCGGCGCCCAGGCCGCGCATGCGGATCTCGCCGCCGCGCCCGTTCGGGCTGCTGACGGTGATGCCGGGCACGCGCTTGAGCACGTCGGCCACGCTGGTGTCGCCGTACTTGGCGATTTCTTCCTGGTTGACGACGATCTTGGTCGCGGTGTCGTCGCGGCGCGGGTCGTAGCCCTCGGCGGTGCCGCGCACTTCGACCGTCTGCATTTTCTGCTCGGGTGCGGACGCTTGCGGCGCCTTGGGCGCTTGCGGCTGAGTTTGGGCGGCGCTGGTGTTCGTTGGCGTTTCCTGCGCATGCAGGGGGAAGGCGGCGGCCAGCAGTGCGGCCAGCAGCGTCAGGCGAATCGAGGATGGGATATACATATCAGAGAGACAATTTTATGAGATCGTATTGTCCGCGAGATTCTCCGGTTTGGGTTGCCCGAGGGAATATATTTTCGATATGCATGTTGGACGGACGCCACCATGCGCCAGCCTGCCCGCGGCGGACGATGCGCTACACTGCGCTTCGCCGCCCGCGCAAACAGTTATATGCACAGGCACGGCTGTTATTTATAATTCGCCATCACCACAAGTAATAAGGGCTGCCATCGTGTCCGACCGCTTCAAAGTATTGCCGCAATATGTCCTGCCCAAGCAGGCCTTGACCTCGTTCGCCGGGCGCGTGGCCGGCCATCGGGGCGGCAGGATGACGACCCGCCTGATCCGCTGGTTCGTCGCCAAGTACGGCGTCAACATGGACGAGGCGGCCAACCCGGACATCGCCAGCTACCCGAGCTTCAACGAATTCTTCACCCGCCCATTGCGCGACGGCGTGCGTCCGCTGGCGCAGGCGGACTTCGTCTGTCCGGTCGACGGCGCGATCAGCCAGTTCGGCGCGATCGACGACCACCACATCCTGCAGGCCAAGGGCCACAAGTTCACGACGACCCAGCTGGTCGGCGGCGACGCCTCGCTCGCTGCCCACTTCCAGCACGGCAGCTTCGCCAACCTCTACCTGAGCCCGAAGGACTACCACCGCCTGCACATGCCCTGCGACGGCCGCCTGACGCGCATGATCTACGTGCCGGGCGCCCTGTTCTCGGTGAACCCGACCACGGCGCGGGGCGTGCCCGGCCTGTTCGCCCGCAACGAGCGTGTCGTATGCGTATTCGAGTCCGAGGAATTCGGCACCTTCGTCATGGTGCTGGTCGGCGCCACCATCGTCGGCAGCATGGCAACCCCGTGGCACGGCGTGGTCAACCCGCAGCGCCTGGGGCGCCTGAGCGAATGGACCTACGACACCACGCCGGTCGTGCTGAAAAAAGGCGAGGAGATGGGACGCTTCCTGCTGGGGTCGACGGTCGTCATGCTGTTCAAGGAAGAGACGATCGAGTTCAACAAGGAATGGGCGCCGGAGCGCAAGGTGCGCCTGGGCGAAATGATGGGCAACCGGCCCCTCTGATGGCGCTTGCGGCAGCGCGCTGCATGATCCCTGCGTCGCGGCGCCTTGCCGCCTGCGCGTGCTTCATGCTGGCTGCCGCGGCGCCGTGGCAGGCCTGCGCGACGCCCCCGCCGCCGCCCAAGCCTTGCGTTCCCCTTCCCGCCAGCGTGTCCATCGACGCGCTGCGGGCCATCATCACGGGCGACGGCGATTATTACCGGAAAAACTGCGCGGCGACCGACCTGGCGGCGCGCGGCGCCCCGGCCCTCGCCGTCGCCCTCGGCCTGCTCGACAGCCGCGATGCCGACACCGTGCACCTCGGTTTCGCCGTGCTGGCCCGGATGGGGCCCCCGGCCAGAACCGCGATCCCGCTCCTGATTGCCAGAAGTGCCGATCCGGCCCACCGTTATGCCGCGTTCGACGCGTTGGGCCAATTGGGGAAATACGATCCCGAACGTGTCGTTCCACACCTGGCAGCGATGATGGAACGCCCGTACGACCCGGACATGTCGCTCGACGCTCCCCTGGCGCTCGAAGCCTTGCGCGAGATCGGCGCGCCGGCACGGACCGCATTGCCGGCCATCCGGGCTTCGCTCGAACGGGCGCGGGCGGAAGGCACGCTCATGCATGTCGTGGCGGCGGAACGCGCGCTCGCCGCGCTGACGCCGCCGCCGGCTGCCGGCCGGAAGTAAGCGGCTATACCGCAGCCCTTAGACGGCGTCCTTGCCCTCCCCGCCGAATACTTCTTCCATCATGTCGAGGAAAGCCCGGGTCTTGGCCGGCATCAGGCGCCGTCCCGGGAACACCGCCCATCCCGTCGCCGTCGGCATGTCCCACTCCGGCAGGACCCGCACCAGCTCTCCCTTCTTCACCAGCGGCAGCGCGAACAGTTCGGAACTGGCCGCGATCCCCGCGCCGCTGCAGGCGATCCGCGCCAGCAGGTCGGGCGAGTTGGCCGTCAGGCGCGCCGGGAGCGCGCGCTCCCAGCGCACCTTGCCGCGCGTGAGCACCCAGGGCAGCGCGCCGCCGCTGCGGCTCAAGAGGCACAGCACGTCGTGCCCCAGCAGGTCGTCCGGATGCTCGGGCAGCCCGCGCACGGCCGTGTAGCATGGCGAGGCATACAGGCCGAAGCGCTGCAGCGTGACGCGGCGCGCGGCGAGCGAGCTGTCGTCCGGCAGGTCGCCCATGCGGATCGCGATGTCGAAGCTCTCCGCCACCAGGTCGACCCGGCGCGGCGACAGGTCCAGCTCCACGTTCACCGCCGGATAGCGCTCGAGGAAGCGCCCGATCATGGCGCTCATGCCGAGGTTCGCGAAATCGGCCGGCAGCGAGATGCGCAGGCGTCCGCTGGGCTCGCCCTGGCGGTGCTGCGCCAATGCGCCGGCGGCTTCGGACTCTTCCAGCACGCGGCGCGCATGCTCCAGCAGGCTGGCGCCGAACTCGGTCACCACGAGTTTCCGGGTGGTGCGCTGCAGGAGGCGCTCGCCGAGGCGGGACTCCAGCAGCGCGATGCGCCGCGAGACGGTGGACTTCGGCTGGTTCACGCGTTCCGCGGCGCGGCTGAAACTGCCCGCTTCCACGATGCGCGCGAACAGCAGCAGGTCGTTCGGTTCGACTTCCATGGGATTGTTCCACTGGCTGAATAATGTTATCCATTCTAGCGTCTTCCGCTACGTTTTTGGAATGGCTACACTGGCCTCCATTGAAACACCAACCATTCAACGAGGAAGCCACCATGAACATTCTGCAAATCACCTCCAGCCTGCGCGGCGCCGAATCCGAATCGACCCGTGTCGCGGGCAGCATCGTCGCCAAGCTGGTCGCCGCCAACCCGGGCGCCCAGGTCGCCACCCGCGACCTGGCACGCGATCCGCACCCGATGCTCGACGAAGCGGCCCTCGGCGCCCTGTTCACCCCGGCCGGCCAGCGCAACTCCGAGCAGGCCGCGCGCGTGGCCCTCGACGACGCCCTGATCGCCCAGGTGCAGGCGGCCGACGTGGTCGTGATCGGCGCGCCGATGTACAACTTCGGCATCCCGGTGCAGCTGAAGAACTGGTTCGACGCGATTGCCCGTGCCGGCGTCACTTTCCGCTATACCGAGAGCGGCCCTGAAGGCCTGCTGAAGAACAAGAAGGTGTTCGTGGCCACCGCCCGCGGCGGCATCTACCCGGTCGAAGCCGACCCGCAAGTGCCCTTCGTGCGCATGCTGCTGAACTTCCTGGGCATGAGCGACCACACCTTCGTCTACTCGGCGGCGCAGTCGATGGGTCCGGAAGCATCCGCCAAGGGCCGCCAGGAAGCCGACGACGCCATCGCCGCCGCACTGGCCTGAGCTGATTCCGATCGGGCGTTCCCGCGCCCGGCATCCAGGAGAACATCATGACTGAAGCACTCATCGAACACACCGTCACCAGGGGCCGCGGCGTCGAGCGCCTGATCGCCGGCCAGTTCGTCATGGACGGCGCCGGCGTGAAGATCAACCGCGTGCTGACCGGACCGCTGCAGCGCCGCCTCGATCCCTTCCTGATGCTCGACGCCTTCGGCAGCGACAAGGCGGGCGACTACATCGCCGGCTTCCCGGAGCACCCGCACCGCGGCTTCGAGACCGTCACCTACATGCTGTCCGGGAGCATGCGCCACCGCGACAGCGCCGGCAACGAAGGTCTTGTCACCGACGGTGGTGTGCAGTGGATGACGGCCGGGCGCGGCGTGGTCCACGCCGAGATGCCCGCGCAGACCGAGGGGCTGATGGAAGGCTTCCAGCTGTGGCTCAACCTGCCGGCGAAGGACAAGATGCGCGCGCCCTGGTACCGCGACATCCCGAACGCCGAGGTGCCGCGCTTCACCCTCGACAACGGCGTCACCGTGCAGGTGATCGCGGGCGCCAGCCATGGCGTGGCGGGCGCGGTGCAGCGCGAGGTCACCGAGCCGCTCTACCTCGACGTCGAACTGCCGGAGGGCGCCGTTTTCGAGCAGCCGCTGCCGGAGGGACACAATGCGTTCATCTATGTGTTCCGCGGCGAGGCGGTGGTGGCCGGACGCGGCGTGGCGCAGGCGCGCATGGCGATCCTCGACAACGCGCCGGGCGCCGACGGCGTCGTCATCAAGGCGTCGCAGCCGACCCGCCTGCTGCTGCTCGCCGGAAGGCCACTGAAGGAGCCAATCGCGCAGTACGGTCCGTTCGTGATGAATACCCAGGCCGAACTGCAGCAGGCAGTGGAAGATTTCCGGGCGGGGCGCTTCGGCGAGTAAAACAGCTTTCCCCGCGGCTGGGCGGTCGATGGATCGCCCGCCGCGCTTGCGTTACACTCCCGGCATGCGCACTTCCCGCCCTCTTCCATGCCTTTGATGCCCATCGTGCTCGACCTGCTCTCGCGTGCCAGCCATGCGCTCGGCTTCGAGACCATCGACCGTTTCCCCTCCCATCACCCGTATGCGCGCACGCGCTGGGACCGGGCCTACTTCGACATCGCCTCCGACCTGAAGCCCGAGGCCATCGAACGCAGCCTGTGCGCATCGATCGCCAACACGCCTTCGGTGTTCGCCCACATCGTCAACCCCACGCCGGCCATGCAGCGCACGCTCCTGGGCCTGATCGACACCCGCCTGCGCCGCTCCTGCGGGGCGCCGACCGACCTGGTCGCGCTGCTGGTCGAAGCCTACCGCAGCCCCTACACGCTGGAAGCGCGGCCCGGCCTGCGCGCGGCCATCGAGGCGACCCAGGGACAGGACATGCGCGAGCGCGTGCATGCGACGCTCGCCTTCCTCGGCGCGATGCCGGCCGCATTCGACGTCATCGACATCATCGAGTAAGAGGACTGAACACCGGCGTCGCCAGGTTGCTCGGCACCCAGCGCTCGCGCAGCGCCATGAAGGGCGTCTCGACGACCCGGTACAGCAGCCACCCGGACAGCACGCTGAGCGCCAGCAAGGCGACGATGGCCACCCCCGACTGCGGGCCGTAACCCAGTTTGGCGAGCCACTGCGCGCCGACCGAGCTCGCGCCGCGGTGCGCCAGGTAGATCGCGTAGGACCAGAGGGCGAGGCTGCCGGCGCCGGGCACACGCAGGTCGCGCAGCAGCGAGCGTTCTGAGAGCGCCGCCAAAATCAGCAGGCCGAAGCCGAGCGCCAGCAGCGGGTAGCCGAACACGGTCGACGCGAAGCTGTAGCGGTCGGCCAGCAGCATCCAGAAGGTGCAGGCCGTGACCACCGTCCCGGCCGCCAGCCAGCGGTTGCCGTGCTGCGCCAGGCGCGTCCACAGGCCGGGATACCGGTTCTTCAGCAATGCCAGCGCCACTCCGGCCACCAGTTCGTCCAGCCTGCAGAAGCTCGAGTAATAGATGAGCTTGTAATAGAACCAGGTCCCATACTTCTGGCCGTCGACGTGTTCCAGCCAGAGCTGGGTCCGCAGCAGCATGCCGCCTGCCACCACCAGCGCGATCGCGATCCAGGCGGCGGGAATGCGCAGGCGCAGGGCCGCGCCCAACATGGCCAGCGCCGGCAGCAGCAGGTAGAACTGCTCCTCGATCGCCAGCGACCAGCTGTGCGAGAAGGCCGTGCCCGGCTCCAGGCCCAGGTTTTGAGTGAAGCTCAGGTAGCGCCACAGTGGCGCGAGCGGCGCCCCCTCGCGGAAGGCCGGCCACAGGAAATAGATCGCGAGGATGACGAAGTAGTTCGGCAGCGTGCGCAGCAGGCGGCGCGCGTAGAAATTCTTCATCGACAGGCCGGCGCTGCTGCGCATGGCGGCGAAGATCTGGTTGCCGATCAGGTAGCCCGACAGCGCGAAGAACAGGTCGACCCCGACCCAGCCGATGCGCCCGACCCAGCCGAAGGTGTGGTCGTCGTTCGAGACGAACAGCGTGTAATGGTGCAGCACCACGAGGGTGACGGCGAGCGCACGCAAGGTATCGAGGCCGTGCAGGCGCGGGCTGCGGGAAGTGCTCATCGGAAGGCAGGAGAAAAGGACTGCCGGATCATGCCACGCCCACTCCACATCGGCCAGGGTTTCCCGATAAAATGGCAGCACCGATATTTCCCTGGATCACTACGCATGAGCTCCGCACCTAACCTGCAATTCAAATTCGTCAACTATACCGGCATGGGGGAAGGTCCGAGCGTGATCATCATGGGTGCGACCCATGGCAACGAAATCTGCGGTACCGAGGCGATCCGGCGCGTCATGGCCGAGCTCGACAGCGGCGCGCTGCGCATCGCGACCGGCAGCGTCACTTTTGTGCCGATCGTCAATCCCCTCGCCTACGCAAAGAACGAGCGCAACGGCGACCGCAACCTGAACCGCAACCTGTTCCCGAAGGACGATCCGCAGGATTTCGAGGACCGCATCGCCAACTGGCTGTGCCCGCTGCTGGCCCAGCACGACGTGCTGCTC
This sequence comes from Massilia sp. SYSU DXS3249, assembly GCF_053668055.1. Classification (NCBI taxonomy): domain Bacteria; kingdom Pseudomonadati; phylum Pseudomonadota; class Betaproteobacteria; order Burkholderiales; family Oxalobacteraceae; genus Massilia; species Massilia sp. SYSU DXS3249. The sequence continues at coordinate 213,923 of NZ_JBSIPX010000001.1, read as the reverse complement.
GACCTGCACTCCTTCAATGCCGCCCACGGCGAGCCCTTCGTGATGGTCGGCCCTGTCAACAACGACGGCCCGCTGGAGGCTTTCCGGCATGCGGAGAAAGAACGCGCGCTGGCACGCCGCCTCGGCGTGCGCCGCTTCGTGACGGGCTGGATGGCGGCCTACGGCGGCGGCGTGCAGCGCCGTACACGCAACACCGGCGGCAATGCGGCGGAACTGGAAACGGTGCTGCGCTACGGCGTCGGCACTACCGAATACATGCGCACCACCGGCGGCTATGCGCTGACGCTCGAATGCGGCCAGCACGTCGACCCGCAGGCGCCCGAGGTGGCCTACCGCGCCATCATGAACACCCTGGCCTTTTTGAAACTGATCGATGCGCCCGAGCCGGAGCCGGTGCCTTTCGAGGAGATGGAAGCGCTGCAGATGGTGGTGGTGCACGACAAGCAGGACGCCGGCGACGCCTTCATCAAGCCCTGGGCCAGTTTCGACCCGGTCAGCGAGGGCGAGCAGATCGGCACGCGGGCCGACGGCACGCCGGTCGTGGCCGAGTTCTCGGGCCGTATCCTGTTCCCGGACGCAAAGGCCGGCGCCAACTCGGAGTGGTATTACCTGACCCGCCCGAATCCGCAGTTCGGGCGCGATTGAGGATTGCAGCGTATTGCAGCAGCTTAACGGGGCGCCGACGCGAATGAACACGACTAACATGGGCTCTCACGTGCACCACGGCTTCCCCGACGTTTCGCCCTTCCATGCCCTGCTCAACGGCATCGACTGGAGCGCCTCCCCCTTGGGGCCCGTGGCTTCCTGGCCGATGTCGCTGCGCGCGAATACCAACCTGATGCTCGACGCCATGGTGCCGATGTCAATCGTCTGGGGCCCGGAGCGCATCCTGCTCTACAACGAGGCCTATACCCAGTTCCTGGGCGAGAAGCACCCGGCTGCGCTGGGCCGGCCGCTGGACCGCGTCTGGCCCGAGATCTGGGACGAGATCGGCCCGCTGGTCGACCGCGCGCGCGCCGGCGAAGCCTTCCACCTGGAAGACGTGCCGCTGCCGATCGCGCGCAAGGGCACGCCCGAGCCGGCCTGGTTCACCTTCTTCTACTCCCCGCTGCGCGGCGACGACGGCCAGCTCGCCGGCATGTGCAGCACCGTGGTCGAAACCACCAGCCGGGTGCTCGCCGAACAGCACGTGCACCAGCTGAACCGCACCCTGGAGGAGCGCGTCGCGACCGGCACCGCCGACCTGCGGCGCAGCCAGTCGCACTTGCAGACGCTGTTCGAGCAGACGGCGGCGGGCGTTGCGGAAATCACCCTGGACGGGCGCATCCTGCGCGCCAACCGGACCTTCTGCCGCATCGTTGGCCGCTCGCCCGAGGAGGTCGCGGGCATGCGGCTGGAAGACCTGATCCACCCGGAAGACCTGCCGGACAACCTGGAACTGCTGGGCCGCATGCTCGCCAACGGCGAGCCTTTCGAGGTCGAGAACCGCTACCTGCGCCCGGACGGCAGCGTGGTCTGGGTCGCCAAGATCGTGGCGCCGGTCGTCGAGCCGGGGGCGAGTATGCCATCGAGCGTCATCGCCAACGTGGTCGACATCAGCCGCCGCAAGGAAGCCGAGATACAGCTGCGCGCGAACGCCGAGCGCCTGCGCCTCGCGCTCGACGCCGCCAAGCTCGGGATCTGGAGCTGGGACGTGGCCGACGAGAACCCGGTGTGGGAAAACGACCGCCTGTACGAGATGGTAGGCCTGGTACGTGGCAGCGCCCCGGTCGACACCGTGCGCCTGCTGGCCGAATTGATCCATCCGGACGACATCGCGTCCTACCAGATCGCGATGGCGCACACGCTGGCGACGGGAGAACCCTTCCGCTTCGAGGGCCGCTTCCACCGCGTGTCCGACCGCGCGCTGCGCTGGTTCGAGTACACCGGCGCGCTGCACCGCGACGAAGACGGCCGCCCGCTGCGCATGGTCGGCACCACCGCCGACGTCACCGAGCGCCGCGAAGTGCAAGAGCGGCTGCAGATGCGCGAGGAGCGCTACCGCACCCTCCTGACTTCGATCGACGAAGCCTTCTGCGTCATCGAACTGGTGTTCGACGCCGGCGGCGCCGTGGTCGACCACCGCTTCCTGGAAACCAACCCGGCCTTCGAGCGGCATACGGGCCTGGCCGACGTCGTCGGCAAGACCGTGCGCGAGGTGGCGCCGGACGTGCAGCCGCTCTGGAACGAGCTCTATGCGCGGGTGGCCGCGAGCGGCGAAGCGCTGCGCGTCGTCCAGCACGAAGCGGCGCTCGGGCGCTGGCTCGACGTGTTCGTCGCCCCGGCCGACGCGAATGCCGGCAACCGGGTCGCGGTCGTCTTCCGCGACATCACCGAGCAGCGCCGCGCCGACGAAGACCTGCGCGCGCTGGCGGCCGACCTGGCCCAGGCCAACCGGCGCCAGAACGAATTCCTGGCCACCCTCGCCCACGAGCTGCGCAATCCGCTGGCGCCGATCAAGACCGGCCTCGACCTGATGCGCATCGGCCCCGACAATCCGGCGGCGCTGGCCAAGGTGCGCGGCATGATGGAGCGCCAGGTGAACCACCTGATCCACCTGGTCAACGACCTGCTCGACCTGGCGCGCGTGCAGAGCGGCAAGGTCGAGCTGAAAAAGACGCGCGTCGCGCTGCAGGACATCGTCGCCAACGCGGTCGAGACGGCGCTGCCGCTGATCGAAGGCAAGCGGCATGCGTTCGACGTGCAGCTGCCCGAGACCCCGCTCGTGCTCGACGCCGACGCCAACCGGCTGGCCCAGGTCATCGGCAACCTGTTGACGAACGCGGCGAAGTACACGCCGCTGGAGGGCAGGATCACGCTGGCGGCGCAGCAGGAAGGCGACGCGGTGCGCATCGACGTGCGCGACAACGGCATCGGCCTGCCGCCGGACGCCCTGCCGACGCTGTTCGAGATGTTCAACCAGGGCCGCCACGGCATGGACTACGCCCAGGGCGGGCTGGGCATCGGCCTGAACCTGGTCCGGCGCCTGACCGAGAAGCACGGCGGCAGCGTCAGCGCCGCCAGCGAGGGAGCGAACCGCGGCAGCACCTTCACGCTGCGCCTGCCGCTGGCGGACGTGCAGGAAGCTGCTGCGCCCGCGGCGCCGGCCGCCGCGACGGCAGGCGCGCGCCGCCCGCTGCGGATCCTGGTCGCCGACGACAACCACGACGCCGCCGAGCTGCTGGCCCAGCTGCTGCTGTCGCAGGGACACGCCGTACGCACCGTCCACGACGGCAGCGCCGCCCTGCTCGCGGCCGAGGCGCAGGCGCCGGACCTGGCCCTGCTCGACATCGGCATGCCCGGCATGACCGGTTACGAAGTGGCGATCGCCATGCGCCGCCTGCCGGCCCTGCGCCACACGGTGCTGGCGGCGGTCACGGGCTGGGGCGCGCAGCACGACCGGGAACGGGCGCGCGAGGCCGGCTTCGACCATCACCTGACCAAGCCGGTCGACTTCCAGCGCCTGGAGCGGCTGCTGGCGGAGGTGGGGGAAATGCGTGGAACAATGAGGGAGTCAGCGAGCGGAACCGCCGGCTAGGACGGGTCGTAGCGGGGAGGCGAACGGCGTGGCCGTTGTACGCGCCGCGGTTCTGGTGGATAATTCGCAGCATGAACGATACCGCAACCCTCCCCCCGCTCCCAGACCGGCTCTCGATCGACCCGAGCAGCCCTTTCCATAACCGCGACGTCTTCCAGCACGAAGTCGGCATCCGCTTCAACGACAAGGATCGCCACGACGTCGAAGAGTATTGCCTCAGCGAAGGCTGGATCAAGGTCGCCGCCGGCAAGACGCTCGACCGCAAGGGCAAGCCGATGCTCATCAAGCTCAAGGGCAAGGTCGAAGCCTTCTACCGTTAAACGGCTGCGGCGCGCATGCGCACCGCTTCCTTGCGAGTGATACACGGCGCCCTGGTGGCGCCTTTTTCTTACACGGCGCCTCAGGCTGGCGTCAGCAGTTTCAACCCCGCAATCCCGAGCGCGATCAGGCCGATCGAACCGATGCGCAGCGCACCGGCCGGTTCGTTCAGCATCAGCATCCCGAAGGCGGCCGTGCCGATGGTGCCGATGCCGGTCCAGACCGCATAGGCCGTGCCCAGCGGCAGGTGGCGCAGGGCCAGCCCCAGCATGCCGACGCTGCCCGCCATCGTCGTCAGGGTGAACACCGACGGCCACAGGCGCGTAAAGCCCTCCGTGTACTTCAGGCCGACCGCCCACGCCACTTCCAGCAGCCCCGCCACCAACAGGAAAAACCAGCTCATCTCGTCCTTTCGCGGGCCCTGCCCGTTCTTGAAAATGGCCGCGAGTATAGCACTGCGTACCCAGCGGTTCGCTCGTGCCTGGGCGCGTGCGGCCTCCGGCGCGGCCCGGCCTGTCGCATGGCGCTGCGACGGGGCGTACATACGTTTTTCGAGGCGTTTTTCCTGCTGGAGCACGCGTTGCACTCATGCTATTCTTGCGCGATTCGCATTCAGCGCCCGCCGGGGCGCCCCTCTGAGGAACGACCTTGACCATTTTTGCACCGCGCTTCGCCCCCTCCGCCATGGCCCTGGCCCTGGCCGCCGTATTCGCCCTGAACGCCACTGCCCACGCCGCCCCGGCGCCCGCCCGCGCCGAGAACGCCTACCTGTCGCAGCAGGACGCCGCCGCCCGCGCCGCGCGCGTCTCGAACGTCGATTACGCGCTCGAGTTCACCCTCACCGGCAAGGAAAGCTTCAGCGGCGTCACCACCGCCAGCTTCGACCTGGCTGACACGGGCTCGCCCCTGACGATCGACCTCGACAAGGCGACCGTGAAATCGGTGACGGTCAACGGCAAGACCGTGCAAGCCAAGTACAACAACTGGTTCGTCACCATCGCGGCGAACGACCTGGTCAAGGGCCGCAACACCGTCGTCATCGCCTACGAGCGCCTGCACAGCACCAACGGCGAAGGCCTGCACCGCATGGTCGACCCGGTGGACGGACGCGTCTACACCTACTCGCACTTCGAGCCGGCCGCCGCCCACCAGATGTTCGCGGTCTTCGACCAGCCCGACCTGAAGGCCACCTACCAGGTGACCGCACTGGCCCCGGCCGACTGGCACGTGGTCACGACCACCCGCGAGACGGGCATCGAGAATGCTGGCGCGATGCGCCGCTGGACCTTCCCGACGACGAAAAAATTGAGCCCCTACAATTTCTCGCTGCACGCCGGGCCGTACAAGGTGTGGGAAGACAAGAGCGGCAAGTACCCGATGCGCCTGTTCGCGCGCCAGTCGGTGGCCGCCCAGGTCACGCCGGAAGACTGGTTCCGCTACACGAAGCAGGGCCTGGCCTTCTTCGACGACTACTTCGGCATCCCTTACCCGTTCGAGAAATACGACCAGCTGCTGGTGCCGGACTTCCTCTATGGCGCGATGGAAAACGCCGGCGCGATCACCTTCGCCGAGGCACGCTTCCTGCACAAGGCGAAGATGACCGACGCCCAGCGCCTCTCGCTCGCCTCGGTCATCATGCACGAGATGGCGCACCAGTGGTTCGGTGACCTGGTCACCATGCAATGGTGGAACGGCCTGTGGCTGAACGAAAGCTTCGCGTCCTTCATGGGCACCCTGGCCACGGCCGAAGCAACCGAATTCAAGGACGCCTGGCAGAACTTCTATTCGACCGGCAAGCAGGCCGCCTACGTGCAGGACCAGAAGGTCACCACCCACCCGATCGAGGTGCCGGTGCCCTCGACCCTGAACGCCTTCGACAACATCGACGCCATTACCTATTCGAAGGGCGCGTCGACCCTGGTGCAGCTGCGCCATCTGCTCGGCCCCGACACCTTCCGCAAGGGCGTCCATAACTACCTGACCAAGTACTCGTACCGCAACGCGAAACTGGAAGACTTCATCGGCAGCCTGGGCCAGGCGGCCGGGCGCGACCTGTCGGGCTGGACGCGGGAGTGGCTGTACGAGCCGGGCGTGAACACGATCGCCGCCAACTTTACTTGCAAAGGCGGCGCCAACGGCAAGATCAGCGCCTTCACGCTGCAGCAGACGGCGCCGAGCCGCGCCCTGCCGACGCTGCGCGAACAGCGCGTGCAGGTCGCAACGTTTACATTGGTTGGCGGCAAGCTGACGCCTCTGCAAACCGTACCGGTGACGTACAAGGGCGCCACCACCCGTGTGCCTGGCCTGGTCGGCAGCGCCTGCCCGGACCTGGTCTATCCGAACTACCAGGACTGGGGCTTCGTGAAGGTGCAGCTCGACAAGCGCTCGTTCGAGACCGCACGCGGCAACCTGGCCAAGGTCGACGACGCCCTGCTGCGCACCATGCTGTGGCAGAGCCTGTGGGATGGCGTGCGCGACGGCAAGCTGCCGCTCGACGAATTCATCAAGACCGCCCTCGTCAACGCGCCTCAGGAAAAGGACTACACGCTGCTGGGCGACGTGCTCGGCAAGGTGGCCATGGCGCGCGAATACCTGGACCTGATGGGCGACAAGTCGGCCTGGGCCACCCGGACCCGCGCCGCCCTGGAAGACATGGCCTGGAACGGCGTGCTCTCCTCCAAGGGCAACGACAACTTCCAGCGCCGCTGGTTCGGCAGCTACGTGAGCCTGGCCAACACCCCGGCCGCGCTCGACCGCCTGGCCGCCATCGTCGACGGCAATGCCCCGGTCGAGGGCCTGGCCATCAACCAGGACCTGCGCTGGGCCATCATCCGCCAGCTGAACCGTTACGACCATGCGGGCGCCGCCGCGCGCATCGACGCCGAGCTCAAGCGCGACAATTCCGACGCCGGCCAGGCCGCCGCGCTGGCCGCCTCGGTCAGCCGCCCGGATCCGAAGGTCAAGGCGCAATGGCTGGGTACGGTGGAAGACCTGCAGACCAAGCTGCCCTTCTCCAAGGTGCGCACGGCAATGAACAGCCTGTACCCGGCCGAGCAGAACGCGCTGGGCGAACAGACGGCGGCCAAGCGCCTGGCGCAGCTGCCGTCACTCGACAAGGCGGCAGGCCCGGTCTACATGCGCGCCTATGCCGGTTCGCTGATCCCGGCCAGCTGCACGCCGGCCAGCGTCAAGCGCCTGGACGCGGCCGTCGCGCAGATGAAGGACCTGTCGGCCGGCACCCGCCGCGCTCTGCTCGACGCGCAGCAGGAAGACCAGCGCTGCGTCACCATCAAGGGCGCGATGACGGCGGCGAAGCAGGAGGCCAAGTAAGCCGCCAGCTTAGCTGCCAAGCGAGCTGCCAAGCGAGCTGCCAAGCGAGCTGCCAAATAAGCTGCCAAGCGAGCGGTAAGGCAGCAGCCAGGCAAGCGGCCGAGTACGCGGCCAAGTACGCGGCCAGGTAAGCGGCCAGGTAAGCGGCGAATGCGCGGCATGCACCTCGATGGCCTGGCCGCCGCGGCGCCTTTCCCCAGGCGTCCGCTGGCGCCGCTCGCGCTTACGCTGGGCCTGCACCTGCTGCTGGTGCTGGCCTGGCTGGGCGGCGCACCACACCAGCCCGCCGGCGTAGCGCCGCCGCGCGAGCAGGTCTTCGTCTTCGTACAGCCGGTTGCCAGGCCACGGCCAGCCCAGGCCGTGCCCCAAGCTTCCTCCCAGCCGCGTCCACGCCCGGACAACCCCGCCGAGTCTGCCACGGTTGCGGCGCCGTCGCGCGTCCCTCCCATGTCCCGGTCCGAACCGGAAGCGATTACCCAGCCGCCGGCGGACGGGGAAGCGCCTGCATCCGAACCTGCATCCGACTCGACATCGCACGCCACATCGCGGCCCGCCCCCGCGCCTGGCGACCTGCTTGCCACCTCGAAGGCGATGGCCGGCAGTGTGGACCGCGCCCTGCGCAAGGGTTCCAGCCCGATCACGGCCGAACCCGACCGGAAATGGGAACGCTTCGCCGAGGCCTTCGCGGCCGCGCGCAAGGACGTCGGCAACACGGTCACGCTCGACAGTTATACGGCGCCGGATGGCGTCATCATTTACCGCAAGACTGCCGGCAGCCGGGTCGCCTGCTACCGCAGCGGCAGCGCCGGCGGCCCCGTGACCGCCTCCGGCCGCCCGCTCGACACCAGCGGCGCCGGCTCCGTGCCCTGCCCGACGGGCGTGCCCTGGATGCGCCAGTGACTCCTTTTCCGCTTCCTCCTTGCCCTGTCTTTTCTTCAGTTCTCCCCACCCCGCCGGGCCGAGCACGACTCGGCCATGCGGCGCCAGGCGCCTGTCGCGCCGCAACCGGTCGGCGGCTGCACTTCGAGCAGGCGGCCGATATCGCGCGGTGCCAACTCGTTCACTTTCGTGTCGCGGTTGATCGGCAGGCAGACTGCGTCGTACCAGGCCGCGTCATGCGGGCGTGGCACGGGCAGCGGCCCGCGCAAGCGAACGGCGGCAGCCTCGCACTCGGCACGGCTGCGGTAGACGCCGCGCAGGCTGCTGCTCTCGAGCGTGACCTCGAGGTGAGCCTGCAGATACAACAGCAGGACGATCGTGAACATGCTTCTTGGATGCCTGTATGGGCAATCCGGTTCGGCGCGCACGCCTGAGGTGGATCAGGAACGGCCGCGTTGCCGGGCATAGGCTGGGCCAACCATGAAAGGACAGCCATGCCCAAGCTCATCTCCTGGAACATCCAGTCGGCCCGCAGCGCAGGCGGTGGCGCCGATCCCGGTCAGGTCGTCGCCACGCTCGACCGCTTTTCCGAGTTCGACGTGCTCTGCCTGCAGGAGGTCGCCTGCGGACTCGAGGCCCGCGACGGCTCGCGCATCGAGGATCAGTTCGCCGCTCTCGCCGCACGCCTGCCCGGCTACAGCGCCAGTCACGCCACCCCGCTCGATACGCTCGCGCCCGACGGCGGCCGCCGCCGGCTCGGCAGCATGGTGTTCTCGCGCTATCCGGTACTGCAGGTGCTGCGCCACTTGCTGCCATGGCCGGCCGACCCGAAGGTGATGAGCATGCCGCGCGCCGCCCTCGAAGTCACGCTCGCCACGCCGGGCGGGCTGCTGCGGGTGGTGTCGGTCCACCTCGAATACTTTTCGCCCCTGCAGCGCGGCGCCCAGGTCGACCGCCTGCGTGAACTGCACCGCGAAGCCGTGCTGCACGCGCGCCAGCCGCGCCCGGGATCGCCCGAGGCCGGCGCCTTCGCCGCCGTACCCCGCGCGGCGCCCGCCGTCCTGATGGGCGACTTCAACATGCTGCCCGATTCGCCCGAATACGCCCGCCTGCTGGCGCCCTTCACGGACGGCACGCCCGCCCTGCGCGACGCCTGGCGCCTGGCGCAGCGCGGGCGGCCCCATGCGCCCACCGTCGGGCTGCACGCGGACGGGCCTGACGCCGGCCAGCCGTTCGCCTTCGATTTCGCCTTCGTCAGCAGCGACCTTGCCGGCCGCGTGCGCCGCGTGGAGGTCGCCGGCGCCAGGACCGGTTCGGATCACCAGCCGCTGCTGCTCGAACTTGGCTAGCCAACCGCTGGCCCCGACCGGGCTGCGCGGTCAGCCCAGTCGTTTGGCGGACGCGGCGAGCGACCCGGCAAGGGGCTAGAATGGCGGTTTTGCCGACAGCCGCGCCACGGCTCGCCGCCATGCGCTACAAGGGCGCCCGCGCGCGCCGCGTGCCGCTGCGTGGCGCCCTGCCGCTGCAGGCTAACGCCGCCTGCCGGCTGGCCGGCGCCGCCCGTTTTCGAGGAACCGATTTGACCTGGGATTTTCCGCAACCATTCACCCTCCCGCTCGCGCCAGGCGCCGGCGACATCGATGGACTGAACCACACCAACAATGCCGTCTACGTGCGCTGGTGCGAACAGGTCGGCTGGGCCCATTCCGAAGCGCTGGGCCTGGGCATCGGGGACTACCGCCGCCTCGACCGCGCCATGGCGATCCGGCATGCCGAATACGACTACATCCTGCCCACGCTGCTGGACGAAGCGCTGCTGCTGGGGACCTGGCTGGTCGGCGGCGACGGCAAGCTGTCGATGGAGCGCCGTTTCCAGCTGGTGCGCGCGAGCGACGGCGCGACCGTGCTGCGCGGGCGCTGGGAGCTGGTCTGCATCGACATCAGCGCCGGCCGCCCGCGCCGCATGCCGCCGGAATTCCTCGCCGCCTACATGCCGCAGGTCGTCCCGCCGGCCGCATCCGACAGCATTCCGCCCTGAGCATCCCGGCCTGGGCACCGGCCTGAACATGGCGGACTCAGGCATACATGGGCTCGTGCAACGCACCTTGCGCCCGCTCAAAGGCAAACTTGAGCGAACCGGGCCGGGCGACGTTCGCGCCGAGGGACACTTAGTTGGTGTCCGCCGTCCACGAGGAACGCTATGTCCTGCCCAGCCGTTCGCCCTGCCAACCCCTTTTTCGCAGTGCTGTTCTGCGCCGTCCTGCTCGTGCTCGACGGCTGCCGCCTGCGCGACGGCTCTTCCGAACAACTGGTGATCCCCGAGGTCGTGCGCACCAACCTCTATGTCGCGCCAGGCGGCTCCGACGCCAACCCCGGCACCCAGGCCGAACCCTTCCGCACCATCAAGCGCGCGGCCCAGGTCGTCACACCCGGCACCACGGTGTACGTCGCGCCGGGCCAGTACACCGGGGGCTTCCGCACCACGGTCAGCGGCACCCTGGAAGCGCGCATCATTTTCCAGTCGATGGAGCGCTGGGCCGCGAAAATCGTCCCGCCGCTCGATTCGAACACCAGCAGCGCCTGGGACAACCGCGGCAGCTTCGTCGACATCGTCGGCTTCGAGATCGACGGCACCCACTACCAGAGCGGCAACAAATGGCTCAGCGGCATTTATAACGGCGGCTCGCACAACAGCATCCGCCAGAACCACGTGCACCATATCGGGCTGGACGTTCCCTGCGAGAGCGCCGGCGGTTCCGGCATCGGCGTCGACAGCTACTACAAGGGCAAGCATGCCGAGGTCATCGCCAACAACGTGCACGACATCGGCCCGCTCGACTGCCGCTACCATCACGGCATCTACGTCAGCACCCAGGCGCGGGTGCGCAACAATGTCGTGTACCGGGTATCGGGCGCCGGCATCCACCTGTGGCACGACGCGCACCGGGTCGACATCACCGGCAACACGGTCTCCACCTCCGGCTCGGGCATTGTCGTGGGCGGCGGCGACTTCTACTATTCGAAAGGACCGAACGACTACACCGTGGTGGCCAACAACATCGTCTTCGACAACCGGCACGGCATCCTAGAACAGGGGGCGACCGGCGACAACAACCGCTACGAGAACAACCTCGTGTTCCAGAACGCCGTCAGCGACTGGCGCCTGGCGCCCGGGCGGCAGCATGTCGGCACCATCGCCGCCGAGCCGGCCTTCGTCGAGTACAGCCGTACCGGCACCCCGGACTTTCGCCTGAGCGCCAAATCGCCCGCCATCGGCAAGGGCGCCGCCCTCGACCCCGAACAGGACTTCCAGGGCAAACCGCGCACGAAGGCGACCGGCTTCGATATCGGCGCCTTCCAGCACTGATCAGCTGCCGGAGCCCTGCGCATTCCCGGAAAATAAGGCTGGTGGAGTCGGGACGCCACCCTACGCATGGCGCTAAACGTAGGGTGGAGTCCTGACTCCACGCGTGTGTCCGCCGCGCCCTACCGCCGTTCCTGACCAAGCTTCCTCAACACGACTTCGCACCTGCACTGCATCCCGCCTAATACGCTTCCTCCATACAACAGGCCAACGTTTTTGCTTGTCGCTGTTGCCGTAGCGCTATAAAATCCTCCGCTTTGTTTTGCGTGCGCCCAAGTTTTGTTTCCTTGTGCGAACGACAAACGGCGAACGAGACCGCGGCCTGCGGCAAGCAAGACGGAGAAAACATGACTGACCACCTGCTGCGCCCTGCAGCCCTGCCTACCTGGGGCCAACGCACCGCCCTGCGCCTGCTGAACCTGTTCGGCTGGAAGCTGCGTTACAAACCGCTGCCCGGGCCGCACGGCATTGCCGTCGTCTATCCGCATACCTCGAACTGGGATTTCCCCATCGGCCTGCTCGGCAAATGGGCGGTGGGGTTGCCGTTCCGCTGGCTGGCCAAGGACTCGCTGTTCCGCGGTCCGATGGGGCGGGTCATGCGCTACTGGGGCGGCGTGGCGGTCGACCGCCGCGCACCGATGGGCGCCACGCGCCTGCTGGCCGATCGTATGCTGGGCGAGGAATGGTGCTGGGTCGCGATTACGCCGGAAGGCACGCGCAGCTACCGGCCGCACTGGAAAAGCGGCTTCTATCACCTGGCCGTCGCCGCCAAGGTCCCGGTGCTGCTGGTCTACCTCGACTATGCGAAAAAGGAACTCGGCCTGGTGGACACGCTGGAGCTGACCGGCGACCAGGACGCCGACATGGCGGCCATCGCCGCCGTCTACAAGGGCAAGCAGGCGCTCTACCCCGAGCACGCCGCGCCGGTCGAGCTGGCGCCGCCGCATACCGGTCCCGAGCGCCGCAAGCGCGCCTGAATCAGGTCCGTGCAGGGACGCCGGGACGCCCGCTTAGCCCTGCGCCTGCTTCCGATCCGGGCGCAGCGCGTCCTGCCGCTCCCGCACGAACAGCGTCTTGTAATAAATCGCGGTGGCGCGCCAGGCGCCGTCGGGCGTGGCGCAGTATTCCGGCAGTTCGCCCACCCGCGTATAGCCGAGCCGCTGGTACAGGCTTTCGGCGCCCGACCCCGCTTCGGTGTCGAGGAACAGCAGGCCGCGCCGCAGCGCCAGCGCCTGCATTTCCGCTGCCGCCATCAGGGCGCTTGCCGCTCCGGCCCGGCGCGCGCCGCTGTGCACCAGCAGCTTCTGCACCTCGGCCCGGTTGCTGCCGTTGGGCTTCATGCAGAGATCGAGCTGTACCGTGCCGACCATGACGTGGTCACGCCAGCCCACCAGCAGGATACGTGAGCCGGCCGCGACCGCCTCCTGCACCTCGCGCCAGTAGGCGTCGGCCGCGGCCTCGCCCAGCGGCGACACGAAGCCGACCGATGCGCCATGCGCGACCGCGTCCAGCAAGAGCGCGCGCAACTGCGCCGCGTGTCCCGCGGTCCCGGCGGCGTCGAGCATCCGAATTTGCATCATTTGTCCCCCAAAGTCGTCGACTCCCCGAAGTCTGCAGGAATCATGCCCGCTTTCCAAGCCTGTGCCGGATCGAACCTGCACCAGCATGGTGCGGGTTAAAGGCCGTGCACGATAAGGGAACCCCAAAAGCGGGCAGCATGCCGCAACAGGCGCCGCGGGCGGCCGAGGCGCTACAGCAATCGACCGCGGCCTCAAGCCGGCGCCAGCGCGTCCCAGGCCATGGCCGTGCTGAGGAACACCTTGCCGCCCAGCGCACCGAGCAGCTCGCTCTGCTTCAGGCGGTCCATCACCGGCCCCTTCACTTCGGCCAGGTGCAGCGTCACGCCGCGCGCCGCCAGCATCGCGTTCAGCTCGCCGAGGGCGAACAGCGCCGAGGTGTCGATCGCGTTCACGGCCGACAGCACCAGCACCAGGTGGCGCGTGTCGGGCCGGGCCGCCAGCTCGTCCTCGATGCGCTCATTGACGGCCTCCACGTTGCCGAAGAAGAGCCCGGCGTCCACGCGCAGCATCAGCAGCCCGGGCGAGGTGTCGGCCGAGTAGCGTTCGACGTTGCGGAAGTGCTCGGTGCCGGGAATGCGTCCCAGCACTGCGATGTGCGGCCGGCTGGCGCGCCAGATCAGGGCGCCCATCGACAGCGCCACACCGATCACGACGCCCGCCTCGACGCCGAGCGCCAGCACCCCGGCCGCGGTGGCAACCAGGGCCGCCGCATCCGCACGGTCGTAGCGCCAGCTGGTCATGAAGGTGCTGGTGTCGAGCATGCCCAGCACGGCGACGATGATGGTCGCCGCCAGCGCCGGCAGCGGAAGGAAAGCCAGCCAGCCGGTCGGCGCCGTCAGCGCCAGGGCCAGCAGGCCCGCCGCGAGCAGGCTGGCGAGCTGGCTGTTGGCGCCGGCGGCGAAGTTCACGGCCGAGCGCGACATGCTGCCGGTGACGGGAAAACCGCCGGTCAGCGCACTGCCGATGTTGGCGGCGCCCAGGCCGATGAGTTCGTAATTGCTTTTCAGCTTTTCGGCGCGCTTGAGCGCCAGCGTCTGGGCGCCCGACATGCTGATCAGGAATACCATGAAGCCGATCAGCAGGGCCGGCTGCAGCAGCGCCTGCCAGTGCCCGCTCGAGGTCGCCAGGTTCAGCCCGGGAAGCCCGGCAGGCACCGTCCCGACCGTCTTCACGCCCAGCGCGTCCAGGCCGAGCAGCGGCACCAGGGCGGTGGCGCCCAGCACCACCACCATCGGCGCCAGCTTGGCCCCGATGTCGGCGGCGTTCGGCGACAGTCCGGCCGCGCGCAGCAAGGACGCCAGGCGGCTGCGGGCCAGCAGCAGCACGGCCAGCGATCCCAGCCCGAGGACGGCGCTCGGCAGGTGCAGGCCGAACAGGGGCGCGCCCAGCATGGCCGGCACCTGGCCGAGCGCGATGACGACCGCCGATCCGATGGTGAAGCCGCTCATCACGGGACGCGAGAAGAAATTGGCGATGAAGCCGATGCGCAGCAGTCCGCAGGCTAGCAGCACCAGGCCCGACAGCAGGGCCAGCTGCGCGGCCAGCACCGTGTACAGGGTGCTGCCGGGAGCGGCGAGCGGCGCCAGGGCCGAGGCGGTCATCAGCGAGATGATCGCCATCGGCCCCACCGATTGCGTGCTGCTGGTGCCGAACAGCGCATACAACACGGGCGGCACGATGCTGGCGTACAGGCCGACCACCGGCGGCAGTCCCGCCACCAGGGCATAGGCCATGCCTTGCGGGATCATCATCATCGCCACCACCAACCCGGCGCTGATGTCGCCAGGCAGCATGGCGCGCCGGTAGTGCCTCAACCAGTACAGCATTGCTCGTCCGTTTCAAAAGCGCAAGGGTAGCATGGGCGGGACGAGGGCCGGTACTTTGGATTGGTGCATGGCCGGTCATTTTTCACACGAATCCACCGGCGCCAACGTAGGGTGGGCACCCCGTGCCTACGCGGAAGCGTGAACATTGTTGGCAGCGGCTACTGCGTACCGTTAGCGTATGAAGCGATCGTCAACATTATTCAGGTCAGACGCTAACTCTGTTCACCCGTCCGCGTGGGGTCATTGAAGCCGGGGCTTCAATGACGGTGCCCACCCTACCCCCGATCATCGTGCTCCTGGGCAGGTCTACAGCATCGCCAGTTCAACGCAATTGCGCCCTGCCCGCTTGGCCCGTGCGAGCGCGGCGTTGGCGCGCACGGTCAGCGAGTCGGCGCTTTCCTGGTCGGCCAGCTGGGCCACGCCGAGGCTGATGGTGACCTGGTCGACGCCGGGCATGGCGGTCGACTCGATCGCGGTGCGCAACTTCTCGGCCATCTTGAGGCCGTCGATGGCGCTCGTGTGCGGAGCGATGACGAGGAATTCCTCGCCGCCCGAACGCACCAGCACGTCGCTGGCGCGCACCAGGCCCTGGGCGGCGTCGGCCACGGCGCGCAGCACCATGTCGCCGACCGGATGGCCATAGCGGTCGTTGACCATCTTGAAGCGGTCGATGTCGAAGGCGATCAGCGCCAGCGGGTGGCGGTAGCGGCGCGCGCGCTTGATTTCGGTCTCCAGCAGCGCTTCGCCGTGGCGGCGGTTGGCGACCGCGGTGAGCGCGTCGACGGTCGACAGATGGGTCACGCGCGCCAGCATCTCCTCGCTTTCGCGGTTCAGGTCGGCCATGCGCAGGCCGCCCGCCACCAGGTCCGCGACTTCGGCCAGGGCCTCGAGCTCGGGCCCGGAAAACGTGCGCGCGGCGCGGAAGGACAGGCAGAGCGAGCCGCGCGGCGTGCCGGGTCCGCTCGAGGAAATCGGCAGGCCGAGCACCATATCGATGCCGTGTTCGCGCAATGCGTCGGCCAGCTGCGGTTCGCCCGACTTGCCTGGTTCGTCGAGCAGCGCGACGGTGTTCGCGCTGGCCGCCAGCAGGCCCGGAAAGGCGTGGCGCAGCGGCGACTGCAGCAGGCGCTCGCCGCGTCCCAGCACCCGCGCCAGGTTCAGGCCGCGCGCACCTGGCTGGCTGTCCTGGGCCAGCAAGCGCAAGTCGCCGCCCGGCTCCAGGTGGAACAGCGCGGCATGGACCACGCCCGGCCAGGCGCACAGCGCGCGGCACACGCGCTCGCCCATCGCGCCCTGCTCCTCGCCCTCGCCGATCGCCGCGCGCACCTCGGCCCGCAGTGCCTGCAAGCCCTGCTGCTCCTGTTCGCGCGGGCTCAAGGGAGGCACCGGCGTGGGCCCGGCCAGCAGGCGCGCGGCAAGCGCCTCCCGCAGGGCCTCGTCCGGCAAGGGCGTGATCGCATACTCGACCGGCCCGCAGGCCATCAGCGCGGCCAGCCAGCGGGCGTTCGCGAAGGGGCACAGGACGAAGGTCGGGGCCCCGGCGCGCGCCGTCACCAGCGCGGCCAGGCCTGCGTGGTCGAGCTCGGGGTCGAAGCGGTCGAGATCGATCACGAGCAGGTCGACCTGCTCCCCGGCGAGCAGCGCGAGCGCGCGCTCGGTGCCGTCGGCCAGTGTCAGCCGGCCGAACAGCGCGCCGCAGGCGGCCTCGAATTCGCCGCGGCGACCGGCAGCCGGGTTCACGAACAGCCCGGCGTGGGTGGCTTGCGGCTGGGCCGGCTGGGGCATGGTGATCTCCTTGACACGCAAATGATGAAAAAACGATGCCAATTTTGACACAATTACCCCCGCCCGAACAGGCAATTGGCGCGCTGTGTGTGGGACCGCACCGTCGCGGGGAGTGGCGCGGCCGATACTGGGCCGGTCTCGAACTTAAGCTCAGAAGGATGCACGATGGCCAACCAGGACGACGTCGCGAATCACCAGAAGGCAATCCAGAACCGCCAGGACCAGATCGACGCCAGCGGCGCCGCCGGGCAGCAGGGCGAGAAGCCGGTGCAGATCGGGGCCGAGCAGCCGGTGCCGCCGATGCCCGGGCAGCACCTGGCCAAGCCCGGCCTGGAAGCCGAGATGGAGGTCAAGCCGCGCTTCATGGCGGAGAACTACAAGGGCAGCGGCAAGCTCGAAGGCCAGGTGGCGATCGTCACCGGCGGCGACTCCGGCATCGGCCGCGCGGTGGCGGTGCTGTTCGCGCGCGAAGGCGCGGACGTCGCCGTCCTCTACCTGAACGAACACGAAGACGCCGCCGAGACCCAGCGCGTCATCGAAGCCGAAGGCCGCCGCTGCGTCACCATCGCCGGCGATGTCAAGGACATGGACTTCTGCCAGCAGGCCGTCGACAGGGTGGTGGCCGAGTGGGGCCGCCTGGACGTGCTGGTCAATAACGCCGCCTTCCAGATGCACGCCAACTCCCTGCTCGAGATCACCGAGGAGCGCTTCGACGAGACGATGCGCACGAATATCTACGGCTACTTCCACATGGCGAAGGCCGCCCTGCCCCACCTCAAGCGCGGCGCCTCCATCATCAACACCGGTTCGGTCACCGGCATCAAGGGCTCGAAGATGCTGCTCGACTATTCGTCGACCAAGGGTGCGATTCACGCCTTTACGATGTCGCTGGCGGCCAACCTGCTCGACAAGGGCATCCGCGTCAACTGCGTGGCGCCCGGCCCGGTCTGGACCCCGCTCAACCCGGCCGACCAGTCGCCGGACAAGATCGTCCACTTCGGCGAGAGCACCACCTACGGCCGCGCGGCCCAGCCGGAAGAACTGTCGCCCGCCTACGTGTTCCTGGCCTCGAACGCCTGTTCGAGCTACATCACGGGCATCGTGCTGCCGGTCACCGGCAGCGTCGGCGAATAAGGAGAATAGACGATGGCACGCAGCATGTGGAAAGGCGCGATCAGCTTCGGGCTGGTGCACATCCCGGTCGAGATGTACCCGGCGGTGAGCGACAAGGGGCTCGACCTGCACATGCTCGACCGCCGCGACTTCTCGCCGATCGGCTTCAAGCGCTACAACAAGAACACCCAGAAGGAAGTGGGCTGGGACGACATCATCAAGGGCTACGAGTACAGCGACGGCGAATACGTCGTGCTGTCCGACGAAGACCTGCGCCGCGCCAATCCGGAAGCGACGCAGACCATCGACATCCTGGCCTTTGTCGACGCCGGGGACGTGCCGCTCATCTACTACGACCAGCCCTACTACCTCGCGCCCGGCAAGGGCGGCGACAAGGTGTATGCGCTGCTGCGCGACGTGCTCAAGCGGGTCGGCAAGATCGGCATTGCCCACGTCGTCATCCGCGTCAAGCAGCACCTGGCGGCGCTGGTGTGCGTGGGCGACACGATCGTCATGAACACCTTGCGCTACGCGGACGAGATCCGCGACCCGGGCGAACTGAAAATCCCCGCCAAGGACGCGAAGAACGCGTCGATCACGGACAAGGAACTCAAAATGGCGATGGCCCTGGTCCAGGGCATGAGCGAGGACTGGGAGCCGGACCAATACCACGACAGCTACCGCGAAGACGTGATGGCCCTGATCGAAAAGAAGATCAAGGCCAAGCAGACCAAGACCATCACCATGCCGGACCCGGACGAAAAGCCGGCCAAGGCCACCAACGTGATCGACCTGGTCTCGCTGCTGCAGGCCAGCCTCGGCAAGAAGCCGGGTAAAGCCGTGCTGGATGATGACGAGGACGACGACGAACCGCCGCCGCCGAAACGCGCGCCAAAACCGGCAGCGGAAGACGCCGACGACGACGCCCCCGCTCCGCGCACGCGCAAGGTCGCCGAGCGTGAGACGGAGGAAGTCGCCGCCAGCGCGAAGCCCAGGCGCGCCGCCGCCAAGCCGGCGGCAAAAAAGGCCGCCACGAAGGTGGCCACCAAGGTTGCCGCCAAGGCCGCACCCGTGCGCCGCAAGAAGGCGGCGTAAGGGATGGACGAATTCCTCGACTTCCTGCAATGGCCCGCGATGGCGGTCAGCCTGTACGCCGCCTTCATGATCGGCTCGAAAAAAGCCGGCAAGCGCATCTTCGGCTTCTGGATGTTCATTCTCAGCAATGTGCTGTGGATTATCTGGGGCGTGCACGACGAAGCCTGGGCCCTGATCTCGCTGCAGGTCGCGCTGATGGCGATGAACGTGCGTGGTATCTTCAAGAACGAATCTTGAGAAGCGGGGGCCCCGCGCCGCGTTCGCCAGGACGGTGGACCGGGCGCAGGCTCATTTGAAACGGCAGCATTCGGCTGCTCAACAACGGAGGTTTATATGCGTAAGATGATCATGATGGCGATTGCCGGCTTTATCTGGAAGAAAATCCAGGCCCGTGTGTTTACCAGCGGCCACGTGCAGAAATCGGCACGCCGCTTCTGACCCGACAGGTGTGACGTGCGGCAGGGAGGCGCTTCGGCGCCTCTTTTTGTTTCTTTTAGTCAAATCCTATCGCGCGCATCAGTTTAATCAAATTTACCGATTAGCCAGCCACGCCTAGAATCTCTTCATCAAATTAATCATTTGCAATGAGGAGAGCACAATGCCCCAACCCCGCCTGACCACCGCTTCCGGCATCCCGGTCGCCGACAACCAGAATTCGCTCAGCGCCGGCCCGCGCGGTCCGCTGCTGCTGCAGGACTTCCACCTGATCGAGAAGCTGCAGCACTTCAACCGCGAGCGCATTCCCGAGCGCGTGGTGCATGCCAAGGGGTCGGGCGCCTATGGCACCTTCACCGTCACCCACGACATCCGCCACTTCACCAAGGCGAAACTCTTCGGCGCCATCGGCAAGCAGACCGAGACCTTCCTGCGCTTCTCGACCGTGGGCGGCGAAAAAGGCAGCGCCGATACCGAGCGCGACCCGCGCGGCTTCGCCCTGCGCTTCTATACGGAAGACGGCAACTGGGACCTGGTCGGCAACAACACCCCGGTGTTCTTCATCAAGGACCCGATCAAGTTCCCCGACTTCATCCACACCCAAAAGCGCCTGCCCGACAGCAACCTGAAGTCCGCCAACATGATGTTCGACTTCTGGAGCCGCGCACCGGAAAGCCTGCACCAGGTGACGATCCTGTTCTCCGATCGCGGCACGCCCTACGGCTACCGCCACATGGACGGTTTCGGCAGCCACACCTACAGCCTGGTCAACGATGCGGGCGAGCGGGTCTACGTGAAATGGCATTTCAAGACGCGCCAGGGCATCAAGAACCTCGCCGCCACGGACGCCGTGCGCGTCGCCGGCAGCGATCCGGACCACGCTCAGCGCGACCTGTTCGAGGCTATCGCCGCCGGCAACTATCCGCAGTGGGACGTCAAGGTGCAGGTGGCCACGTCCGAGCAACTGGCCGACTGGGAAGCGCGCACCGGCTGGAACCCGTTCGACCTGACCAAGGTCTGGCCGCACGGCGACTTCCCAATGCTGCCGGTGGGCGTGCTGGAACTGAACCGCAACCCTGCCAACTACCATGCCGAAGTCGAGCAGGCCGCCTTCTCGCCGGCGAACCTGGTCCCGGGCATGGGCTACTCGCCCGACAAGATGCTGCAGGGCCGCCTGTTCGCCTACCACGACGCCCAGCTCTATCGGGTCGGCACCAACCACCAGCACCTGCTGGTGAACGCGCCGCGCTGCCCCTTCCACAACCAGCAGCGCGACGGCGCGATGGCCATCGTCAACCACGGCGCCGCGCCGAACTATGCGACGATCGAGGCGGTCGGCGCGGGTGCCACCGGCATGGGCCACGGCGAACCTGAACTGCCGCTGAGCGGCAACGCCGGCCGCTTCGACTTCCGCGGACAGGAAGACGATTACACGCAGCCGGGCAACCTGTTCCGCCTGATGACGGACCAGGAAACGCAGAACCTGTGCGAGAACCTGGCTGGCCCGCTGAGCCAGGTGAACGAGGAGATCCTGGAACGCCAGCTGCGCCAGTTCGACCGGGCCGACCCGGACTACGGCCGCGGCGTGCGCGCGGCACTGGAACGGCTGGGGCGCAAGGCTGCTTGATAGGTTCCATCGTGTGATCCGTCTCGGGGCTTCACGCGGCGGTTGAACGCGTGGACGGCGCTGACGCTGCGGCTGTTCCTCGTCACGGGTGTAGCCGTCCACCCTACAGTCAACTGTAGGGGTGGAGGAGGCCAGTGGCCTCCTCCACGGCTTCACCGGAGTCCCGACTCCACGCGTCAACCGGCGCCAGACCTGCCGCGATGTGTCGAACGGCCGCTGAACGGATCCGCCGCTACTCCTTGTCGTACCCCAGCTTCTTCATCGCCGCCGTCAGCGTCTTGGCCGCCTTCGCATACCCCGCCCACGGCGCGTTGCCGATCGCCAGGCGTTCGCCGATGTTCTGCACGTTCCACTGGCTGCTCGAGGTCAGTCCGGGCAGTTCGTCCCAGCTGAGCGGCACCGACACGCCCAGGCCGGGCCGCGCGCGCACCGACCAGGCGCAGACCGTGGTCGCGCCCTGGCCGTTGCGCAGGTAGTCGATGAAGATCTTGCCGACCCGGTTCTTCGGGCCGCTCTTGAAGGCGATGCGGTCGGGCAGGATACCGGCCAGGTGCTTGACGATGGCCTGCGAGAAGCCCTTCACCGTGTCCCAATCGAGGCCGCCCTTGACGGGCACCACCACGTGCAGGCCCTTGCCGCCGCTGGTCTTCAGGAAGGACGGCAGGCCGAGTTCGTCGAGGAAGGCTTTCATCAGCTGTCCCGCTTCCTGCATCGCCGGCCATTCGACGCCCTCGCCAGGGTCGAGGTCGAACACCATGCGGTCGGGCTTGTCGTAGGCCTTCGAGGTCGCGTTCTGGGTGTGGAACTCGACCGCGTTCCACTGGGCGGCCGACAGGATGCCCGCGATGTTGCCGACTTCGAGCATCGGCGGATGCTCGGGGTCGAGCGCATTGTCCATCTGCTTCATGCCGGGCAGCTTCTTGATGTCGGCATGCTTCTGGAAGACCAGCTCGCCGGCGATCCCGGCCGGCGCGCGCACCAGCGAAACCGGGCGTGCCTTCAGGTGCTCCATCATGAGGTCCCCGACCTGGGCGTAGAAGCGCACCAGGTCCATCTTGGTGGCGCCGCTCTTCGCATCCACCACGCGGTCCGGGTTGGTGATCTTCAGCGTGGCCGGCAGCTCGACATCGGACGTCGCCCTCGCATCGGCTTTTGCTTCAGCCGGGGCGGCGCTCTTCTTGCGGCTCGTCTTCTTCGCCGGCTTGGCTTCGCTTTGGGTGTCTGCCTGCATGTTGACCTCCTCGATCGATTGTGCGGTTTCGCGCGTGATGCCCTGGGCCGGCTTGTCGGTGCGCAGGCCCTGGAACACCGGGTGGCGCACCGAGCCGGTATTCGTCCATTCCGAGAAGCTGACCTCGGCGATCAGCTCGGGCTTGACCCAGTGGTGCTTGCGCCCCGGGACCGAGCGCGGCGGGAAGGGGCTGACATCGGTGTCGAGCGCCTTCAGCCTGGCCGTGACGTCGCGCAGGCTCTCGGCGTTGAAGCCGCTGCCGACATTGCCGGCATAGCGCAGCACGCCTTCCTTGTCGTAGGTGCCCAGCAGCAGCGAGCCGACCCCGGTGCGCGATCCTTTCGGGTCAGTGTAGCCGGCGATGACGAATTCCTGGCGCTGCCCGCATTTCAGTTTGATCCACTCCGGCGAGCGGCGCGAGACGTAATGCGAGTCGCGCCGCTTGCCGATCACGCCTTCCAGGCCGATCTTGCAGGCGGCTACGACCAGCCCTTCCGGATCGTCGCCGAACTCGTCGGAGAAACGCACCTTGTCCGACTTGGCCGCGCCCTTCAAGGCCGCTTCTAGCAATGCGCGCCGTTCGACCAGCGCCACGTTGCGCAAGTCGTAGCCGCCCAGGTAGGGAGCGTCGAACAGGAAATACATGATGTTGGCCCGGTTGCTGCCATCGAAGGCCAGCTGCAGCATGCCGAAGTTCGGGCGGCCGTTGGCGTCGTGGACGACGATTTCGCCGTCGTACCAGCCGTCCGGCAGCCCGATGCGTTCGAGCTCCTGCTGCAGCGGGCGCAGCTTGTCGGTCCAGTCGTTGTTGTTGCGGGTGATCAGCCTGACTTCGCCGTTCTCGATGCGGGTGAGCATCCGATAACCGTCGAACTTGACCTCGAATACCCATTCCTCGGGATTGGGCGGCGGGCCGTCGACCAGGGTCGCCAGTTCGGGGGCGAATTCTTCGGGCAGCGCCGCTTCGACTACGCCTTCGGGCAGGCCCCGGGCGGCATCGGCCTTGCGCGTTTTGCCCGCCCCTTTGCCCGCCCTCTTGGTGTCCACCTTCTTGGCCACCTTCTCGACCGCCTCCACGGCTGCCGCGTCCGCCTTCGCCTTGGTCGTACGCGCCGCCTTCGCCGCCGGCTTGTCTTTCACCTTGGCCGGCACCTTCTCGCTGGTACCCGGCATCGGCAGCGCCTTGACGCTGTCGGGCAGCTCGTCGACGACCGAGAATTCCTCGGCCGGGCGCGCATAGTCGTCCTTTTCCTTGATGAGCAGCCAGGATTCCTGCCGCTCGTCGCCGCGTCCCTTCATGCGCACCAGCACCCAGTTGCCCTGCATCTTGTGCCCGTGCAGCCGGAACTTCAGGTTGCCCTTGCGGTAGCCTTCGCGCGGATCGCCTTCCGGCTCCCAGGTGCCCTTGTCCCAGATGATGACCTTGCCGGCACCGTACTGTTTTTCGGGGATGGTGCCCTCGAAATCCGCGTAGGAGATCGGGTGGTCCTCGACGTGCACGGCCATGCGCTTGTCGTGGGTGTCGTAGCTGGGACCTTTCGGAACGGCCCAGCTTTTCATGGTGCCGTCGAGTTCGAGGCGGAAATCGTAGTGCAGGCGGCTGGCCCAGTGCTTCTGGATGACGAAGGTCAGTGCGTCCTTGCCGGGCTGGCCGCCCTCGGCGGGCTCGGACGTGATGGCGAAGTCGCGCTTGGATTTGTAGAGTGCGAGTGCGTCGGGCATGGCGGGCTCCTGCGGTGTGCCGATGGAACCAGTCTAGGCCGCGCAGGCCAACGCGACTGTACGGCAGCTAACCGAGTGCCCTGGCGATGATTGTAACGAGTTGTAAATACCGTCAACAAGCTTGATCCTGGTCGCGTTATCGGCCTGGCAGCATCTTTTTCATCCATAAAAGGAAGCCCACTATGAGCAAGATCGTCGCAGCCCTCGTCGCCGGGCTGTTCGCCAGCCCTGCCTTTGCACAGAGCAGCGCAAGCAGTCCGACCACACCGGCCACCAAGGCGGAAGCGAAGGAAGCAAAGGAGACGGCCAAGGCCGATGCCAGGGTGGACAAGGCCAAGCCTCGCAAACAGGCCGCCGGGGACAAGGCTGAAGCCAAGTCCGAGGCGACTGAAAAGAAGGCGGAGATGAAAGCCGACGCTGCCGAACAAAAAGCGGACGAAGCTGCATCGACCGCTGCACAAACCAAATAAGCTTCACATAAAACCACGCCGCCCAGGCCCCGCCATATCCCAAAAAAGACAGGGTGCGCCCTGTCTTTTTTTCGCGCCTTTTTTTAGTCCACCGGCACATGCTCTACAATGTGCCGTCCTCACTCCGGAGCGCGCCATGCAAAGAATCGTCTTCCTCGACCGCGACAGCCTGATTGCCACGGTGCGTCGTCCCGCCTTTGCCCACGACTGGATCGATCACGCGTCCACCGCCCAGGACCAGGTGGCCGAGCGCCTGCGCGGCGCCACGGTTGCGATCACCAACAAGGTGCCCCTGCGGGCGCAGGCGCTGGCCCAGCTGCCGGAGCTGCGGATGGTGGCGGTGGCCGCGACCGGCACCGACAATGTCGACCTGGCCGCCTGCCGCGAGCGGGGCATCGTCGTCAGCAATATCCGGAATTACTCGCACGTGTCGGTGCCCGAGCACTGCTTCACCCTGATCCTGGCGCTGCGGCGCAACCTGCGCGCCTACGTGGCCGACATCGAGGCCGGGCGCTGGGAGCATTCCACCCGCTTCTGCCTGCTCGACCACCCGATCGGCGACCTGGCCGGCACCCGGCTCGGCATCGTCGGCTACGGCGCGCTGGGGCGGCGCGTGGCCCAGATCGGACAGGCCTTCGGCATGCAGGTGTGCACCACTTCGCGCTCGCCGGTGAGCGAGCCCGGCGTGACCCAGCTCGAACTCGACGAGCTGCTCGCCACCAGCGACGTCATCAGCCTGCACCTGCCGCTGAACGAGCAGACCCGCCACATGATCGGCGCGCGCGAACTGGGACTGATGAAGCCGACCGGCCTCCTGATCAACACCGCGCGCGGCGGCCTGGTCGACGAGGCGGCGCTGGCCGAGGCGCTGATGCGGCGCACGATCGGCGGCGCCGGTTTCGACGTCCTCAGCAAGGAGCCGCCGGCGCCCGACAATCCGCTGCTGGGACTGCGCCTGCCGAACTTCATCCTCACGCCCCACGTGGCCTGGGCCAGCGCCGGCGCGATGCAGACCCTGGCCGACATGCTGGTCGAGAACATCGAAGCCTGGGAAGCGGGCCGGCCGATCAACGTCGTCGGCTGACCCTCAGGCCTGCACGCCAGGCTGCGCCTGCGAACCGGTCCGCGCCAGCGGCAGCTCGAGCACGAAGGCCGTCCCCTGGCCCGGCCCGGCCTCGACCCGGATCGTGCCGCCGAGCAGGCCGGTCACGATGGTATGGGCGATGTTCAGCCCGAGCCCGGTGCCGCCCTGCCCCATGCGGGTCGTGAAGAAGGGATCGAACACGCGCGCCAGGTGCGCCTCCGGAATCCCGCGGCCATCGTCCTCGAAGGCGATGCGCACCCAGTCCGTGCCCAGGCGCTCGGCCGACAGGCGCATCCTGCCGCCCGGCCCCTCGAAGGCGTGCAGCAGCGCGTTGTTAACGAAGTTGATCAGCACCTGGCCGAGCGGCCCCGGGTAGCTGTCCATCACGATCCCCTCGGGCACCTCGATCTCGAGGGTATGGCCCGTCAGGCGCACCTTGTTCATCAGCGTCGCCACGATCTCATGGCAGGCACGCCCCAGCTCGAAACGGCGCTGCTGGGCGCTGGCCTGGTCCACCGACACCTGGCGGAAGCTGTCGACCAGCTCGGCCGCCCCGTGCAGGCTGCGCACGATCAGTTCCGAGGCCTCGCGCGCGGCCCCGACATAGCCGGCCAGTTCCGAGCGGCGCAGCGCGCCTTCTTCGAGGTCGTTTGCCAGGCGCAGCGTCTTGTCGTGCAGGGTGCTGGCCATCAGCAGGCTGTTGCCGATCGGCGTGTTCAGCTCGTGGGCCACGCCCGCCACCAGCGATCCCAGCGAGACCAGCTTTTCCTGGGCCGCCAGCTGGCTTTGCGCGTCCTTGAGCTGGCGGTAGGCCTGGGCGTTGTCGAGCGCGACGCCGACATAGGCGGCCAGCGTGCGCAGCATGTCCAGGTGCACGCGCTGGTAGGCCCCGGGTGCGAAGCTCTGCACGCAGAGCGCGCCCAGCACCCGCTGGCCGAGCGCGACCGGGACATACAACAGTGACTGAGGCAGCCTGTCCCCGGGTGCGCAAGGCAGCGCGTCCGCGGCCAGCCTTCCCGGATCGGCGCCCGGCAGGTACTGCGCCGACTCGGCGCGCAGGTCGTTGATGAACACTTCGCGCGCATGTTCGATGCACCAGGCCGCAAGCTGGTGCGCATTGCATCCTTCGCCGGGGGCGGGCCGGCAGCGGCGCCCGTCGACCACCGCATACGGCAGCGCGAAGGGCGCGCCGCCGGCCTGGGCCACGCAGACGTAGAACACCGGCGCGTCCATCAGCACCTGCACATGTTCGTAGAGCGTCGCCATGATCGCCTCGGTATCGAGGTTGGCGGTCAGGCGCCGGCCGATGTCGGACAGCAGCGCGATGTTGCGGCGCGCCGCGTCGGCAGCTTCGCCCTGGCGCTCGGCCTCGCGCTTGCGGCCCTCGGCCGCTTCCTTCTGCAGCAGCAGCTCGGCCGTGCGGGTGCCGACCTCGCGCTCGAGCACCTGCTTTTGGCCGACCAGCACGCGCACCCGCAGGCGGTAGGCGAGGACCGCGCTTGAGGCCAGCAGCGCCAGCGCCAGCAGCCGGAACCAGGCCGTTTTCCACCAGGGCGGCGTGACGGTGACCGCCAGCGTGGCCGGCGCTTCGCTCCAGACGCCGTCCTTGTTACTGGCCCGCACGCGGAACACGTAATCGCCCGGGTCGAGGTTGGTATAGCTGGCGAAGCGCTTGCCGGCGCCGGTCGCGATCCAGTCCTCGTCGAAGCCCTCGAGGCGGTAAGCGTAGCGGTTGCTGGCGGGCGCCGCGTAATGCAGCGCCGCGAATTCGACGGCGAATACCGGTTCGCGGTGGGTGAGCGTGATCTTGCCGATCGTGCCTGCCGCGCCGCCCGCCGCCGGCGCCGGCAGGGCCCGCGGCTTGTTCGAGACCAGCAAATCGGTGATGTGCACCTGCGGCGGATAGGGGTTGTCGCGGATCGCATCCGGCAGGAAGGAGCTGACGCCGTCGACGCCGCCGAAATGCAGGCGCCCGTCCGGCCCGCGCGCGCCGGCGCCGATGAAATAAGTACCGACCGACAGGCCGTCCTTGCCCGTGTAGTGCCGGAAGCGGCCGCTGTCCGGGTCGAGGCGGCTGATCCCGTTCGTCATGCTGGCCCACAGCCTGCCCTGCGCGTCTTCCAGCACGGCGCCGATGGGCGGGGCTTCGCGCGCCTCGCTCAGGGGGAAATAGCGGAAGCCGGCCTTGCCCGACGCCGATTGTTCCAGGCGGTGCAGTCCGCCCGCGGTGCCGACCCAGAGCCGGCCGCGCGCGGACAGCATCAGTTCATGGATGCGGTTGTGGCGCAGGCTGGCGGGGTCGCGCGGGTCGTGGCGCAGGTGGGTGAAGACGCCGGTCGCGGGGTCGAAGCGCTCCAGGCCGTTATCGGTGCCTATCCATACCACGCCGTCCTTGTCCTCGACCAGCGAGTACAGCGTGTTGTCGCCGAGGCTGGCCGGGTTGGCGGGATCGTTGCGCCAGGCGTCGCGCAGGCTCAGGTCGGCATTCAAGCGGAAGAGCCCGGCGCGCGTGACGACCCACAGCCCGCCATCGCGCGAGCGTACGACGTCGCGCACCGACCCCGTGCCGATGCCCGGCAGGGCAATCTGGCGGAACGGTCCGCCGTTGGCGTCGCACCAGGCCAGCACCCCTGCCCCGCCCACCCACAAGCGCCCGTCCACGATCCGCAAGCCGTGGATGACGTCGGCCGGCACGCTGTCCGGCCGCTCCGGACGGTGCCGGAACTGGGTCGTCTGGCCGCTTGCCGGGTCGAGCAGCACAAGGCCGCCGCCATTGGTGGCGAGCCAGATCTTGCCGTCCGCGCGTACGGCGATGTCGCGCGCCTTCTCGAAGCCGATGCGGTAGCCAGTCGCGGGACGAAAGCTGAAGTGCGAAAACCCGCCGCTGGCCAGGTCGGTGCGGCTGACGCCGCCAAAGCGGCTGCCGACCCAGAGCGTGCCGGTGCGGTCGACCCGTATCGAGGCGACCTGGTTGTCGGACAGGCTGTGCGGGTCGAGCGGGGCGCTGCGGTAGGCGACGAAACGCCCGCTGGCCGGATCGCGCCGTTTCAGGCCGTCGAGGTCGGTGCCAGCCCAGAGCGTGCCGCCGCTGTCGTGGTAGAGCGCCGGTACCCGCACCTCGCCCACCCCTTCCTCGGCGCTGACGGCGCGCCGCTGCGGGGTGGGCGTCGCAAAGTTCCAGGCTTCGAGCCCGGCGTCGGTGCCGACCCAGAGCGTATCGCGCGGTCCCATCGACAGCGCCAGGATGCGCGCGCTGCGCGGGTCGCTTCCTGGGGGAGCGAAATGTTCGATCCGGGTGCCGCCGGCGGCGAGGCGGCCGACGCCGTGGCCCGTCCCTATCCACAGCACGCCGCGGGCGTCGAACGCGATGGCGGTGACGGCGCCGCCCGCATTGTCCGCGTCCGCGTCCGCATGGCCGACCGTGGCGCTGGCGCCGGTGGCGGGGTCGAGGCGTTTCAGGCCGTCGCTGGTGCCGAGCCAGAGCACGCCGTCGCGGTCGGCGGCGATCGCATTCACGCTGCGGTTGGCGGTGGCGCCACCAACGCCGTGCAGCGGGTAGCGCACGAACTTGCCGCTGGCGGCGTCGAAACGGGCCAGGCCGCCCTTGGTGCCGAACCAGAGCCGCCCTTCGGCATCCTCGAAGGACGCGTTGACGAAACTGTCCGGCAGCGAGCCCGGGTCGAGCGGATCGGTGCGGTAGGTGGTGATCCTGTAGCCGTCGTAGCGGTTCAGGCCGGACTGGGTGCCGAACCACATGAAGCCCTGCCGGTCCTGGAGGATGTTCAGCACCGACTCCTGCGACAGGCCCTGCCCGATCGAGACGTGTTCGAAACGCAGGTTGCTCGGTCCGGCCGCACCGGCCTGCGGGGCCAGGAACAGCGCTGCCGGCAGCGAAAGCACCGCCAGCAGGCGTGGCGCGGTGTACAGCGCGCGCAAGGTAAAGCCCGACATAAGAATCTTCAAATCGATACAGACCAGCTAATGTAACCGAGTACGGGAAGCGGATGAAACAAGTGTTGAAATAAATTAAGACTTCCGCAATCAGGATGGCGCTGCTATAATTCGCCTCACGGGGCGGCTGTAGCTCAGCTGGATAGAGTACTTGGCTACGAACCAAGGGGTCGTGGGTTCGATTCCTGCCAGCCGCACCAACCAATTCAAAAGATGGCCCGGAAGCGATTCCGGGCCATTTTTCATTTCGGGTCCTTGTTCGGGGCTGCCAGGTCTGCTGCCCTCGCATCCCTGCTTCCCATTTTGCATGCATGCCGCTATAATGCGTGCCTCGGGCGGCTGTAGCTCAGCTGGATAGAGTACTTGGCTACGAACCAAGGGGTCGTGGGTTCGATTCCTGCCAGCCGCACCATCAGTTTCAAGAAAATGGCTCAGAAGCGATTCTGGGCCATTTTTCTTTTCCCCTTCCCGATCCGGGCTTTGCCCGACCGAGCCAGTTCACAAGTGCCGCTTTGCAATTTCCGCATGCTCCGCTATAATGCGTGCCTCGGGCGGCTGTAGCTCAGCTGGATAGAGTACTTGGCTACGAACCAAGGGGTCGTGGGTTCGATTCCTGCCAGCCGCACCATCAGTTTCAAAGAAATGGCTCAGAAGCGATTCTGGGCCATTTTCTTTTGCCGCTGCGCTTTTCGCCGGCGGCACCCGCGGCAGCAACAAGGGCCTGGCCTGCCAGGATTGCAATTGAACGCTTCCCAATTCGCGCCCATGCCGCTATAATGCGTGCTTCGGGCGGCTGTAGCTCAGCTGGATAGAGTACTTGGCTACGAACCAAGGGGTCGTGGGTTCGATTCCTGCCAGCCGCACCATCAGTTTCAAAGAAATGGCTCAGAAGCGATTCTGGGCCATTTTCTTTTCCATCAAGCCTTTTCCGCGATACATCGTTTGCCTCCACGGCTTTTTCGCCACGAGCGCTGCGTCGACGCGTGCAAGTCTTAAACGAGGCTTAGCTCAGCAGAGGAATCCCACTTTTCTTTTTGTAGGAGCAGGCCGACGATTTTCGGGCAATACCCAGCAGTTTGCCGCTCTACAATTGCTTTTGCTTCGCTCTCCTATGAAGCACCGGCTTCCTGAACACTCTACCCCTCTTCTTGCACTCAGGAAGCGGGTGTGGCCGCAAGAACACACCTCTTGCATAAGGCTTCCGCTTGCCCTCCCCTTTGCTAGCATAAAAGTCCCCGATTGCCATCACCCGGCCGCAGGACGCGGCCGGATCGCCACAACCCGGCCGCAGGACGCGGCTCAACGCTTCGAGAGGTAGCTATGAAAAAATCATTAATTGCTGCAATGGTGTTGGCAAGCGCCAGCTTCGGCTCCGCCGCGCTGGCGCAGGACGACATCGGCAATTCGCCGCAGGCACTCGACCTGGTCGACGATACCGCCTACTTCGGGGACAGCTTCACCGAAGGCAATAACGGGAACAGCTTCGCCGACCGTTTCACCTTCACCGTCGACAACGACATCCCGATGAACATGGACGCCATCGTGGCCTCGATCAGCCGTAGCGCCGATGTCGGGCTCGACATCACCGCACTCGGGGTTTACGACGATACCGACACCCTGGTCGCCACGGGCAGCTCGCTGCGCACGGGCGCCACCGATGTCTGGACCGTATCGGGCGACAACCTGGAGAACGGCGACTATTACATCCGGGTGAACGGCAACCTGGTGTCGGACGACGGCGCTTCGTTCGGGGGCGCGGTGATGCTCATGCCGGTGCCGGAACCGGAAGCCTACGGCATGATGCTCGGCGGCCTGGGCATACTGGGCTTCCTGGCACGCCGCCGCAAGGCCAAGCGCGACTGAAGGGGGGATGTAAGAAGCCGCACAACGGAAGCGCGCAAGCGCCTCCGTTGTGCATCCCGCTCAGGTGCGGAGTTTCTTGATGATGCTGCGATTGCCGAGGATCTCCTCGATCTGCTCGAAGCGCACCGGCTTGACCATGTGGTGGTCGAACCCGGCCTCGAAGGCGAGCTGGCGGTCCTTTTCCTGGCCCCAGCCGGTGACGGCGATCAGGGTCGTCATCGCACCGCAGGAGAGCTTGCGGATGCCGCGCGCCAGGTCGTAGCCCGACATCTGCGGCAGGCCGATGTCGAGGAAGGCGTAGTCCGGGCAGAAGCGCGCGGCGGCGGCCAGCGCGTCCGGGCCGTTGTGCGTGATGACCACGCTGTGCCCCATCGCGGTCAGCAGCGCGCCGATGCTGTTGACGAAGTCGACGTTGTCGTCGGCCAGCAGGATGCGGTAGGTCTCGGTGCTGATGAAGGCGGCGGGCGTCGGCTTGGTCGGCAGTTCGGGCTCGACCACGATCGGCAGGCGCACCGTGAAGCGGCTGCCGCGCCCCAGCCCTTCGCTCGAGGCGGCGATGGTGCCGCCGTGGAGCTCGACCAGTTTGCGAGCCAGCGACAGTCCCACGCCCAGGCCGGCGTTGGTGCGCTCCAGGGTGGAGTCGACCTGGACGAACATCTCGAAGACCGAATCGAGCATCTCGGGCGCCAGGCCGATGCCGGTATCCATCACTTCCAGCACCAGCGTTTTCTCTTCGACCCGCGCCGAGAGCGTGACCCGGCCGCCGCGGTTGGTGTACTTGGCGGCATTGTTGAGCAGGTTCGACAGGATCTGCGCCAGGCGCGTGGCGTCGCCGTGCAGGAACACGGGGCGGTCCGGCAGGTCGATCGCCAGTTCGTGGCCATGCAGTTCGATGTAGGAGCGCACCACTTCCAGCGCGTCGTTGACCACCGCCTTGAGTTCCACGCGGCCCATCTTGATGGCGAACTTGCCGGTATTGATGCGCGAGACGTCGAGCAGGTCGTCGACCAGGCGCACCATCTGGCGCAGCTGGCGTTCCATGATGTCGGTAGCGCGCTGGGTGGCCTGGGCGTCGCCGCTGCGGATGCGCAAGATGTCGAGGCCGGTGCGGATCGGCGCCAGCGGATTGCGCAGCTCGTGGGCCAGCGTGGCGAGGAATTCGTCCTTCCTGCGGTCGGCCACGATCAGCGCGTCCTCGGCCTTCTGGCGCACGTCCATCTCGTGCTCGAGCGTGCGGTTGGCGGCCTGCAGGGCTTCGGCGCGGCGTCCGATCTCGGCCAGCATGTCGTTGAAGGCCTCGACCAGCACCCCGATCTCGCCGCTCTCCTGGCCCGGCACGCGCAGCGTGAAGTCGCGCCGCTGCATCACCTGGCGCGCCACGTTGGTGACCGATTCCAGCGGGCGGGTGATGGCCGCCTGCAGGCGCGAGGCGACCAGGGCCGCGATCACGAGCGCGCCCAGCATCACGCCGCCCAGGATCAGGCCGTAGTTGAGCAGGCGGTCGACCAGGCCGTAGCGCGAACGCAGGTAGACGGTGCCGATGTGCTCGCCGTTCTCGACGATCTTGTGCCAGACCTCGAGTTCGCCCCGGGCGATGCTGTGGCCGGGCGGGCGCGGCGCCGCCGGCAGCACCGGATCGAGGCCGCTCCGGGCATAGGTGGCGAAACGCGCGCCGCCTGCCGTGTAGACGGCGCCGGCCAGGATCTGCGGGCGCGCGCGCAGCACCGACAGCTGCTGCTGGGCAGTGGCGGCGTCGTTGAAGAAGAGCGCCGGCGCGGTGACGCTGGCCATGATGTCGGCCTGGGTGGTCAAGTCGTCGACCCCGTAGCGCTGGAAGGTGCGCAGGTCGAGCAGCAGCATGGCGATCGAGGCCGACAGCAGCGCCGCCAGCGTCGTGAAGACCGCCATCTTGATCAGTTTGCTACGGACGGAGCCGGCGTCGCGGGCACTCATCAGCTTGTTCCTTTTACTACGCGGTTGGCGACCGTCAGCAGCCGCGAACTGAGTTTCACGTTATTCTTCTCCGCCGAGTCGAGCGAGACGTCGAAACGCACGCGGTCCTCGATGATCCTGAAATTGATGACGCTGCCGTACTGCAGGCCGAGCTCGCACTCTGTGACAGACATCAGGGCCGCCGGCGCACCACGCAGGATGCGGGCGGCGCGGGCGTTGTCGCTGCCGGCCACGAACAGCAGGTGCACCGGCGCGCCGAGTTCGCCTTCGCGCAGGTTGCGCACCTGGATCGGGCGCCCGAGTGCCTGGCGCCCGGCCACCACGCGCGCCAGCTCGGCCGCCATCTCGTCCGAGCCGACCACGCCGATCGTCACCGGCGCCCCGCTGTCGCCGAAGGCGCCGGCCGGGAACTCGGCGTAGGCGAGGAATTTGTACAGGAAGGCCGCCTTCACCCGGCGCTCGAGCACCTGGCCGGCGCTGGCCTGGGCCGATGCAGGCGCCGGCAGCACCGCGCCCGCCGCCAGCAGCGCCGCGGCGCAGGCCAGCGTCCAGCCGACCACGCGACCCTGAACGGGCCGGCGGGCAAACTGGGTCAGCAATCGGGAAAAGCGGTGTCGAATCATTGGCCGGGGTTAAATTGGGAGGTCGCGCCTGCGGTCCGTCTGCAGTCGATCGCACTCGAACGCCGGGCGCACACCCGGTTCGCCCGACTTGGAGCTGCCTGCCGCCCGGCCGGATGTGGCCATTGGGGCAAACGCTCGAGCATGATAGCCGGGCACGGTCGATTGTGACAGCTTTGCCTCGGCCAAAGGAAACTTTTGGGATGCAAGCCTGCCCTGCGAACACGGTGCAGCCGAAGCGCCTCATGATATGTTTGCCATAGTAAAACATTTTCAGGCGCGCACCAAGCGTGCACGTGCAGACGAGTTCTCCCCTTCAGCTATTCGTGAAACGTATGACGGTCATTGGAAATGGAAATTGGAATCTTTTATTTCCGTGCGGCATAATCCTTCCTGTCTCCTCTATTGTCCTCCTCGGAACATAGATTCAGCCCGCTCCCTGAGCGGGCTTTTTTTTTGCCCCTCGAGGCCGCGGCAGATGGGGCTTGCGCAGTCCGACTTTGTTATCATGCTGCCAATCCCTTCCCACAGCGCGCAAGGAGAACGCATGATGGCCACCTCGCCGGCAGGGCCACGGACGCTCGAATACTGGTTCGAGTTCGGCAGCACCTACAGTTACCTGTCCACGATGCGCATCGAGGAGGCCGCGCGCGCCGCCGGCGTCATCGTGCTCTGGCGCCCTTTTCTGCTCGGGCCGATTTTCCGCAGCTTCGGCTGGGACAGCTCGCCTTTCGTCCTCCAGCAAGCCAAGGGCCGCTACATGTGGCGCGACATGGAACGCGAGGCGGCCAGGCTCGGCCTGCCGTTCCGGCGTCCCTCGGTCTTTCCCCGGATCGCCCTGCTGCCGATGCGGGTCGCCACCCTCGGGGCGGACTCTCCCTGGATCGGCGAGTACTGCCGCCGCATCATGCTCAGCAACTGGGCCGACGACCGCGAGATCGACAATGAAGAGACGGTGCGCGCCGCGCTGGACGGCCTGGTGCCCGACCCCGGGCAGGCGATCGCGGCCGCCCTCGCCCCCGCCAACAAGCTGCGCCTGCGCGCGAGTACCGAAGAGGCCCAGGCGCGCGGCATCTTCGGTGCACCCAGCTTTTTCGTGGGCGAGGAACTGTTCTGGGGGAACGACCGGCTGGATGCGGCGATCGCGCTGGCGGCCGCAGGCGCCTGAGGGCGCCGCACCGGCGGCTCCCCATGCCAGCGCGCCGCCAACAGTGCGCCATTTAGTGTACGATTCGGCCATGTTTTTGAATACACAACAGGCCGCCTCCATGCACTCTCCAGGTAAGTCCGCCCTCACCAGTTCCACCTACGACTGGAGCGCCAGCACGCTGGGCGCACCCGCCGCCTGGCCGCAGCCGCTGC
Organism: Massilia sp. SYSU DXS3249; assembly: GCF_053668055.1. Taxonomy (NCBI): domain Bacteria; kingdom Pseudomonadati; phylum Pseudomonadota; class Betaproteobacteria; order Burkholderiales; family Oxalobacteraceae; genus Massilia; species Massilia sp. SYSU DXS3249. The sequence goes on along the minus strand of NZ_JBSIPX010000001.1, from coordinate 178,738 downwards.
GCCTGGCGGCCGACCTGATGTTCAACACGCCGCTGCCGATGCTGTTGCTGTGGGGGCCGCAGCAGGGCAGCGTGCCCAGCCCCCAGCCCCTTCTCCTCTGCAACGAGGCCTATGGCCAGCTGGCCGGCCCCGGCTTCGCCCGTGTCCCGGGCGGCACCGTGCCGGCGGTGCTGCCGCCGCCGGTCGCGGCGGCCGGCGAGGCGGTGGCCCGGGCCTGGCGCGGCGAAGCGGCCTGCATCGCCGGCGCTTCCGTGAACTTCGGCGGCGGCGGCCAGGACCGCTACGACCTGCACCTGACCCCGGTCCCCTTCGGCGACGCGGTCGGCGGCGTGCTGTGCGCGCTGGCGCCGGCCACCGCGACGTCGTCCCAGTCAGCACCCCAGGCCGCGCCGGACAGCGGCACGCTCAGCATCCTGGTGGTCGAGGACAACCTCGATTCCCAGTACCTGGTCTGCGAAATGCTCAAGGCCTTCGGCTATGAAGCCGAGGGCGTGGCCCATCCGGACGACGCACTGGCGCGCCTGGCCGCCCACCGCTACCACGTGCTGTTCACCGACGTCAGCCTGCCGGGCATGTCGGGCGTCGACCTGGCGCGCCAGGCGATCGTGCAGTATCCGCACCTGAAAGTGATCTTTGCGTCGGGCTATGGCGACACGCTGCTGCGCCACCTCGACTTCCCTTACCAGTCGCTGCAAAAGCCGTATGAACTCGACCAGCTGCAAAGTGCGCTGGGCCAGGTCGCGGACCAGCTGCGGGTGCAGGCCTGAATGCGGCCCGTGCGCGTGCGACCATGCGAACCGGCCGGGCCAGGATGCCCGCGCGCCGGCCTGCCTGCCATGGGACCTGCTGTGGGTGCTGCCATGAAACCTGCTAGCCCTGCGCCTTGTGCGGGAGGGGCGCCGTGAGCCAGGAGCGCGACGACCTCGAGATGATGCGTTCGGCCGCGTTGCGTAACGCCGGCAACGTGATGGCGGCGCGCCAGAAGGCCGAGGCCGAACTGGTGGCCGCCCGCGAGGCGCTGCGCCAGGCCCACGAACGCATGGAAAACATGCTCGAGAGCCTGACCGACGCCTTCTGCGCGGTCGACTTCGAATGGCGCATCACCTATGTCAACGGACGCGCGCTCGAGCTGCTCGCGCCGCTGGGCAAGACCCGCGAAGGCCTGCTCGGCCACAACCTGTGGGAAGAATTCGAAGAACTCGACGGCACCAACCTGGCCATCGAAATGCGCCGCGCCATGGCCTCGCGCCAGACCGGCAGCCGCGAATTCTTTTACCCGCGCCTGGCCGTCTGGATCGAGGCGCGCATGTATCCGTCCCCGGACGGGCTGACCCTCTACTTCCACGACGTCACCCAGCGCCGCATCGACCAGCAGGCCCTGATCGACGGCAACAACCGGCTGCAGGTGGCCCTGGCCGCCGGCCGCCTCGGCGACTGGACCTGGGATGCGGCCAGCGACCGCGTCAACCTGGGCGAGCGCGCCGCCGCGATCCTCGGCCTCGAACCCGAGACCCCACATGCCTGGTCCGTGCTGCGTGCCCGGCTCAATCAACCCGACCGCGAGGCGGTGCGCCGCGCGGTCCTGCACGCCTTCGCCACCCAGACCGACCTGTCCATCGAATGCCGCCTGGTGCCCGACGGCGGCCCGGCGCGCTGGATCGCCCTGGTCGGCCGCGCCGATTACGCCAATCCTGCCGAGCGCGACAGCGTGGTCGGCATGACCGGCGTGGTCCAGGACGTCTCGAACCGCAAGAACGTCGAGGACAGCCTGCGCCAGAGCGAAGAAACCCTGCGCGCGCTGGCCAACACCATCCCGCAGCTGGCCTGGATGGCCCAGGCCGACGGCGCCATCGTCTGGTTCAACGAGCGCTGGTACGACTACACCGGCACCACGCTGGAAGCGGCAACCGGCTGGGGCTGGCAAAGCGTGGTCGAGCCGGACGCCCTGCCCGCCATGCTCGAGCACTGGCGCGCCTCGATCCGCACCGGCGAACCCTTCGAGATGGAATACCCGATCCGCGGCGCGGACGGCCAGTACCGCTGGTTCCTGACCCGGGTGAACGCCGTGCGCGACCGCCACGGCGTGGTGGTGCGCTGGTTCGGCACGAATACCGACGTCGACCAGGTCAAGCGCGCCGAGCAGGCGCTGCGCGAGGAATCGAAGGTGCTCGAACTGCTCAACAGCACCGGCAGCGCGCTCGCTTCCACGCGCGACCTGCGCTCGCTGCTGCAGGTCGCCACCGACGCCGCCAGCGGCATCGCCGGCGCGCGCTTCGGCGCCTTCTTCTATCACGGCAAGGAAAGCGACGGGCCGAAGTTCTCGCTCTACACGCTCTCGGGCGGCACCGCCAACGAGTTCCAGAGCTTTGGCGAGCCGCACGCCACCGCCCTGTTCGGCGCGGGCTTCCGCGGCGCCGGGCTGGTGCGCTCCGCCGACATCCTCGACGACCCGCGCTATGGCCAGTCGCCGACCCGGTTCAGCCTGCTGTCGGGCCAGCCGACCGTGCGCAGCTACCTGTCGGTGCCGGTCACGGCCGGCTCAGGCGAAGTGCTGGGCACGATGTTCTTCGGCCACCCGGAACCGAACATCTTCACCGAGCGCACCGAGCGCATCGTGCGCGGCATCGCCGCCCAGGCTGCGGTCGCGCTCGACAACACCCGCCTCTACGAAGCGGCCCAGCAGGCCGCCGAGGAGCGCAAGGTGCTGCTGGAGAGCGAGCGCGAGGCGCGCGCCGAGGCCGAGCGCTCGAGCCAGATGAAGGACGAATTCCTGGCCACGCTCTCGCACGAACTGCGCACGCCGCTGTCCGCCATCCTCGGCTGGGCCCAGGTGCTGCGCCGCGGCGGCAAGGATGAGGCCGACCTGCAGCGCGGCCTGCAGACCATCGAACGCAATGCGCGCGCCCAGGCCCAGCTGATCGAAGACCTGCTCGACATGAGCCGCATTACTTCGGGCAAGGTCCTGCTCGACATGCAGACCCTCGCCCCGCAGGGCTTCGTCGACGCCGCCATCGATACCGTGCGCCCGGCGGCCGACGCCAAGAACATCCGCATCGAGAAGGACTACGCGCCCGACGCCGGCATGATCGCGGGCGACCCTGCGCGCCTTCAGCAGGTGGTGTGGAACCTGCTCTCGAACGCGATCAAGTTCACCCCGCGCGGCGGCCAGGTGACGGTGGAAGTCAAAGGCGGCAACGGTTCGGTGACGGTCACCGTGCGCGATACCGGCGCCGGCATCGGCCCGGAATTCATTACCCACGTCTTCGAGCGCTTCCGCCAGGCCGACGCGTCGATGACGCGGCGCCACGGCGGCCTCGGGCTGGGACTGGCAATCGTCAAGCACCTGGTCGAGCAGCACGGCGGCCTTGTCCGCGCCGAAAGCCCCGGCGAAGGCCAGGGCTCGAGCTTCACGATCGAGCTGCCGCTGGCGAAAGAGACGCCCCGCCAGTCGGCGCGCAGCCGCATGATCCTCAGCAGCCCGCCGCCGGCCGCGCCCGAACTCACGCTGCGCGACCTCTCCGGCGTCTCGGTGCTGGTGGTCGACGACGACCGCGATGCGCGCGAGCTGATCCTGCGCATCCTGACCGACTGCCATGCCCGGGTACGCATCGCCGCCAGCGCGCGCGAAGCCTTCGAGGCGCTGCAGGCGGACTTGCCGGACCTCCTGATCAGCGACCTCGGCATGCCCGAGGTCGACGGTTTCGAACTGCTGTCCTGGGTGCGCGCCCTGCCGCGCGACCGCGGCGGCCTGCTGCCGGCGGTGGCGCTGACCGCCTTTGCCCGTTCCGAGGACCGCCTGCGCGCCCTGGAAGCGGGCTTCAGCTCGCATATTTCCAAGCCCGTCGAGCCGAGTGAACTGATCAACGCGGTGGGCTCGCTGGTGCGCCCGGCAAGCGTGCGTGCCGGCGCTCCAAAACGATTGTGATGTTCCTACTATCGGACGCGGCGCTGTCCTACAAGAAATTTTGTGCCCTTTGCTAGACTACTTGAAGTGGGAAAGTTGGATTACTTCAATGAAATTTGTTTCCATCCAGTACCTATTTCGACGAGAAGAAGCATGCCGAGCAGACAAGAAATTTTGAACGCCAAGATCCTGGTCGTAGACGATTCGCCAGACAATATCGAGCTGATGGAAGAGATATTGCGCGAAGAGGGCTACAGTAATGTGAGCTCGACCATGGAGCCGGAGCAAGTCTGCCCGCTGCACCGCGAGCACAACTACGACCTGATCCTGCTCGACCTGCAGATGCCGGGGCTGAACGGCTTCCAGGTCATGAAGAGCCTGAAGGAAATCGAAAAAGGCGGCTACCTGCCGGTACTGGCGCTGACAGCGCAACCGAGTTTCAAGATCGCGGCGCTGGAAGCCGGCGCCCGCGACTTCATCAGCAAGCCGTTCGACTTGCTGGAGGTTCACAAGCGCATCCACAATATGCTGGAAGTGCGCCTGCTCTATAAAGAACTCGCGCAGTACAGCCGCGCCCAGCAGGAACTGGCCCTGCACGACGCCCTCACCGGCCTGCCGAACCGCCGCCTGCTCGAGGACCGCATCGAAACCGCCCTGCAGCACGCGAACCGCAGCCACGCCAAGGCGGCCATCATGTACCTCGACCTGGACGGCTTCAAGGCGATCAACGACACCTATGGCCACGCCTACGGCGACGAGATCCTGAAAATGGTCTCGCAGCGCTTGCTGGCCTCGTCGCGCAAGGAAGACACGGTCGCACGCCTCGGCGGCGACGAATTCATGGTCGTGCTGGGCGACATCCACAGCCTGGCCGACGCCCAGGGGCCGGCCGCCAAGCTGGTCGAGACCCTGTCCGAGCCCTTCTTCATCAACGACCTCACCCTGCGCCTGTCGACCTCGATCGGCATCAGCATCTATCCGGACGACGCCGAATCGGTCGACGCCCTGATCAGCATCGCCGACTACGCGCTGTACGAAGCCAAGCGCGCGGGCAAGAACCGCTTCTGCTCGACGGCCGGTTCGCGCGCCGTGGCGGTCAAGCCGGTGGCCAAGCAGGCCGCGGAGCTGGCGCCGCATCGTTAATCATGTTGTAGGGTGGACTCGTCAATGAAGCCCCCGGTTTCATTGACGAGTCCACCCTACGCTCGCGATCATTCAAGCTGTAAACGACAACGGCGCACGTCACCGCATTGCTGCGGATCGGTGCGCCGGTTCAGGGCAGCAAACAATCAAGCCGTGCCGATATCCTTCGATTCGGTGTCCCTGGTCCCCACATTCGCCTGCCCGCACGCTTCCTGGTTATGCGCGGCGATCGCGCCGGCGCCCTGGTGGTCGCGGCTGGCGTCGACCTTGTCCGGCGCCACTTCGATACGAGTGATGCCCGAATCGACCGAGATCGGATCGCTGGCCGGGAAGGTCATTTCGACGGCGTCGTCGAGCAGGGTTTCCTTGGCGCCGATGCCCATTGGACGTTCGACGCTGGCCATCATTTCGATCGCCACGGCATGGGTGATGAACTTGAGCTGGGAAAGCTCGCGGATGGTGCTCACGCCGAGGCCCTCCTGCAGCGCCTTCGCCTCTTTCTCGCCGATGCCCTTGAGCGCCGTGACCGGACTGTCGACCAGCTCGTGCAGGGACTTTCCGTGGTACTGCTCGTTCACGATTTCATTGATGTTCATTTTTGTCCTTTCAAGTAAGCGGCCGGTTCTTCGTTGACAAGCTTGAACGGGTCACGGTTCCACTATCGCATAGGGTGCCAGCCCCGTATGTGCGCTGTCGAACACGCAAACAACACCCCGCACGATTGCCGGCGGACATCGTAAATTGCCGTGCTATCATTTGTAACACCAAAGCTTGTCTTTACTTTGGAAAACAGGGCGCCGTCTGCTATCCTTTCGAACCGGCAGCAGTACCGCCCATCCGACGAACGCAGCAGGAACGACGTGTCCACAACCGACAAACCCAAGATTCTGGTCGTCAATGACGATGCCGCAAGCCTGCTGGCCCTGACCAGCCTGCTCGACCAATGGGCGCACGAAACCGGCTATGAGGTACTGGCCGCGCGTTCGGGCCAGGAAGCGCTGCGCCAGGTGCTGCTGCACGATTTCGCGGTCATCATCCTCGACGTCAACATGCCCGGCATGGACGGCTTCGAAACCGCCGAGGCGATCCACCAGCGCGCGCGCTCGGCCGACATCCCGATTATCTTTGTCACGGCCTTCCTGGCCGACGAGATCGACCGCCTGAAGGCCTACCAGCGCGGCGCCGCCGACTTCCTGTTCACCCCGGTCATCCCGCAGATCCTGCACGCCAAGGTCTCGGTCTTCGTGGCCCTGGCCAACAAGAACGAGCAATTGCGCCGCCAGGCCGACAAGCTTTCGCAGCGCACGCTCGAGCTGACGGCCACCAACGAGCGCCTGATGAGCGAGATCGAGGAGCGCCAGGCCGCCGAGCGCAAGAGCCACCAGAAGGACGAATTCCTGGCCATGCTGGGCCACGAGCTGCGCAACCCGCTGTCGGCCATTTCCAGCGCCGCCGCGCTGATCGACATGCCGGGCGCGCCCGCCGAGATGGGCAGCCGTGCGCGCCAGATCATCCAGCGCCAGAGCCAGCACCTGTCGCGCATCGTCGACGACCTGCTCGACCTGTCGCGCGCGATGTCGGGCAAGATCCTGCTGGCGCGTAAGCCGGTCGACCTGGCCAGCCTGGTCGGCGCCTGCCTCGACACCTTCCGCGCCACCGGCCGCACCGGCGGCTACCGCATCAACGTCGACCTCGCGCCGAACTGGGTCGACGGCGACCCGACCCGCCTGGAACAGGTGGCGACCAACCTGATCGACAACGCGCTCAAGTACACGCCCGCCGGCGGCACGATCGACATCACGATCGGCGCCGAGGGCGAGGACGTCCTCCTGTGCGTGCGCGACACCGGCGTCGGCATTGCCGCCGACCTGCTGCCGCATGTGTTCGACGTCTTCGTGCAGGGCACGATCAGCCTCGACCGCGCCCAGGGCGGGCTCGGCATTGGCCTGTCGCTGGTGCGCCGCCTGGTGGAACTGCATGGCGGCAGCGTCAGCGCGACCAGCGGCGGCGCCGGCGACGGCAGCGCCTTCACCATCCGCCTGCCGCGCGCCCAGGCGCCGCAGCTGCCGGCGCCGAGCTTCGACAAGCCGGAAGAGTCCAGCAGCCGCCCGGCCGTGCTCCTGATCGAGGACAACGAGGACGGCCGCGAGATGATGGCGACCATGCTCGAGGTCTATGGCTATCCGGTGCTGCAATCGGGCGACGGCCTCGATGGCGTGGCGCTGGCCACCGCCCACCTGCCGACCGTGGCCCTGGTCGACATCGGCCTGCCCGGCATCGACGGCTACGAAGTGGCGCGCCGCCTGCGTGCGAACGCCGCCACCAGCGCCATGCGCCTGATCGCCCTCACCGGCTACGGCCTGGCCGAGGACCAGCGCCGCGTGCTGGAAGCGGGTTTCGACATGCACCTGGTGAAGCCGGTGGACATCACCCAGCTGCTGGGCGCGCTCGGCGAGCCGGCGGCCCTGCCGACAACCGGCTGAGCATTCCTGGCCGATAAAAAAAGGCCGCACGGCGCGCTCGCGCCCTGCGGCCTTTTCCGTTTCTGTACGGCCCCTTACTGCGAGGCTTCGATCTCCTGCTGGCGCGCCTGCATTTCCTGTCCCAGCGCCACCAGGTCGAGCTTGAGCTCGCGGGTTTTCGGGAACATTTCCTTCTCTTCTTCCTCGACGTGGTGCTCGACCATCTCGGACAGCACTTTGACTTTCGCGTCGTACAGGTCGTCGCCCGGATCCATCTCCATGATCTGTGCGATCAGGTCCTTGGCCGAGGCGTGCTCGACGACGGCCTCGTCGACCATGTCTTCGGTGTCGTCGCTCGCTTCGCGGGTGGCCGGGTAGAAGATTTCTTCTTCGATCGTGGTGTGCATGATCAGTGCATTGCAAATCTCGTCGGCGAGTTTTTTCTTGCTGACCTTGGCGCGGTCGGTCATGTTTTCGAAGCGTTCGAACATTTCCTCGACTTCGCGGTGTTGCTTGGTCAGCAGTTCGACTGCATCGACGGCGGCGCTGGTATTGTTCGGCATGGAAACTCCCTGAAGTTAAAGTATTAACAAGACGTCCAGGGCTCCAGCATCGTCCGAAACGCGCCGCGCGACCGTTCGGCAGCGCACGCTCGCACGGCAGCGTGCATCCTCCTGCTGTGCCCGGGCCTCGCCGTGCGCACTTCCCGGACCAAGCTGTTGTATGATTTGGGAAACATTCAACCGAGCCCACAATGACCGCACCGGCACCGCAACACCCCGACCCGGAACTGGAACGGCTGGTTGCAGAACGCACCGCCGAACTGACCGAGCTCGTCGCCCACCTGATGAGCTGCTGGGACGACGACCGGCGCCTGCTCGCGCGCAAGCTCCACGACAGCCTGGGCTCGTCGATGACGGCGCTGACCATGCACCTCGGGCTGCTCTCGAAGGGCCTGCTCGACCCCAAGGCGCTCGACCGCGCGGCCCAGATGAAGACCCTGCTGAACGGCATCATCGAAACCAACCGCAAGGTGCAGCTGACGCTGTGGAACGACAAGCTCGAATTCCTCGGCATCAAGGCGGCGCTGGCGGAACTGGTGGCCGAATTCGGCCAGGAGCACGGGCTCGAAGCCCGCGCCAGCCTGCCGGACGACGACGACGCCTATACCCGCGCCCAGAACGTGGCCCTGCTGCGCTGCGCCGAGGAAGGCTTGCGCAATGCACGCTGCCATGCGCAGGCCAGCCGCGTCGAGGTGATCCTGGATGACGACGGCGATCAACTGATGCTGACGGTGCGCGACAACGGCGTCGGCCTGGCCCGTCCGCCTTCGCCCGAGTCGCTGCACTGCCACGGCCTGCGCCTGCTGCGCGAGCGCGCGCGGGCGCTGGGAGGCAGCCTGCGCCTTTCGCAGGGGGCCGAAGGTGGCGCCATGCTGACGATGACGCTGCCGAGGCATTTGCCGGCCTGAGGGCTGATGTAGGGTGGACATGCAGCGTGGGCACAAGTGCCCACCCTGCGAACTCAATGCAACTTCACCAGCGGCGTCGTCCGGCGGATCAGGAAGCGTGCCAGCGCCAGCACCCCGGTGCGCATCGACCCCAGCACGGCCTGGTGGTGCATCAGGTGCAGGCTGGTGTACATCAGGCGCGCCATCATCCCTTCGACGAACCAGCTCGAGCCGCGTAGCGAACCCATCAGGTTGCCGACGCTGGTCGTCTTGCCCAGCGAAACGAGCGAGCCGTAGTCCTTGTAGGCGTAGGGTTTGTCGACCGCCGGCTTGCCCTGCGCGCGGCGCAGGAAGCCCTTGAGCAGGTAGTCGGCCTGCTGGTGCGCCGCCTGGGCACGCGGCGGCACCGGCTTGCCGGAACCGTCGATGCAGGCCGCGCAGTCGCCCAGCGCATACACGTCCGGCACGCCGGGCACGCGCAGGTGGGCGTCGACTTCGATCTGGCCGCCCTTGTTGGTCGGCAGCCCGAGGTTGCCGAGGAATTCCGGTGCGCGGATGCCGGCCGCCCAGACGCACAGGCTGGCCGGGTAGACGTTGCCTTCGTTGTCGGTGACGGCGTGCGGCTCGATGCGGGTGACGCGGCAGTCGGTGACGACGCTGATGCCGCGCTCGTTGAGCAGTTTCAGCGCCGCGGCGGAGACCCGTTCGGGCAGCGGCGCCAGGATGCGCGGCGCGCCTTCGAGCAGGGTGATGCGCACGTCGCGCTTGACCTGCAGGCGCGAGAAGCCATAGGTGGCATACACGCCGGAGGCTTCGCGCAGTTCGGCCGCGAGTTCGACGCCGGTGGCGCCGCCGCCGATGATGACGACGTCGAGCGGCTCGCCGCCGCCCTTCTCTTCGCGGGTCTGCTCGGCCACGGCCATCAGGCGCAGCAGGCGCAGGCGGAAGCGCTCGGCGTCCTCGGTGACGTTCAGGGAAATGGTGTGTTCGCGTGCGCCGGGCACGCCGAAGTAGTTCGCGGTGCTGCCGACCGCGATTACGAGCGAGCCGTAATCGATGCGGCGCTCGTGCAGCACGTCTTCGCCGTCGGCGGCGCGCACCGGGCCCACGGTCAGGCGATGGGCGCCCGTATCGAGGGCCGTCATGGGGCCATAGACGAAAGTAAAGCCGTTATCGTGGGCCAGCATCTGGTAAGACAGGCCCTCCTGGTGGATGTCGAGCGTGCCGGCCGCGACTTCGTGCAGCGAGGGTTTCCAGATGTGGTAAAGCCGGCAGTCGACCAGCATTACCTTCGAGGGACCGAGCTTGCGCCCGAGTTTGCAGGCCAGTTCCAGCCCGCCTGCCCCACCACCGACGATCACGATTTCGCTCTGCAAGCTGTCCTCCGTCCGTTACGCTTTTTTATTAGCGACTCGGCAAGTGTACACCCGGAGCGAAATCGGCGTGCGCGGCAGCCCGCGCGGACCCGTCAGTGGCCGCGGCCGTGGCCGTTGCCGTGACCGTTGCCATGGCCGCGGCCATGCTTGTCGTGCTTGTCATGCTTGTCGCGCTTGTCATGCTTGTCGTGACGGTCGTGGTCCCGGTACTCGACGTGGTGGCGCTCGGCACGGTAGCCGTGGTGGCGTTCGCGGTAGCGCGGCGCATAGGTGTTGGTGTACCAGTCGTCGCGCACGAACATGACCGGGCGCGCGCAGGCATCGTAACGGCCGCAATAGCGCTTCCAGTTCTTGCGGTGGCCGGGCGGCACGCGCAGGTAGAGCGGCTCGGCGCGGTAGCGGACTTCGCGCACTTCGCGCACGATGACCGGCTGGGTGTACACGACCGGCGGCGGGCCGAAGTCGCCGATGTCGAGGCGGCCGTAGAAGCCGGGCTGGCCGACGCTGATGCTGACGTTGGTCTGGGCCATGGCAGGGACCGCGGCGGCGAACAAGGCAACAGCGGCGGCAAGGGTGGCGATCGGGGATTTCATGAGAGGTCCTCTGATTGTGATGTTTTCCGAACTGTATCAGTGACTGAGTGAAAACTTTGTTCGCTGCAACACACAATTACAACTCTGTGATGCAATCCGGCATCAAGTTGTAACGCGGAATATGCGTTGTGGGTAGGCTGCAACGCTCGCATGGCTACAATCGGGCCTTGCACATTTATGCGACGAGGCTCCCATGAACCGGAAACACCTCTACGCCGCCGGCCTGCTGGCCGCCGCGGCATCCGCAAGCGCGACGGCCCAGGTCGGTGCCACGCTGGACCTCGGCTCGACCGGCGTCGGCGCCCACCTGGTGCTGCCGCTGGTTGCCAACCTGAACGGCCGCCTCGGCGTCAATTACTTCAAGCGCAACTTCACCGAACGATCCGGGCAGGTGGATTACCAGCTCGACGGCAAGCTGCAGACCGTCGACGCCCTGCTCGACTGGTATCCGCGCGCCGGCAGCCGCTTTCGCCTGACCGCCGGCCTGCTCTACAACGGCACCCGGTTCGACGCCCTCGCCGAACCGGGCGGCCTGGGCAGCTTCACCCTGAACAATACGCGCTACAACGCGGCCGACGTCGGCATCCTGGTCGGCAAGGTCGACTTCCGCAAGGTCGCGCCCTACCTCGGCATCGGCTGGGGCAACGCCCTCGCCAGCCAGCGCGGCTGGAGCTTCGGCGCCGACCTCGGCGTGTTCCACCAGGGATCGGCCCGGGTCAACTTGCGCAGCGTGAACTGCACCGTGCTCAGCGCGCTCTGCCAGCGCCTGGCGGAGGACGTGGCCGCCGAGCAGCGGCGCCTCGCCGGCGACGTGTCCGACTACAAGGTGTATCCGGTGCTGCGGGCGAGCCTCGCGTATTCGTTCTGAGGACCGCAAACGGTGCGCACGGATGGCGCGCGCTTCGTTATGATGAACGCCAAGGAGGGATTGCCATGAAACGTAGCCTGCGTTGGAGCGCCCTTGCCCTTGCCTGCCTGCTCGCCACCGCCTGCAAGGACCGCAACGAACCGGTCAAGCCGATCGCCGACTCGCCGCGCGCCATCTTCCTCGACTCCTGACGGGGCGAACGAGCCGGGCCGGATTTCTCCTCCGGCGCGCCGCACGCTACACTAGCGGCTGTTTCCATTCGCCCCAAGGTTCACATGTCGTTCCACTCGCTCGGGCTCATCGACCCGCTCGTCCAGACTCTCGAAACGCTCGCCTACAAGAATCCGACGGCGGTCCAGTCGCAGGCGATTCCCGCCGTGCTGGCCGGACGCGACGTCATGGCCGCGGCCCAGACCGGCACCGGCAAGACGGCCGGCTTCGCCCTGCCGCTGCTGCAGCGCCTCGTCAAGAACAGCAAGGAGCTGGCGCCGAACTCGGCGCGGGCGCTGGTGCTGGTGCCCACGCGCGAGCTGGCCGAGCAGGTGCACACCAGCTTCACGGCCTACGGCGCCGGCCTGCCGCTGCGCACCATGGTCGCCTACGGCGGCGTCAGCATCAACCCGCAAATGATGCGGCTGCGCAAGGGCGTCGACCTGCTGGTGGCCACGCCCGGCCGCCTGCTCGACCTGCATCGGCAGAACGCGCTCAAGCTGAATGGCGTGCAGATGCTGGTGCTGGACGAGGCCGACCGCATGCTGGACCTCGGCTTCTCGCGCGAACTCGACCAGATCCTGGCCGCGCTGCCGAAACGCCGCCAGACCCTGCTGTTCTCGGCCACCTTTTCCGACACGATCCGGGCGCTGGCCAACAGGCTGCTGCAGGACCCGGTCCGCATCGAGACGGCGCCGCGCAACACCACGGTCAAGGCCATCGAGCAGTGGGTGGTCACGGTCGACAAGAAGCGCAAGCCGGAACTCTTCCTGCACCTGCTGAAAAAGCACGGCTGGGGCCAGGTGCTCGCCTTCGTGAAGACGCGCAAGGGCGTCGACGAGCTGGTCGACCTGCTGCAGGCCAAGCGCATCGACGCCGATTCGATCCACGGCGACAAGCCGCAGCCGGCCCGCCTGCGCGCCCTCGAGCGCTTCAAGGCGGGCGAAGTAAAAGTGCTGGTGGCAACCGACGTCGCCGCCCGCGGCCTCGATATCGAGGAGCTGCCGGTGGTGGTCAACGTCGACCTGCCGATCGTGGCCGAGGACTACGTGCACCGCACCGGCCGCACGGGCCGCGCCGGCGCCTCCGGGGAGGCGGTCTCGCTGGTCTGCGCCGACGAAGTGCAGCAGCTGGCGGCCGTCGAGCTGCTGACCGGGCAAGTGCTCAAGCGGGTCGAGGAAAGCGGGTTCGAGCCGGATCACCGGGTGCCGGAGACGAGTGCGGGTGGGCAGGTCGTCAAGAAGCCGAAAAAGCCGAAGAAGCCGAAGGGGGAGATGAAGGTGGTGACGGAGGATGTGCGGTTCAGGCGGTGAGGTTGGCGCGAGGGAGCGAAGGCTGGTTGAACACGTGGGCGGCGCTTGCTTGCCGTTTGTTCGACGGTCGCGGTGGAGCCGACCACCCTACGCGCCGACAGCAATGGGATGGACTCCTCCTCCCCTGAGGACACGTTAGTGCCAAACTGGAGTTTCCACACAACCGGTTTGGAAAAGAAGGAGTCCACCATGAAGCTTATCCGCGTTGGAGTCGATTTGGCAAAGAATGTCTTTCAACTGCACGGCGTAGACCGCTCAGAAAATGTGGTCTGGCGGCGCAAGCTGGTGCGTGGTGACTGGATCAAGACACTGCTCGACAGCATCGAGCCGGGCTGCGAGATCGGGATGGAAGCGTGTAGCGGCGCGCACCACTGGGCCCGGACGCTACAGGCAAAGGGATACACAGTGAAGCTGATCGCTCCGCAGTTCGTTAAGCCCTACGTCAAGAGCAACAAGAACGACGCGAACGATGCCGAAGCGATCTGTGAAGCGATGAGCCGGCCGAGCATGCGTTTTGTCGCAGTCAAAACCGTCGAGCAGCAGGATATCCAGGCCGTACACCGGGTGCGCTCGGGTCTGATGGATCAGCGCAAGGCGAAAGCCAACCAGCTGCGCGGTCTGGCGTCCGAATATGGGTTGGTGGCGCCGAAAGAACTGCTGCATTTGAGGTCGGCAATTCCGCGCTGGCTTGAGGATCAGGAAAACGGGCTGAGCGAACGCTTTCGTCGGCTGTTGCGTGGGCTGTGGCGAGATCTGCTGGCTTTCGACGAGCGTATCGAAGAACTTGACCGGGAGATCGAACAGATTGCTCGGCAAGACCCGGTGGCTGTACGTTTGCAGCAAGTGCGTGGCATCGGGCCACTGACCGCGACGGCCCTGCTGGCAACGATTGGAGACGCAAGTCAGTTTTCCAACGGCCGAGAGATGGCTGCTTCGTTTGGGCTTACGCCCAAACAAAACAGCTCGGGAGGAAAGGAGCGATTGCTCGGCATTAGCAAGCGCGGCGATGCATATCTGCGCAGTTTGCTGGTGCACGGTGCCCGAGCCGTCATCCGAACGGCTCAAGCGAAAACAGATCGACTGAGCACTTGGGTGATGCGCATCGCGACGACGCGACACCCGAATATCGCCGCGGTAGCGCTGGCGAACAAGACGGCCCGGATAGCCTGGGCAATGCTCACCAAGGGTACTGACTACCAACCTGAAGCCGCGTAGCACAGCTATAGAAATACCTGAAGAAGTATCCGAACCACGATTGCATGACAAGCCGCATGATGGCCAACAGGTCGAACCGGCGCTGATGAAACCCGATAACGTCTGAGGCCTCTGAGCCCGTGATAGCGATAGGGAGTCAGCGCGCGAATAGCCCATCAGGGTCCAGCACCTGGAACAGGTGCGGTAGTACGAGACCGGATATACGTGAGCAGTCGTACCTCACGGCCTGAAGACGGATTGTTTGCAAACGAGGAGGAGTCCATATAAGGACGTAGGGTGGTCGGGTCCACCCGAGTGTCTGATCACATGTCACGCTTGCGCCGCCCACGCGTTCAACCGGCGCCAGCCCAACGCGGAAGAATATTTCATCCTTGGCTGTCCCATGAAATATCCTTTCACTTCAGCTGCAAACTGAACTTGCGCACCCCCTCCTCCCCCGTCGGCGTCACCTCGAACCCCAGCTTGCGCACCAGGCCGATGATCCGGTTATTCTGCGGCAGCGCCTCGCCCACGATCTCGCGCGTGCCCCGCATGCGGCAATACTCGATCAGCTTGTTCATCAATATCCTGCCCAGGCCCAGTCCCTTGAGGTCGGAACGCACCGTCACCGCGAACTCGGCGCTGACGTTGTCCGGGTCGGCCACCACCCTCCCCACGCCCAGGGTTTCGGCCACCCCGTCCGGCCCGGGCCGCGTCGCGATGAAGGCCATCTCGCGGTCGTAGTCGATCTGGGTGAAGCGCGCCAACTGCGAGGGCTGCAGTTCGCGGATGCGCACGAACATCCGGTAGCGCACGTCGTCGGGCGTCAGCGCATCGAAGAACTTCAGGTGGGCCGGGCCGTCCTCGGGCCGCACGGGCCGCAGCAGCAGCTTGCCGCCGTTCCAGTCGATGGTCTCTTCCAGCTCGCGCGGATAGGGCCGGATCGCCAGCCGGTCGAGCGTGCTGCCCGAGCGGTCGGCCATCGCCAGGCGCATGCGCGCGTCCAGCACCACCGCGCCGCTGGCGTCGGCCAGCAGCGGGTTGATGTCGAGCTCGACGATTTCCGGGATGTCGCACACCAGGCGCGAGACCTGCACCAGGGTCGACATGATGGCGTCCATGTCGGCCGGGCGGCGGTTGCGGTAGCCGGCCAGGAGGCGCGCGACGCGGGTGCGGCCCACCATGTCGCGCGCCAGCACGGCGTTCAGCGGCGGCAGGGCCACCGCGTGGTCGTTCGCCACCTGCACCGCGATGCCGCCCTGGCCGAACAGGATCACCGGCCCGAACACGGGGTCGGTGGCGGCGCCCAGGATCAGCTCGTGGCCTTCGGGACGGCGCGCCATCGCCTGCACCGAAAAGCCCTCGAAGCGCGCGTCAGGGCGCAGCTCGCCGAAGCGCTTGCGCACGCGCTCGGCGGCCGAGCGCACGGCCGCTTCCGAATCGAGGTCGAGCGCCACGCCGCCCACGTCCGACTTGTGCATCACGTCCGGCGAGACGATCTTCACCGCCACCGGGAAGCCGATATGCCGCGCGGCGGCGACTGCGTCGTCGACGTTCGCGGCTCCTCTTGTCTCCACGATCGCCATGCCGTAGGCGCGCAGGATGGCCTTCGTCTCCGGGTCGGTCAGCAGGTAGCGCCCGTTGGCCAGCGCTTCCTTCACCAGCGCCCGCGCCTCGGCGCGCTCGCTGGCGGCGATGCGCGAGACCGAGGGCGGCACCTGCATCAGCAAATGCTGGTTCTGGCGGTAGTGGACGATCTGCAGGAAGCCCTCGACAGCATCTTCGGGCGTGTCGAAGGTGGCCATGCCGGCGTTCGAGGCGATCTCGCGCGCGGGCGCCAGCGAGTCGCCGCCCAGCCAGCACGAGAGCACGTTGCGCGAGGCAGCGCGGGCGAGCGGCGCGATGGCCTCGGCGATGTCGGTGCTGGCGACGGTGGCCGTCGGCGAATGGATCACCAGCACGGCGTCGGCGCCCGGGTCCTGCAGCAGGATCTCGAGGGTCTGGCGGTAGCGCTCGGGCGCGGCGTTGCCGAACAGGTTGACGGGGTCGGCCGGGTTGACGGGCAGCGCGGCCGGCGGCAGCACGGCGGCGAGGCGCTCGACCGTCTGCGGCGACAGCGTGGCCAGGGCGCCGCCGCAGCAGACCAGCGCATCGGCCGCCAGCACGCCGGGGCCGGCACCGTTGGCGACGATCGCCAGCCGCTCGCCATGCAGGGGCCGGGCGTGGGCCAGCGTCTCGACCGCGGCGAACAGCTGCTCGGTGGTGTAGACGCGCAGCATGCCGGCGCGCCGGATCGCGGCCTCGAATACGTCGTCCATGCCGGCCAGGGCGCCGCTCTCGCTGGCCGCGGCGCGCACCCCGTTTCTACCGCGCCCGGCTTTCAGCACCAGGGTCGGCTTGCTGCGCGCCGCCGCCCGCGCCGCCGACATGAACTTGCGCGCATAGCGCAGGTTCTCGACGTACAGCAGGATGGAGCCGGTGGCGCCGTCGCTGGCGAGATAGTCGAGCACGTCGCCCAGGTCGACGTCGGCCGAGTCGCCCAGCGCGATGAAATGCGAGAAGCCGATGCCGCGCGAGCGCGCCCGGTCGAGCACGCCCGTCATCAGGGCGCCCGATTGCGACACGAAGGCGATCCGTCCGGGCAGCGCGCCGCTGTGCGCGACGCTCGCATTCAGGCCGAGGCCGGGCGCCAGCAGGCCGGCGCTGTTGGGTCCCAGGATACGCAGCAGGTAGGGATTGGCCGCATCGAGCATGGCCTGCTTGAGCGAGCGTCCGCGCTCGTCGCGCGCCTCGGCCAGGCCGGCGCTGAGCACGATGGCGGCGCGCGTCCCCTTTTCGCCGAGCTGGCGGATGATCTGCGGCACCGTCGCCGGCGGGGTGCAGATCACGGCCAGGTCGGGCGCCGCGGCGAGGTCGGCGACGCTGGCCACCACCGGCAGGCCGCCCAGCTCGGTGTACTTCGGGTTGACGGGATGCACCGTGCCGCGAAAGCCGCCGGCGGTGAGGTTGCGCAGCAGGGTCGCGCCCAGGCTGCCGGGACGCTCGGAAGCCCCGACCAGGGCCACCGAGCGCGGCGCGAACAGGCGGTTCAGGTTGCGGATGCTCATGCGCGCCTCCGGACCGGGCCTGCCGTGCCGGATCTCGATTCCACCTCTGCTGGACCTGGCTTCACCCCCACCTCCACGTGCTATCTGGTCGCGAAAAAGGAAACGCCTCGGCGGGCGCCTGCCTGTCCGGGAAGGCGCACCGACCTTGTCGAAGGATACCGCCGGAACGCAAGGCGGCGCGCACTGAACAGCGCGCCGCGTCGCGGCCGGCGCCTACGGCGGCGCGGCCTGCCATATACCTGCGTTCCATCCGCATGTACACTCGTAAGCATTTGTCCACATATCACACGAGGATCCCATGAACATCGCCAACGCAATCGGCCGCCTGGCCGCCCTCTGCCTGCTGGCCAGCGTCATGTCCGCCTGTACCGTGCCCGCCGGGCAGCACGAAACTACTCACCAGGCGCATGCCGCCGATCACCATGCCGGGCACGAGATGCACAGTCCGGACGCCAAGGCCGGCTGTGCCTGCTGTAAAGGCATGGGCCAGGGTATGGGTGACGCGCAAGGCGCCGCATCCTGCATGGCGCCCAGGGCCAAGCCGGCTGCGGGCCAGGCCGCCCATGCGGGCATGGCGCATGCCATGACAGCCTCGAAAGGCGCTTGCGGTTGCTGCAAAGGCATGGACAAGGGTATGGGGATGAGCGATGCGCAAGGCGCCGGTTCCTGCATCGCGCCCGGAGCCAGGCCGGCTGCCGGCCACGGTACCCACGCTGGCATGGCGATGGCTGCGGCGTCTCCTGCACAATCCGGGCACGGCGCGTCGCAGAGCGCCGGCGGCCCGATGGCAAGTGCGGCCGGGAGCGGCGCGTGCTGCGACATGCCTTGCTGCAAAGACGGCTGCAAAGGCAGCTAAACGCAAGCCCGCCGAAACACAGTCGCCGTCGCGGCCCTTGCCTGCCGCGACGGACCGTCTGCGTCACAGGGCTTCTGGTCAGGCTGCCTTGCGCTCCGTCACCGGATACCCCGCCTCGTCGATCGCCGCAGCGATCCGCTCCAGGTCGGCGCCGCTGTCGATGCGTACTTTCTTGGTCGCCAGGTCGACCTCCACCTTCGCGTGCTCGTCCAGTCCCTGCACGGTTTTCGTCACGCGGCCCACGCAGTGGCCGCAGCTCATGCCTTCGACAGTCAGTTCATACATCGGTTTCTCTCCTTGTGGCTGTAGTGGTGCTTCCGGCGCCTGTGCGCCTTCGCTCGTGTGCCCTGCCGCCGGCTGCCAGCCGCGCAGCAGGAGCGCATTGGTAACGACGCTGACGGAACTGAGCGCCATCGCGGCGCCCGCCAGCATCGGGTTGAGCATGCCCAGCGCCGCCAGCGGGATGCCGACCAGGTTATAGGCAAAGGCCCAGCCCAGGTTCTGGCGGATCTTGCGCCAGGTGCGCTGCGAGACGTCGATGGCGTCCGCCACCAGGCGCGGGTCGCCGCGCATCAGCGTGATGCCGGCCGTGTGCATCGCGACGTCGGTGCCGCCCGCCATGGCGATGCCGACGTCGGCCGCGGCCAGCGCCGGCGCGTCGTTGATGCCGTCGCCGACCATCGCCACGGCACGCCCCTCGCCCATCGCATCGCGCACGGCCTGCGCCTTCCCGTCGGGCAGCATGCCGGCCAGGTAGCGTTCGATGCCGAGCGTTTTTGCGACCGCGCGCGCGGCGCCCGCATTATCCCCGGTCAGCATGATTGGTGTGACGCCCATGGCCTTCAGGCGTGCCACCGCTTGCCGCGCGCCGTCCTTGACCCGGTCGCCGAAGGCGATCAGGCCGAGCACTTCGAGTTCCCCGGGTTTGCCGCGCGCCAGCCACGACACGGTGCGGCCCTGAGCCTCGTGGCTCTCGGCGCCGCGCAGCATCCGGCCTGGTGCGCCGAGTTCCTCCAGCAGGCGCGCGTTGCCGAGATAGACCGTCGCGCCGCCCACATCGGCCTGCACACCGCGCCCCGGCAGCGCCCGCGCAGCGCCGGCCGCCTGCAGCACGGCGCCCGCCTCCCGCGCATGCGCGGCCACCGCGGCGGCGAGCGGATGGCTGCTGCCCTGCTGCACGGCCCAGGCCAGCGCCAGCAGTTCCTGCGTGCTGTCCGCGGCTGCCGGTTCCACCGCCACTACCTGCGGCCGGCCTTCGGTCAGCGTACCGGTCTTGTCGAAGACGACCGTGTCCACCGCATGCGCCTTTTCGAGCGCCTCGGCGTCCTGGATCAGGATGCCATGGCGCGCCGCGGCGCCGGTGCCGACCATGATCGCGGTCGGCGTCGCCAGCCCCAGCGCGCACGGGCAGGCGATCACCTGCACCGCCACCGCATTGAGCAGTGCCTGCTGCCAGTCGCCGGTGGCCAGGCCCCAGCCGACGAAGGTGAGCAGCGACACCAGCAGGACGGCCGGCACGAACACGGCGCTGACCCGGTCCACCAGGCGCTGGACCGGCGCCTTGACCGCCTGCGCATCCTCGACCTGGCGGATGATCTGCGACAGCATCGTCGCCGCGCCAACGGCCGTCACCTCGACCAGCAGCAAGCCGTCGGCGTTCACGGCGCCGCCGGTGACGCGCGAGCCGGGCATTTTTGCCACCGGCAGGCTTTCGCCGGTCAGGAGCGACTCGTCGAGATGGCTGCGGCCTTCCAGCACCCGGCCGTCGGCGGCGACGCGCTCGCCCGGCCGCACGACAAGCTGGTCGCCGACGCGCAAGTCCTCGACCGCGACCGCGCTGTCGACGCCCGCGCGCCGCACCGTGGCCCGGGTCGGGCGCAGCGCTTCGAGCGCCCGGATCGCCGCCAGGGTCTGCCCCTTCGCGCGCGTCTCCAGCCACTTGCCGAGCAGGACCAGGGTGATCACGGTCGCCGAAGATTCGAAGTACAGGTGGACCGCGCCATGGCCATGTGTGGTGCCGGTCAGCCACAGCCAGACCGAGAGTCCGTAGGCCGCGCTCGTGCCGATGGCGACCAGCAGGTCCATGTTGCCGCTGCCGGCGCGCAGCGCCTTCCAGCCGGCGCGATAAAAGCGCGCGCCGAGCCAGAACTGGACGGGCGTGGCCAGCAGCCACTGCAGCCATCCGGGCAGCGCGATGCGGGCACCGACGAGTTCGCCCAGCATCGGCGCCAGCAGCGGCGCGGTGAGCAGCGCCGCCAGCGCCAGGCGCCAGGGGAAAACGCTTGCCGGCTGCGCCGCGGCCGTGGGCCGGGTCTCCGGGGTCGGCGCAGCCTCGTAGCCGGCCGCGCGCACCGCCGCGACGATGGCTTCCGGGGCTGCCCGGCCCTGCACGGTGGCGCGTTCGGTCGCCAGGTTGACGCTGGCCGCGTCGACGCCCTCGACTGCGCACAGTGCCCGCTCGACACGGGCGACGCAGGACGCGCAGGTCATGCCTGCAATGTCGAAACTGTTCGCGGAACTGTTCGCGGAACTGGCCGGGCCGCTCCCGGCGTGCTGTTGGACGGTGTTGCTCATAGTGGTGTTGTGCTCCTTGCGATTCGTCCAGCATATGCCTTCCCATTGTGGGAAGGTCAAGCGCCACATGAATCGGCGTTCGATTGAGCCCATCGGTTGCGCGCACCGGTCGCGCGAACTAATGGCTGGGCTATCCATCGAAGCCTTGACTCGTCGGTATTTGCCCCGGTTTTTTCCATTGGCCGCGCCCCCGGAGGATGCATGAATCTCTCGAACCGGTTTTTACTCCGCAATCTACGCAATTGTATGGTGCTGTTCGCCTGCCTGCTGGCCGCGGCCTGCAGCAAGCTGGACGAACTCGACGATACCGAGGCCGAGAAAGCCGGCGTCGCCGTCCTCGGGCAATCCCCGGGAGCCACGCCCTTCATTGCGCATGTGGTCCTCGGGCTCGACGATATAGCCGAGCTCGACCGCGTATCCTTCCTGGTAGCGCCCAAGCCGGGCACCGTCTCCAGGCCGGTCACAGTGACCTACTCGCGCGCCTGGCTCGAACGCAAGGGTGCCTGGCGGGCGGGCGACAAGCAGCTCCGGCTCGCCCTCTTCGGCCTGTATGCGAGCCACCAGAACACCGTCACGCTCACCGCCGGCTTCCGCGACGGCTCCACCCATGTCGAGCGGCTGACCGTGGCCACGCCCGCCTATTCCGGGCCGGCGGACGTCTACCTGGCGCCGCGGCTGCGCACACCGCTCACGGCCGGCGCCGCACCCGGAGTCGACTACGTCCTGCTCCAGAATGCCATTACCAGCCCGGCCGTTGTCGATACCGACGGCAACCTGCGCTGGCTCGGCGCCGGCCCGGCCAATTCGTACACTGCGACCTTCGCCGGCGACGCCTTCCTGGTCGGCAGCGCGACCACGCCCGAACTCTTCCGCGTCGAACTCGACGGCACCTATGCCACGACGCCGCTCGCGTCGACGCGCTACACAAACTTCCACCACGACCTGGCGCGGGGCAAGGCAGGCCTGCTGGCGGAGCTCGACGCGCTCGAGGGCGGCGTGCCGCGCATCGAGTCCATCCTCGCCGAAATCAGTCCCCAGGGCGAGGTGCTGAAGGAGTGGGACATGGCCGCCATCTTCCGCGCGGCGATGCGCGCCGGCGGCGACGATCCGTCCGGGTTCGTACGCGACGGCATCGACTGGTTCCACATGAATTCCGCCATCTATGTGGCGGCGGACGACTCGCTGCTCATTTCC
This sequence comes from Massilia sp. SYSU DXS3249, assembly GCF_053668055.1. Classification (NCBI taxonomy): domain Bacteria; kingdom Pseudomonadati; phylum Pseudomonadota; class Betaproteobacteria; order Burkholderiales; family Oxalobacteraceae; genus Massilia; species Massilia sp. SYSU DXS3249. The sequence continues at coordinate 156,494 of NZ_JBSIPX010000001.1, read as the reverse complement.
AGCCGCGAGCATTTTGTCGTCAAGATCGATTACGCGACCGGCCGCATCCGCTGGCTGCTGGGCGATACCACCAAGGACTGGTATGTCAACTATCCCTCGCTGCGGGCACTGGCGCTGAAGCTCACGTCGGGCAAGGCGCCGATCGGGCAGCACTCGCTGTCGATCGCGGCGAACGGCGAACTGCTTCTGTTCAACAACGGCGCCGCCAGCGACAACCAGCCGGCCGGTGCGCCACGCGGCCTGTCGCGCGACTTCGCCACGCCCTCGCGCTATGCGATCGACGAGACAGCCCGCACCGCCCGCGAAACCTGGAGCTACGCCCCGACGCCGGCGATCGCCTCGCAGTATTGCTCGAGTGTGTACGAAAGCACGCCCGGGCATTACCTTGTGACCTACTCGCTGGCGGAGGCAGGCACGCGGGTCCGGCTCATAGGCGTGGACGAAGCGGGCGCGGTGGCATTCGATTTCGACTACCCGACCAACGGATGCGACACCGCTTTCATCGGCAAACCGCTTGATTTCTCCGCGCTGACGTTGCACTAGCCGGCCAGCCCGCGGGCCTCCGCGGCTGCTTTTGTGGAAGGCAAGCGTTCAGGCAGCGCACTCAGGCATGGTGCTTAGTCAGGATGCTCCGGCAAGGCGTTTCGCAGGCCGCTGCAGGGGCGCGGGGGCAAGGGCCGAAGGGGCGCCATCGGCATCACCAGGTAGCGCATGTCCGCGCGGTCGGCGCGCCCGGCACCTGAATCCGTACTGACCAGGAAGCTGTCGCGCCCGAGCCGGGCCGACGGGAGCCCTGCACTGGCCAGGCTACCTGCCAGCCGGCTCGGCGCCACGTCGCGGCCACGCAGGATCAGCAGCACCTCGAAGCCGACGGTCGGCTCGGCCACCGCCTGCAGGATCGCCCGCAAGGCCGCGGCGGCCGGCCCGCCCGGCAGGAAGCGCGCAAAGGCATCGCGGCCGAGCGGGCCGATGCGCAGCCGTGCGCGCAGGTCGGGGCGCCAGCTGCGCGCACCCAGCAGGGTGTTTTCGCCGAGCTGCGCGTTCACGCCCAGCGCCGGCTGTTCCGAGGCTGCCAGGACATGCCAGTGGCCGACTGCTTCCTCGAGCTGGATCGCCACGCCGAAATAGCTCGACAGCAAGCGTTCGAGCACGGCGGCTGACATCGGCCGCTGCTGCAGCATGCCGGCGAAGTGGGCGAACAGGGCATCCGGCAGAACCGCGTCCCTGGTACCGGGGCAACTGTCGCCTGTCCCGCGCCCCCCTGCCAGGGCAAGCAGCCGCGGCAGGAAAGCGTCGGCCTGCCCGGGGGGCGTCTGTTCGATCCGATGCTTGGTCCAGGCGCGGAAGAACAGCGCCAGCATGCGCCCGGACAGCAGGTCGAGAAAGGCGCGCGGCGCGTGGTCGTCGCGCTCGAACTGCCAGGCTGCGATCCGCTCCGTCACATGCAGGGGCAAGCTGCCATGGCCGCCGAGCAGGCCCATGAAGCCAGGGGTGAGCGTGAACCCGGGAACAGCGGGCTCGCTCCCCGTGCCAGGCGCGTCCTCTCCAATAGGCATGCGCGACAGGCTTTCGATATCGGACGCGGGAAAGCCCAGGCGCAGGCTGTTTTCGAAACGCAGGTGGGTATCGAGGGCCTGCCCGGGCGCCACGCCCTGTTCGGCCAGCCATGCCAGCAGGATGTGCACGGCCTGGGCGAATTCGAAGGCTTGGGGCGCCGCCAGCAGCCGGTCGATCAGGCGCGCAGTTTCTCGGCGGTGCGTGGAGCGCATGCCAGGATCTCCTCTCCGGTCTGGTTTGACACGAACTCGAGCCGGGTAAAGCAGTTGAGCTGGCTGTTCAGGGCGAAGTAGCGGTCCATGACCTGTGCAAACACATACAGGCCGCTGCCCGCGAATGCCGCCTCGTCCACCGTCATGCGGATGCCGACGCCCGGCATCAGCGAGGACACCGGCCGTGTCTTGAGCCACGCCCGCACCGTGCCGTGCTCCAGCCCGACGATCCCGGCGATCTGGCGCCGCGAGACCGGCGAGCGCGGCAGATCGTACAGGGCGAGCATGTTCTGCAAGGCAGCCAGTCCCGCCGTAGTCAGCCCCGCATAGTTGAGTGCCAGGTGCGACACCAGGCGCCAGTGGGCACCATGGCCGCTCTCGAAACGGCAGGCGGCGGTCGGCCGCCGCAGCAGGCGAAACGGCGCCGCGCCCGCCAGCGATTCGGCCACCAGGTCGCCGTCGGGATGACCGTAGCGCAGCTGGCTCGGCAGGTCGCGGTTGGTGCAGGTCAGCTCGGTCGAAATGGTCGCCCCAAGCGCCTCCGTCGGGCTGAAGCCGGGGTCGAACAGGGCCAGCCGGACTTCGTGCCCGGGACTGGCATCGGCCAGCATCTCGTCGCGCCGCGCCACCCAGAAGTGTCCGCTCGCACGCCCTTCGCCGTGTCCTACCGCATACAGCGGAGCGAACTCCGTCACGCTGCGGGCGCCGCGCGCTTCGCGCACCACGCACACCCGGTCGATGCTGTGGATCTCGAACGCGGCCGCATGCGCGGAATCGGCAGCCAGCGGATAGTCGCTGCGGGTGTGCGAAAGCGGGATCGGGTCGCCTCCCCTGCGAAACAGGTTCACGACCGGCGTGCAGCCGGGCAGCAGGTTCCTGGAGGACAGGGGCGCGAGCAGGCGTGCCGCATCCGAGTCCGCGGCCACCCGCGCCAGCCCGAGCTGCAGCGTGAAGCGTTCGCACCCCGCCGGGAGGACGCGGGCCGCAGCCTCCAGGTCGACGTCGATGAAACCGAATTTTTCCGGGTAGGTGAAATATTCGGTCAACAGGCGAAATGCCGGATGCGAGCGCGCCGGCGTCGGCAGGACCGCTTCCTCCTCGCCGAAGCCGGCCAGGCCGAGCGGCGAGGCGTCGAGCGCAAGCCAGGATGCCGAGCCCTCGGCCTGCACGCAGGCCGAGGGCGGACGCATGAACAGCGCATCGATGAATGCGGCCCGCAGCGCCGGATCGCCGTCCACGAACAGGCGCACGCGCGCCCCGCCGCGCCGGCACAGGGCAGCCACCGAACCCTTTGCCTCGAACCCGATCGCGATGCCCGCCGTGACGCCGCGCATGTTGTGGAGCGCGCGCGGCACGCCGCTGCCGAGCGAGAAGCCGGCGTGCGTGATGCGCAGCGGTCCGGCCACGACCGGATACACGGTACGGAACTGGCAGACCGTGCCCTCGACCTGCCTGCTCCGCAGCGGCGTGCCGCGCGGGATGACCGAGAACTCGCCGGCGCCCTGCCCCCTGTCCACGAGCTGCGCGATCGAGTAGGACGGCATCGGCCTCAGGTAATGCGGATAGAGGCTTTCGAGGAGCGATTCCGTGAACTTCGGATAATCGTCGTCGAGCCGCTTGTGGATGCGTGCGCTGAGCAGGGCGACCGACTGGATCAGCCGGGCGACGCTCGGGTCTTCGTAGCTCTCGCCGGCGATGTGCAGCTCGCTTGCCGGCTTCGGGAAACGGTCGCGGAACGCACGTGCGTATTGCCCGAACAAGGCCAGCTCTTCTTCGAAATAGCGCAGCATCTCATCCATACGTCCTCCGAAAAATTGCTGAAGACCAAGATGCATGCTCCCATCGCCCCCTGCTGCGCACATTGACAGGCGCTAAGAAAGCAGAATACCGGAGCGGAGGCGGGCGGAGGCTGGATCTGCCCAACAGGGCGCCGGAAGACCGTGCTCCCGTACGCGCGCGGGGTTCTGCCACCGGCACGCAGTCATGGACGCGTGCCGGGCGTGTTGCCGGTTACTGGAAGCGCGTCCGCTTCATGGACATGCGAGGGACGCTGCAGGAATCCTGAAGTGGGTGGCCCTGGTGGGCGCAAGCCTCAGGGCATGCCCAAGGTCTCGGCATTGGCGATCGTCGTGGAACGCGGCAATCCGAACGGGAGTGGAACCAGTGAGACGAGCGACTGGTAATCGACCCGGGTACACGTTTCGCCCCTGCCCTCCTGGCACACGCGCACGCGCACCAGGCGAATGCAGCGTTCGCCGTAGGGGTTGGCCGTGCAGTTCACGATATTTTCGGCGGGGCTGGCCGGCAAGGAGGCTTCCGAAATCCGCTCCATGGTGAGCGTCGTGCCGTTCTGCCGGATGCGCATGTAATCGATGTTGATGTGCGCATCGCTGATTGGCTGTGCGAATGCCAGGGTGCCGGGACTGGTCCGGAAGATCGCCGTCTCGCGCACCTCCTGCATGTCGAGCGCGTTGCTGAAGTCGGTAGTCGCGGCGAGCGCCGCGGCGCGCCTGGTGACTTCCTGCAAGGTATTGCAGATGTACATGGCGCGTGCGACCTCGATGATGCCGAAAATGAGCGTAAACAGAAGAATGGCGACGAGCGAAAACTCGACGGCAGCGACGCCCCGTTGTGTTCGCCTCTTGGGGAGGCGCTTGCTGGAATGCTTAATTGCCGACATAGCGCATCGTGACGCGTCCGGTGAGAATGATTGGGTCATCGCCAAAGTACTTGCTCGTAAAAGTATCGAAGATCTGGTCGCGGAAGCGTAGTTGAACCGAGACACGCACTCTCTGCGGCACTGCGTTGCCGCAGACCTCTCCGTCGCACAGTACGCTGACCGTGTACCGCGCGAGTGCCGGCTTGATTTCATCGAGCTCGGCGTGCGCGATCGCTTCTGCAATCAGTGCGACGGGCAAGGGGTCGCCTCCGCTTCCGTCGGGCGCGACGATTTCGGTCAGCGTGGCATTCGCAAGGAAGCGGGCGCCGTCATGCGCCGCCTTCTGGGCGACGCTGTAGTACCAGAAAGCCCTGGCCAGGAACAAGGGAACCACGAGGAAGAGAATCAGGAGCGGCAGGCAAAATATCGTCTCTACCGCAATGCTTCCGCTTTCGGTCCGCCTGAAAAATCGTGTTTTCGCTGGTTTCATCGGTAGAGTTTCATGTGAGTGCCGAGGGTTTGCTCCGGGGCCAGTCCGGCAAATTCTGCGTACAGGTGGGTGCTATCCGCCGGCACGGTCATGAAAAACCTGCCGATGCCGAGCACGCTCGCCTTGCTCCCGCTGACGGGGCATGCGAGCAGGGGGACGTTCAGCACCCGGCGATGGCGCACGCCCTTGTTGCTGCCTGTCGGGGCCTCGAACGTGACCGAGCCTTTCGCCTGCATATACGGGGTAGTGGATGGATAGCCGGTCGTGGCCTTCGGCTGTCCCGGGTTGTACAGGGTGCTCCAGTCCGAGGTCCCGTATGCCTTGTAACCGGCCGAAGGTTCGGGATCGGCATACTGGACGGCCTTCGCATACGACCACAAGGGCCCATACATGCCGGCAGTCGTACCGGCCGGTGTCGGATCCGGCCCGGCGACCGTCCACTGCTTGTTCTCTTCCTGGGAGGGTGCAGCCGATTGCTTGTCCCGCGCCGTGTTCATCCAGGGAACGCTGGTGTTGAACACGTAGGCCTTGACGTTGGCGTCGGGTGGCGCGGCGTCCGGATTGCACGCAGCGGCGTCGGTTTTGAAACGTGAATTCAGGTGGTTGGCGAAAGTGCCCAAGGGGAATGGGGAGGAAACGGTAATCTGCCCACCCGTCACCCGTGGAATCGCGAGGGTCCCGGTGCAGACGAAGGGTTCGACCGAACTCAGCTTGCTTGCGGGCGTTGCCGTCGCGCCGGGCGGCGCCAGAGGATCGATCAGGAAGGACAGACCGCTGCCTGCCGATTCGGGATTCAGGTTCATGAGGTCGTAACTGACGCCGCGCCGGAACCCGTATTCCTCGAGCTCACCTTGACGATTGCGCTTTTCCTGGGGCCGCATGGCACAAATCCCCAGCGGCGCTACCTTGATGGCGGAACGCCCGGCAATGGCGCGAGCACTCATCGACACGATCGTGAGATCTTCCGAGAAGAAAGGGATGAACAAGGCGTTGACCTGGCTATAGGACGGGTCGAGGCCGTCCGTGCTCACCCTTGCATAGCGAAGCTCGCCAGGATTGTTTCGTGCGGCGCCAGCCGCTACCCATGGCCCGCCCGGGGTACGGCCGAACTCGATCGCCGCTTCGGCCCACTGTATCGGCCGGCCGTATTGAAACGTCACCGAGGATTCGCTCGATCCTCCGAACCTTGCCGCGGCCGCGGCCACGGCACTGCTGACCCCGGTGCTCGTCCCGTTCAGTTCGCCGGCGGCGGCCAGCGCTGCAACATCCGCGGCGTTTTGAAGTTCCATTTTCCTGTTGTAGACCTGGGAAAGATCGAGCGCCAAGCCGCAGAAACCGATGATGATAATGATCGCAGCGATGGTGATGATCGCCACGGCGCCCTTTTCGCGCCCCGGACGAATCATCGCTGCGCGACCCGTAAGCCGCACGCGCGGCGCAAACTCTTGCGTGCTCATGCTGAGTCCTCCAAAAGGCCCTGCACCTTCAGACGAAAACACCTAAAAAGAGTGTAGTGACTAATGACTACGCGCAAATGATCTGGCGCAACAGGTCCGACTCGCCGGAACCCGACTGGAGGCTGCGAGCCTCCTGGTGTGGCTCCCTGTCGTATTCAGAGATGTGCAATTGACGCACGCAAATTCTCTTCGTTCGAACGATTACCGCAGCTAAATATGTGCAACACAGTGAAGAGAGCCCTGATGGGCGTGGACAGTGCATATTGCGCTCACCAGCTCGACCGACGAAACGGAGCACTTGTGGAAGACAAGCGCTCCGCTTGGCTCATGAATATTTTTTACAGAAAAGGAAACCAAATGCCGCGAGGAGTCGCTGATCGTCGTGATGAAGAGGCGGCGGGAAATGGTGCGGGCGTAGGCGATACAGATTGCTTCTGCAGGGGAAGGCAGTTGGCGTCTTGCGGCCACGTCGGGCGCTGCCTGCCCCGCATCATGCCCCGTAAACGAAAAAAAGCCGTCTTTCGACGGCTTCTTTTCTTGATTCTGGCGGAGACGGTGGGATTCGAACCCACGATACGGGTATAAGCCGTATGCATCCTTAGCAGGGATGTGCCTTCGGCCACTCGGCCACGTCTCCAATCAACTCCAGTAAGTTTCACTAGCGCTGAGAGCCAGCATATTATCGGTCGGTGCCTGATTGGTCAAGGCAACGCGAGCAATATTTTGAAAAAAGTTAAGCTTTCTCTAAATCAAAAGCTTTATGGAGGGCACGGACGGCGAGCTCCATGTATTTCTCGTCGATCAGGACCGAAATCTTGATCTCCGAGGTCGAGATCATCATGATATTGATGCCCTCTTCCGCCAGCGTGCGGAACATCTGCGAGGCGACGCCGACATGGCTGCGCATGCCCACGCCGACGGCCGACACCTTCGACACCTTGGCGTCGCCGAGGATGCGCGTATAGCCGAGTTCGGCCTGGTTCGCTTCCAGGACCGCCATCGCGCGCTGGTAGTCGTTGCGGGAGACCGTGAACGTGAAGTCGGTCTTGCCATCCACCGACTGGTTCTGGATGATCATGTCCACTTCGATGTTGGCGTCCGACACCGGCCCCAGGATGTGGTAGGCGACGCCCGGCTTGTCCGGCACGCCGAGGACGGTAATTTTGGCTTCATCACGGTGGAAAGCGATACCGGAGATGACGGCTTGTTCCATGTTGGTTTCTTCCTCAAACGAAATCAGGGTGCCGGAGTTGGCTTCTTCTTCCAGTGGCATCTTCGGGTCGGTCAGCGACGACAGCACGCGGGTCGGCACCTGGTAGTTACCGGCGAACTCGACCGAGCGGGTCTGCAGCACTTTCGAGCCGAGCGAGGCCAGCTCGAGCATTTCTTCAAAAGTAATCTTTTCCAGGCGGCGCGCTTCGTCGACGACGCGCGGATCGGTCGTGTAGACGCCGTCGACGTCGGTGTAGATCAGGCACTCGTCGGCCTTCAGCGCGGCGGCGATCGCCACGGCCGAGGTGTCCGAGCCGCCACGGCCCAGCGTCGAAATGTTGCCCTCTTCGTCCACGCCCTGGAAGCCGGTGATGATGACGATCTTACCCGCGTCGAGGTCGCCACGCACGCGCGTGTCGTCGATCGACTGGATGCGCGCCTTGGTGAACGCGGAGTCGGTGCGGATGCCGACCTGCCAGCCGGTGTAGGAGACCGCATCCTTGCCAATGGCGAGCAGCGCCATGGCCAGGAGCCCGACTGACACCTGCTCGCCGGTCGAGGCGATCATGTCCAGTTCGCGCGGGTCCGGCTGGGCCATGATTTCCTTGGCCAGCCCGATCAGGCGGTTGGTTTCTCCCGACATGGCCGACGGCACCACGACGATCTTGTGCCCGGCGTCGTGCCACTTGGCGACGCGGGCCGCGACATTCTTGATACGGTCCGTCGAGCCCATCGACGTACCACCGTATTTGTGGACAATTAAAGCCATAACAGGAAGGTTTCCAGCTTGTAGAGGATCAAAAGGGAACACCTACTCTAGCATGTTGCACTGCAAGATCACAAGGGACAGCAATCCAAAAAGCTATATGAAATGAAAATAAAGTAATACGGTTTTCGTATAGAAACTCTCAGAATCTATCCAGCCTGCGATTCCCAGCGCAGCGCGATCAGTTGCGCGGGCGCGGCGCCGAAGTGCTGGCAGTCCATGCCGAGGCCGGCGGCATACAGCAGGTCGCGGCCGCTGCTGACGATGGGCAGGCGGCTCCTTTCCCAGGCCGGCACGTCGGCGGCCTGGTAGTGGGCCTTCAGGCCGCGGGTCGGTCGGTTCGGCGCCAGCTTGAGGCGCTCTCCCCCCTTGCGGAAATCGATGATGAGCTCCCGGGCCTGCAGCCAGGTCGCGTCGAGCCCGGTCTCGGCAGGCTCGAAGTGCAGCACCCCGCCGTAATCCGGGAAGGCCAGCTGCGCCTCGCCGCGCCAGGCAAAGGACTCGCCGGCCCTGTCGAGCACGCCTTCGTCGTCCGGATCGCGCATGCCGGGCAGGTCCACCAGTTTCGGCGTGATATACAAGCGGTCGCGGTGGCGCCGGATGTGGCAGGCGGGATGGGTGACCAGCAGCTGGGCGTCATGCCTGGCCTCGACCAGCTGGGCGTGCATCTCGACCAGCCAGGCCGTCGACGGCATCGCCAGGCCCTGCACGGCGAACCAGTGGCGCAGCATGTTGTAGGCGCGGTCATGTGTCATCGCGCGCAGGCGGGCGCAATCGACGGCGCCGTCGACCAGGCTGGCGGCCAGGTCGGTGTCGGCCAGCTCGACCAGCAGGCGCTGGGCCGACTGCGCGTGCGCCGCACTGCGGGCGAAGCGCTCCTGGAAACCGGGGAAGGCCTGCGCCAGCGCCGGCATCACGGTATGGCGCAAGGCGTTGCGGGCGTAGCGCACATCCTGGTTCGATTCGTCCTCGACCCAGGCAAGATTGACGCCGCAGGCGTGGGCTTCGAGCTCGGCGCGGCCCAGACCAAGCAGCGGACGGGCCATGACGAGGTCCGCGTTGCCCAGCAGTTCGGGGGCGGCGTTTGCTTCGTCCATGCCCGACAGGCCGGCCGGCCCCGAGCCGCGCAGCAATTGCAGCAGCACGGTTTCGGCCTGGTCGTCGAGGTGATGGGCGGTCAGCAGGACGCTGGCGCCATGGGCGCGGCACATCTCGCCCAGCGCCCGGTAACGCAGCTTGCGCGCGCTTGCCTCGACGCCGGAGCCGGATTGCGCGACGACGACCCGGCGCGCGTCGACGGCCACGCCGAGCGCTCGCGCCGCCGTCTCGACATGGGCCTGCCAGGCGTCGGCGTTGGGACTGAGCCCGTGGTGCACGTGCAGGGCGTGCAGCGCGATGCCGTGCGTGCGGCACCAGCCTGCGGCCAGGTCGAGCAAGACCATCGAATCGAGGCCGCCGCTGCAGGCAACGGCCATCGTGGAGGGAGAATACTGGGTGCGCAGCGCATCGAGCGCGCGCGCGAAAGTTGCCGGGACCTGGCCGGTTGCGGTGCGGCTCACTGGATGGATTCGCTCAAAGGAGATACTGCGGGAAGGAAGACTCGGGGCCGGGTAGCGGCCATGAGTCGGAATCGGAACGGCAATGGGCCCGCTAGCGGGCCCATTGGCAGCATTACTTACAAAACATCACTCTTCGCCGGTCGGCGTCGTTTCCTTGAACTTGCCGTAAGCCATCAGCTTCTGGTGACGGGCTTCGAGCAGGTCCTTGGTCTTCATGCCCTGGAACTGGCGCAGCGTGTCGGCCAGCGCGCGCTTGAGCATCTGCGCCATGCCTTGCGGGTCGCGGTGGGCGCCGCCCAGCGGCTCGGTGATGATCTTGTCGATCACGCCCATCGCCTTCAGGCGATGCGCGGTCAGGCCCAGGGCCTCGGCCGCATCGGCCGCGCGCTCCGAGGTCTTCCACAGGATCGAGGCGCAGCCTTCCGGCGAGATCACCGAATAGGTGGCGTACTGCAGCATCAGGACGGCGTCGCCGACGGCAATCGCCAGCGCGCCGCCGGAACCGCCTTCACCGATGATGGTGGCAATCAGCGGCACCTTCAGTTCGGCCATGACGTACAGGTTGTGACCGATCGCTTCCGACTGGCCGCGCTCTTCCGCGTCGATACCGGGGAAGGCGCCCGGGGTGTCGACGAAGGTGAAGATCGGCAGGTTGAACTTTTCGGCAACCTTCATCAGGCGCATGGCCTTGCGGTAGCCTTCCGGCTTCGGCATGCCGAAGTTGCGCATCGCGCGCTCCTTGGTGTCGCGGCCCTTCTGGTGGCCGATGACCATGCAGGCCTGGCCGTTGAAGCGCGCCAGGCCGCCGATGATCGACTGGTCGTCCGCGAAGGTACGGTCGCCGTGCAGCTCGTGGAAGTCGGTGAAGATCGCGTTCACGTAATCCATCGTGTACGGACGCTGGGGGTGGCGCGCGATCTGCGAGACCTGCCATGGCGTCAGCTTGGCGTAGATGTCTTTCGTGAGCTGCTGGCTCTTCTTGGCCAGGCGGTCGATTTCTTCAGAAATATCGACGGCCGAATCGTCTTGGACGAAGCGGAGCTCTTCGATTTTCGAGTCGAGCTCGGCGATTGGCTGCTCGAAACTGAGGAAAGTTGTTTTAGTCATTGTACCTCCGGGGGTTGTTCTTTTGCCGGGGCGCAATGGGGCCGCGCGGCGAGATAGTGCAAATTCGGCGTTATTCTACCGTACCCGGCGCGCTGCCGGAGGGTGAAACGGGGTCGAGGCTACGCCATAAATACCATGTGGCAACTGTGCGCCACGGTTCCCAGTTGGCCGCCACTTCGCGCGCATCGCTGCGGGAAACGGGTTCACCGGAGAAATAATTCTGGCTGATGCCCTGGATCAGGCCGGCATCGTCGAGGGGCAGGACGTTCGGCCTGAGCAGGTTAAAGATCAGGAACATCTCGGCCGTCCAGCGGCTGATGCCGCGGATCTGGACCAGCTCGGCGATGACGGCCTCGTCGTCCATTTCGGACCACAGGTTCGCATGCACACGCTTGGCCTTGAAGTGGTCGGCCAGGTCGAGGATGTATTCGGTCTTGCGCTTGGACAGGCCACAGGCGCCGATCTGCTCGGCGCCCAGCTTGATGACCTGGCTCGGCGTCATTTTCGGACAGGCCTGGCCGAGCTTGGTCCAGGCGGCATCGGCGGCTTTCGGCGTGACCTGCTGGCCGACGATCGAACGCGCCAGCGTCGTGAACGGATCGGGATGGCCTTTCAGGTACAGGTCGCCGAACTGCGGGATGAGGCGCTTCATGATGCGGTCGCGCCGCATCAGCTCTTCCTTGGCTTCGGCCCAGTACGCGGGCACCTCGATATCTGGCGCTGCTCCGCCCATGCTGTCCTGTTCTGCTGCCATTATGCGCGACGCCAGTTCGTCGTTCCGTCCGGTTTGTCTTCGAGGACGATCCCGGCGGCGGTCAGCTCGCCCCGGATGCGGTCGGCGTCGGCAAAGTTACGGGCCTTCTTGGCGGCGGCGCGCTCGGCGATCAGCTCGAGGATCCGCCCTTCTTCCAGGCCGCCCTCGGTGCTGCCCGCACGCAGGTAGGCTTGCGGCGCACGCTGCAGCAAGCCGAGCACGCCGGCCAGCGCCTTGAGCTGGCGCGCCGTCTCGGGCGATTTCGTACGGTTGACTTCGCTTGCCAGGTCGAACAGCTCGGCCACGGCCAGCGGCGTGTTGAAGTCGTCGTTCATCGCTTCGCGGAAGCGCACGGCATGGGCTTCGTCCCAATCGACGGCCGGCGTATCCTCGCCGAGCTCGAGGTCGGAGAGCGCCGTGTACAGGCGCGTCAGCGCGCCCTTGGCGTCGTCGATGTGGACGTCGGAGTAATTCAGCGGGCTGCGGTAGTGGGCGCGCAGGATGAAGAAGCGCACCACTTCGGCATCGTACTTCTTGAGCACGTCGCGGATCGTGAAGAAATTGCCCAGGGACTTGGACATCTTCTCGTTATCGACACGCACGAAACCGTTGTGGATCCAGTAGTTCACCATCGGGCCGCCGAAAGCGCCTTCGCTCTGGGCGATCTCGTTTTCGTGGTGCGGGAACTGCAGGTCCTGGCCGCCGCCGTGGATGTCGAAGTGTTCGCCCAGCAGCGCGCACGACATGGCCGAGCACTCGATGTGCCAGCCCGGGCGGCCGCGGCCCCATTTCGAATCCCATTTCGCTTCGTCCGGCTCGGTTTCCTTGGCCGCTTTCCAGAGCACGAAGTCGAGCGGGTCGCGCTTGCCGGTATTCACGTCCACGCGCTCGCCGGCACGCAGGTCGTCAAGCGACTTGCCGGACAGCTTGCCGTAGCCCTCGAAGCCGCGCACGGCGTAGTTCACGTCGCCGTCATCGCTGCGGTAGGCCAGGCCTTTTTCCTCGAGGCGTTCGATGATGGCCAGCATGCCCGGCACGTGTTCGGTGGCGCGCGGAACGAAGCTGGCCGGCAGGATGCCGAGCGCGGCCGTATCTTCATCCATGTACTTGGTAAAGCGGGTGACGAGCGACGACAGGGTTTCGCCGTTCTCGACCGCGCGCTTGATGATCTTGTCGTCGATGTCCGTGATGTTGCGCACGTACTTGACCTCGTATCCCGATTCCATGAGCCAGCGGTAGATGACGTCGAAGGCCATCATCATGCGCGCGTGCCCGACGTGGCAGTAGTCGTAGACGGTCATGCCGCAGACATACATGCCGGCCTTGCCGGCCTCCATCGGGACAAATACCTGCTTTTCGCGCGCAAGCGTGTTGTAGATCTTTAATTGGCTCATTGGTGGTGATGAATCGAGAGGGAGGATGGAAGCCCGAAGCAATACGAATCCCGGGCACGTTCGCCACTCGGCGCGCGCCGGGAATCAGACTTTACGTCGGGACCGCCTGCCGCTCTATATTATTCTTATGAGATAGAATGGGACGTTCTGCGCAAAGTATAGCATTGATAAAATCCGGACTGGCCGCATATGGCTCAGGTTTATTTTTCTGCAAAAGACTTGACAGGACTTTGCGCCACGTCCACCGAGGAGACGCTCCATGTACGCACAAAAACAATCCCGCCGCTCTCTTTTCCCACGGCTCGCCGCTGCCGTGCTCGCATTCAGCCTGTCGAGCGCCGCGCTGGCCTTCGAGAATCCGCAGGTTTCCCTGAAGACGAGCATGGGCGAGATCGTCGTCGAACTCGACCAGGAAAATGCGCCGAAGAGCACCGCGAATTTCCTGCAATACGTAAAGTCGGGCTTCTATAAAGGCACGGTGTTTCACCGCGTGATCGACGGCTTCATGATCCAGGCCGGCGGCTATACCGAAAAGCTGGTGGACAAGCCAGGCGTGCGCAAGCCGATCCCGAGCGAATCGAAAAACGGCCTGTCGAACAAGCCCTACACGGTCGCCATGGCGCGCACCGACAACCCCAACTCGGCCACGTCCCAGTTCTTTATCAACGTCAACGACAATGCCGGCCTCGACTATCCGGGCCAGGACGGCCACGGCTACACCGTGTTCGGGCGCGTCGTGCAGGGTCACGAGACGGTCGACAAGATCAAGGCGGTCGTGGTCGACGACATCCGCGGCATGCAGAACGTGCCGGTCACGCCGATCGTGATTCAGTCGGCCACCCTGCTCAAGGGCGATAAGCTTGTAAAATAGCGTTCTAACAGCTTTTCAACAAACACAAGGACACAACATGACCTCCGTACTGCTGACCACCAACAAGGGCAACATCACCATCGAACTCGATGCCGAGAAAGCGCCGAAGACGGTTGCCAACTTCCTGGATTACGTGAACAAGGGTCATTTCACCAACACGATCTTCCACCGCGTGATCAAGGACTTCATGATCCAGGGCGGCGGTTTCGAGCCGGGCATGAAGCAGAAAGCCACCGACGCGACCGTCGAAAACGAAGGCAAGAACGGCCTGAAGAACGACAAGTACACGATCGCCATGGCCCGCACCTCGGCGCCGCACTCGGCATCGGCCCAGTTCTTCATCAACACCAAGAACAACGACTTCCTGAACTACCCGGGCCAGGACGGCTGGGGCTACGCCGTGTTCGGCAAGGTCACCTCGGGCACCGAAATCGTCGACGAAATCAACGGCGTCAAGACCTCGCGTTCGGGCATGCACTCGGACGTGCCGGTCGATCCGGTCGTCATCGAAAAAGCCGAAGTCGTCCAGTAATTACCAGCACCGCGCGCGGGATCACCCACGATGTCCACTCCCGCGCGCACGCTCGCGCTTTTCATTTCCGACCTGCACCTGCAGGAGTCCCATCCGCGTACCGCCGAGGCCTTCTTCCGCTTCCTCGATGAGCACGCGGCGCATGCCGAACAGCTTTATCTTCTCGGCGACATTTTCGAATACTGGGCAGGCGACGACGACCTCGACACGCCTTTCCACGCCCGCGTGGTGACAGCGCTGCGCGCCCTGGCCGACAGCGGCGTGTCCCTGTTCTGGATGGCGGGCAACCGCGATTTTTTGGTCGGCACGGGCTTCGCCCGCGCCGCAGGCCTCACCCTGCTGCCGGAACCGCATGTCGCCGTCATTGGCGGGCGGCGCATCGCCCTCGTGCATGGCGACGCCGAATGCACACTCGACACCAAGTACATGGAATTCCGGGCGATGGTCAGGCAGCCGGCCTGGCAGGCCCAGTTCCTGGCCATGCCCTTGGCCCAGCGCAAGCAGATCATCGCCGGCCTGCGCGAAGGCAGCCGCGAGGCGCACACCACCAAATCCTATGACATCATGGACGTAACGCCGGATGCGATCGAGGCGGTGTTCGCCGCCACCGGCGCCGATGTCCTGATCCATGGCCACACCCATCGCCCCGCCCTGCACCGCCATGGCGACAGGCTGCGCTACGTGCTGCCCGACTGGGAGCTCGACGGCGAACCTGCGCGCGGAGGCTGGATTGCGGTCGATGCGCATGGGGCTGTCGTGCAACATGGGCTCGACGGCCTGCACGGCTGAAGCCCCCCCCTCTTTCTCCTCGGTTCGTTCCCTCGTTCCGCCGCGGGCTGTGCCGGCTCCAGGCGTGGAGTCGGGGAACCCATCTACCCTTCGCCAACGACAAAGCCGCCTTGCGGCGGCTTTGTCGTTGCGATGAACACGGCGCCGTGGCGCCGTGCAAGGTCCACGCTTACTGCAGCTGGTGCTGCAGCAGAGCGTAGCGCGTCATGCCGTACAGCTTGCCGTTGGTAACGGCGATCGCACCAATCGGCGCCTTGTCCCATGAGAAGCTCGGCGTCGACACCACACCAGCCGGGCTGATCATGCGCACGCTGCCCTGGCCGCTCAGGTAGAGATTGCCCTTGTCGTCGAGCGCCATGTACTCCACTTCGTAGAAGCCGAGGGTTGCCGTGCCGACCGGACCATCGATGTCGCCCGCTTCCTTGAGCGGGGTACCGGCGAAGACGCTCAGCCCACCCGCTGGCGTGAGCTTGTAGACCGCCACGGTGCCGGTGTCGGAAATATAGATATTTCCGGCGCCGTCGATGACGACCGACTGTGGCACGAAGCGGGCCGTCGGCGCCGAGATCAGGGCGGCGATCTTGGCCGTGTCGACCAGGGTTTCCTTCGCACCCGCAGGCGTCACGCGCACGACCGCGCCAGGGGTGGTGACGACGGCATTGCCGTTGGCATCCACGGCCAGGTTCGTGATGGCGAGGGTCTTGTCGACCGTGCTGACGTTGCCGCCGATGATCCTGCGCAGCTGGCTGCTGTTCTGCGTCACCCCGTTCTCGGCCACCCACACCGAGCCGTCGCGGCCTGCCGCCACCGCGCGCGGAGCGTTGAAGGTCGCGGTGGCGATTGCACCGTCGGTCGTGCCGTTCTGGTTCGCCTTGCCGGCGAAGGTCGTGGTAGTGCCGTCGGCTGCGACCTTGCGGATGGTGTGGGCGATACTGTCGGCCATGTACAGCGCGCCGCTGCCGTCGGCCGTCAGCGAGGACTGCACGTTGAAGCGCGCCTGCGCGCCAGCGCCGTCGACGTAGCCGCGCACGGCGGCGGTCGAAGTGAGCGTGGTGACGACACCGGCGAGAGTCACGCGGCGCAGGACGCCCTGATCGGTCTCGATGACGACCAGGTCGTCGCCGACCAGGCCCATGCCGCGGATCGACGTGAACCGTGCAGCCGTGCCCGTGCCATCGACGAAGCCGCGGGTCGGGGCGCCTGCCAGCGTGGAGACGACCGCAGCGTTAGCGTTGCTGAGATCGACCTTGCGCACCATCGAGGCGTCACCCACGTACAGGTTGCCGTCCTTCGGCGAGATCACGATATCGGTAATGGCGCTGAAGCGTGCCACGGAGCCGGCGCCATCCTGGAAGCCGAGGCTGCTGCCTTGCGTACTTGGGTCGTGGCCGGCCACCTGCACCAGCGCGCCATTGACGTCTTTCCAGATCCGCCCGTCGAAGTCGGACAGGTACAAGGTGCCGTTGGCGGCGCGTGCGATGCCGTAGAAAGTCGGCGCTGCATTCAAGCCGGTCGGCGCCGCGTAGGTGCGGGTCGTGACCGCACCACCTGCGCTGACGAAACGTACCTGGCCTGCGACCAGCGAATCGATGGCGACGACGCCGCCGGCATTGTCCGGGACGATACGCATCGGACGCGTGAAGCGGGCGCCTTGACCGGTACCGTCAAGTGGGGTCGTCACGCCTCCTGCGGGAACGACGTTGTTGCAGAAGGTCGATCCCGATCCTGCCAGCGTCGACACCGTGCCGTCGGCCGCGAGTTTGCGGATCATGCCATTGCACTCGTCCGACACGAACAGGTTGCCTTGGGTGTCGGACACGATGTCGCTGCTGCCGAAGAAACGGAAGCGCGCGTTCGCGCCCGGACCGTCAGCGTAGCCTGGCTTGGCGCTCGCGCCGGCCAGCGTGGTCATGGTGCCGTCCGGCGCGAACTTCAGGATCGAATGCGGGCCGCCGTCGACGACGTAGAGGTTGCCCGCGCTGTCGGAGGTGACAGCTTGCGGCTCCTGCAGGGCAGTGATCCTGCCGGCCAGCACCGTCTGTGGTGCCGTATTGGTCGGCGGTGGTGGTGGTGGCGTGGTGCCCGTCGGTGGTGGCGTCGTCCCGCCGCCCCCGTCGCCACCACCGCCGCCACCGCCGCAGCCCGCCACCAGGGCGGCTATCGCCAGGGCAAGTGCGTATTGCATCGGCTTCATCGTTTTCTTCGTATTCATGTTTTCTCCAGGGTGCTCGGCGCGACTGCGCTGTTACTTAATTCGATCGGGCGTTAAAAGTATCAAAATTACAATATATTCTCGACAACTATACATGAGGAAAGAAAAATGTGTCGCACACGTGCTGAAGCGTGCGCGCCACACCAATGCGCAATATTTCGTGAGTTTTCGAGCAAGAAAAACCCCTATCATCACGGGCTGGCTTCGAGTTATGGATGAGCAGGGCCATGTGCGAAAGGAAACGTCCGGATAAGCTGCAAAACACGATGGTCATGTCGCCTCGGCATCGCCTTTTTGCGCTTCATGTCCGTTTTTGTGCAGTTCGTCGCCTTCTGGCTGCCTGAAAAACTGTCGCTGTTATAGTTCACTACAACACCACAGCAATACTTCACCAGGAGGAGCCGGACATGTACGAACATGCTGCAGCACCGACGCGACGGGAGGACCATCCATGAACATCGGCTGGAACGACAACGCACCGATTTACCGCCAGCTCAAGGACCGCGTCATCGACATGATGCTCGACGGCATCCTAAAAGCGGGCGACGCCCTGCCCTCGGTCCGCCAGATCGCGGCCGAATACCAACTCAACCCGATCACCGTGTCCAAGGCTTACCAGGAACTGGTCGACGAAAACCTAGTAGAAAAACGAAGGGGGATTGGCATGTATGTCACTGAAGGAGCAAGCGAGAAACTGTTGGCCAGCGAGCGCGAGCGCTTCCTGCGCGAGGAATGGCCGGCCATGGTCGAACGTATCCGGCTGCTCGGCCTGAACGTCGAGCAACTGCTGCACACCGCGCAGCCCGGAGGTACGGCATGAGCGCCCTCATTTCCGCCCGCGGCCTGACCAAGCGCTACGGCAAGCGCACGGCGGTCGACGGAATCGACTTCGACATCCCGGCCGGGCGCATTGTCGGCCTGATCGGCCCCAACGGTTCCGGCAAGACCACCACCCTGAAGGCGGCCCTGGGCCTGATCCCCTTCGACGGCCAGCTGACCGTGATGGGCCTGGACCCGCGCACCCAGCGCGACGCGCTGATGCAGGACGTGTGCTTCATCGCCGACGTGGCGATCCTGCCGCGCTGGCTGCGCGTGGCCGACGCCATCGATTTCGTGGCCGGCGTGCATCCGCGCTTCGACCGCAAGCGCGCCGAGCAGTACATCGCGAATACCCGCCTGACGCCGACCATGAAGGTCAAGGAAATGTCGAAAGGCATGATCGTCCAGCTGCACCTGGCGCTGGTGATGGCGATCGACGCCAAGATCCTCGTGCTCGACGAGCCGACCCTGGGCCTCGACATCATCTACCGCAAGCAGTTCTACCAGAACCTGCTGGAAGACTATTTTGACGAGAACAAGACCATCATCATCACGACGCACCAGGTCGAGGAAGTGGAGCACATCCTGACCGACCTGCTGTTCATCCGCGACGGGCGCATCGTGCTGGCCGCTTCGATGGACGAAGTCGGCGAGCGCTACGTGGAAGTCATGGTCGCCGCCGACAAGGTCACCGCCGCCAACGCCCTGCAGCCGCTCGACCAGCGCACCGTGTTCGGCAAGTCGGTGATGCTGTTCGACTCGGCGCGCGCCGGCGGCGTCTCGCGCGCTCAACTGTCCGCCCTCGGCGAAACGCGCAATCCGAGCGTCGCCGACCTGTTCGTGGCAACGATGAAAGGAACCTACGCATGAATACGATGAAATGGCTCGTCCGCCGCGAGTTCTGGGAAAACAAGGGCGGTTTCATCTGGGCGCCGCTGATCGCCGCCCTGCTCATGGTGGTGCTGGTGGGCGGCATTACCGGCTACGGCGTGGCCAGCGGCAAGATCGGCGGCGACAGCATCAGCATCCAGGTCGACGGCGAAGAAGTGCACAGGGAGCGCGTGGCCGACATCGTGACGCCGCAAAAACGTGCCGAGATAGCGAACATGGTTGCCAACAACTATATCGCGAGCGGCGCGCCGATCCTGGCGATCCTCCCGATCGTGGCCTTCTTCTACTGCCTGTCGGCCCTGTACGACGACCGGCGCGACCGCAGCATCCTGTTCTGGAAGTCGCTTCCGGTATCGGACACCGACACGGTCATGTCCAAGCTCGTCACGGCGCTCGTCGTCGCGCCTCTGATCGCGATCGCCATTGCCAGCGCGACCGCGGCGGTGATCGTCCTCATCGGGAACATGGCCGCCAGCACCGTGGGCATCGGCGTACTGGGACCGCTCCTGAGTAACGTCAACTTCTACCTGGCGCCGCTCTATCTGCTGGCCGTACTGCCGGTCTACATTTTGTGGGCCTTGCCGACGGCGGGCTGGCTGCTGCTGGTGTCGAGCTGGGCCAAGTCGAAGGTCTTCCTGTGGGCGGTGGGCGTGCCGCTGATGGCGGCGGTGCTGCTGAAGTGGCTCGATTTCCTGCTCGGGATGTCGACCGGGGTCACGATCAACGCCGACTGGATCATCAACAACGTGCTCAAGACGATCCTGCTCGGCCTGATTCCCGGCACCTGGTTCGCGGACGCAGGCTCCGCCCTGCCGCAGCCTGGTCCGAACGGGGTGCCGCTGCTGCCGATGGTAAGCTATTCGTGGTCCACCCTGGCCACGCCGGAACTGTGGGCAGGCGTGATCGCCGGCGTGGCGATGATTGCCGGGGCCATCCGCCTGCGCCGCTGGCGCGACGAAGGCTGACGGCAGGCCGAGCCGGATCGACCGCATGAAAAAGGGCCGGCATCTCGCCGGCCCTGTCGTTTTTTCCGGCGCTCGACGGCTACTGGAACTGCTGGCGAAACGCCTCGAACTGCGCCTTGAGCTCGTTCAGCTCGCCGCGCAAGGCGGCGACTTCCGCTTCCAGCTGGCCGACGCGGCTGCCTGGAGGCGTGCTGGAGGCGGCGCCGAAGGCCGAGTCGTCGCGGGCCAGCGAGATCTCGCCGCCCAGCAGCTGGCCGTAGCGAGATTCCTTGGTGCCGGGGGCGCGCTCCAGTTTCGCGACCAGCGGCGGGTATTTGTCGATCAGGAACTGCAGCGCCGCCTCGACATCCCCCACGGTCCTGAACTCGTGCAGGCGGCCGGTGCGGGTGCGGATCTCGCCCGCCGTCTGCAGGCCGCGCAGCATCAGCACGGTCAGCACGGCCACCTTGTCCTGCTCGAGCGTCCACTTGATGCGCATGCGGTGCTCGTACTTGGTGACGCGGGCGCCGGCGGCGCTCACCCCGCTCACCAGGCGCCGCTCGATCAGGCGCTGCAGGGTGTCCTGCACCGTGTCTTCCGACAGCTGCATCACCGGATCGCGGCTGGAGAGCTGGTTGCAGCCGTTGACGATGGCGTTGAGCGACATCGGGTAGTTGTCGGGCGTGAGCGCTTCTTTTTCGGCCAGCACGGCTAGCACGCGGATCTCGAAGGGATCGAGCACGGCGGGGTCGGCTGCCGGAGCGCCGCTTGCTTCTTCAGTCATGGAATTCCTCAGTCGACGAGCCGGTTCAGTTCGGCTGAATCGAGTTTATCACCCTCGCAGATGTTCGGGCAGGCGATGCCGGCCGCCTTGATGGTGGCGGTGAGCTTTTCCAGCTGCTCGTCCTGGCGCGCGACGTGGTCGATCAGGCCGCGCAGGGCTTTCGACAGCGGATCGTCGCCGTTGGGCGTGACGCCGTAGGCGGCAAACATGCGGGCACTGCGCGACTGGTCTTCCTTGCGGATGATGTGGGCCGGATTGCCGACGGCAGTGGCGCCGGCCGGCACCGGTTTCACGACGACGGCGTTCGAGCCGACCTTGGCGAATTCGCCGACGGTGAACGCCCCCAGCACCTGGGCGCCGGCGCCGACGATCACGCCGCGCTCGAGCGTCGGGTGGCGCTTGGTGCCGGCCACCAGCGTGGTGCCGCCCAGGGTCACGCCCTGGTAGATGGTGCAGTCGTCGCCGACGACCGCGGTTTCGCCGATCACCACGCCGAAGCCGTGGTCGATGAAGACGCGCCGGCCGATGGTTGCGCCCGGGTGGATTTCGATGCCGGTGATGACGCGCGCGAGGTAGGACACGAAGCGGCCCAGCCACTTCAGGTTGAGGCGCCAGCACGCGTGCGCCCAGCGGTGCATGACAATGGCGTGCAGCCCCGGATAACAGGTGAACACTTCCCAGCCGTTACGGGCGGCCGGGTCGCGTTCGATGATGTTCTTGATATCTTCGCGCAACGAGGAAAACATAATCAGTACAGGAGGAAAACAGCGGCAATGGTAGCTTATACCGTTGCGGGCTGCTTGGCAGGGGGTCAATTTTGGAGGGTGTCGCGAAGGGCGGCTGATGTCACGCCGCGATAGTCATTGCTCGACCATCAGACGTGCGTTGAACGCGTGGACGGGGAACCCGTCCACCCTACAGGTATGCAACTGGACGTAGGGTGGACGGGTCTCCCGTCCACGCGTTCAAATCACGTTCGAGACTTGCCGAACCCGATTGGGCTCAACCGTCACGCACCGCGCTGGCGGCGCGCTTCGTACAGGCAGACGCCCGAGGCGACCGACACGTTCAGGCTCTCGACCGAGCCGAACATCGGGATGGAAACCAGCAGGTCGCAGGTTTCGCGGGTGAGGCGGCGCATGCCCTCGCCTTCCGAGCCCATCACCAGCGCGCAGGGGCCGGTGAAGTCGGCTTCGTAGAGGCCCTTGTCGGCGTCGTCGGAGGTGCCGATCAGCCAGATGCCGCGCTCCTTCAGGTCGCGCATGGTGCGCGCCAGGTTGGTGACGGTGATGTAAGGGACGGTCTCGGCGGCGCCGCTGGCGACCTTGGCCGCGGTGGCGTTCAGGCCGACCGCGCGGTCCTTCGGCACGATGACCGCGTGCGCGCCGACGCCGTCGGCCACGCGCAGGCAGGCGCCCAGGTTGTGCGGGTCGGTGATGCCGTCGAGGATCAGCAGCAGCGGCGGGCCGTCGATGGCGTCGAGCAGCTCGTCGAGGTTGCGCGCCAGCGCCAGCTGGCTGGCGAAGGCGATCACGCCCTGGTGGCGGCGGGTGCCGACGATCTTGTCGAGGCGGCTTGCCTCGACCGGCATGACGCGCACGCCGGCCTCTTTCGCATTCGCGATCAGGGCCTTCATGCGGGCATCGTTGCGTTCGGCGTCCACGAAGATTTCCTCGACCGATTGCGCCTCATGGCGCAGGCGCGAGGTCACTGCGTGGAAACCGAAAATCATTTTGTTCTTCATGCGTTGCTTTTCTCTTACTTGGCTTTTTTGCTGCTGGTTTTGGAGGTGATGCTGCCTGCTTTGACTGCAGGCTTCCTGGCGGCGCTCTTTGCGGGAGCGCTCTTGCTTGCCGGGGCGTCCGCTACGGCCGATGCGGCTCGCGCACGGCGCGGCTTGGCCGGCGCCGCGTCGGCTGCCGGGGCCGGAATCTCGGCCGCTGCCGGCTCGGCTGCTTTGGTACGGCGTGCCCGCTTGGCAGGAACCGGGGCCTCAACGGCGGTGGTTTCCTGCTGCGGGGCCGGTGCCGGCTCGGCCGCTTCGGCTTTCTTCGTGCGGCGTGGGCGCTTGGCGGCAACCGCCTCGTCCGTGGCCGCGACAGGCGTCTCGCTGCGCACTTCCTCGGCCGGCTGGACCGGTGCCTCAGCCGCAGCATCCTTGCGCGAACGGCGCTTGGCCTTCGGCGCGGCTGCCTCGTCGGCTGGCGCAGTAGCGGCAACGACAGCGGCAGGCTGCACGGCCGGGGTGTCGCTCACAGCCTCGACGGGCTGCTGAACCTGGGCCGTCTTGTCCTTCTTCGAGCGGCGCTTGCCCTTGGCTTCAGCGACCTCGCCTGCATCCTGCTGCGGTGCGGCTGCCGGCACCGGGGCTGCGGCTTCGGCGGCTTCGGCCGCCTGCTGGCGGGCCAGCGCATTGGCCGCCTTGGCGTCCGCCGACTGGCGGGCGCGGCGCGCGGTTTCCGAGCTGTCCGGCTCGATGCTCGCATCGAATTCCTGCACCTGGTTGGCTGCCTCGCGTGCCGCCGCGCGCTCCTTGCGTCCGCGGCGCGAGCGCTTCGAGCGTCCGCCCTTGCCCTCTTCCGCTGCGGCCGCCGGGCCCGCGTCCATGCGCGGCGCGGCTGCCGGAGCGCGGCCGTTCGCGGCGCCGCGCTCAGCTTTGCCCGCGTCGCCACGGCCGCCCTGCTCCTGTTCCGCAGCCGGCTGCGCCGCTGCGAGGCTGCCTTCTTCGGCCAGCACGAGGTCGATCTTGCGCGCTTCGAGATCGACCTTGGCCACCTGCACGACCACGCGGTCGGTTAGGCCGAAGGTCTTGCCGGTACGCTCGCCGCGCAGCTGGTGGCGCGCTTCGTCATACTGGAAATAGTCCTGGCCGAGGCCGGTGACGTGGACCAGGCCTTCGACATAGAGCTCGTCCAACTGCACGAAGATGCCGAAGGTGGTCACGCCGGCGACGGTGCCGGTGAAGGATTCGCCCAGCTTGTCCTGCATGAAGAAGCACTTGAGCCAGTTCTCGACGTCGCGCGAGGCTTCGTCGGCGCGGCGCTCGTTGGCCGAGCAGTGCACGCCGAGGGCGTCCCAGATGGTCAGGTCCTTCGCGTCCTTGGCGGTGCCCTCGGCCTTGTCCTTGGCCGCCTGCTTGCGGGCGGCGTTCGACACGGTCGTGTTCAGCTTGGAGACGTCGATGCCCTTCGGCTCGTACTTCCTGCCTTGCAGGACGGCCTTGATCGCGCGGTGCGTGAGCAGGTCGGGATAGCGGCGGATCGGGCTGGTGAAGTGGGCATAGGCCTCGTAGGCCAGGCCGAAGTGGCCGACGTTGTCCGGGCTGTAGACGGCCTGCTGCATCGAGCGCAGCAGCATGGTCTGCAGCAGGGCCGCATCCGGGCGTTCCTTGATCTCGCGCATCAGGGCGGCATAGTCGCCGGCGGCCGGCTTCATGCCGCCGCCCAGGTTCAGGCCCGTCATTTTGAGGAAGGTACGCAGCTGGTTCAGCTTTTCCTCGGTCGGCGTGGCGTGGATGCGGAAGGTGCCCGGGTGCTTGTGGCGGATCAGGAGGTCGGCGGCGCAGACGTTCGCGGCCAGCATGCATTCCTCGATCAGGCGGTGGGCGTCGTTGCGGGTGCGCGGGATGATCTTTTCGATTTTGCCCATCGCATTGCAGACGATATAGGTTTCGGTGGTTTCGAAGTCGATCGCACCGCGCACCTGGCGCGCGCCGAGCAGGGCCTGGAACACGCTGTTGAGGTTCTGCAGGTGCGGCACGATGGCCGGGCGGCGCCCTGCTTCCTCGCCCTGCGGATCGGCGAGGATGTCGGCGACCTGGTTATAGGTCAGGCGCGCGGCCGAGTGGATCACCGCCGGATAGAACTGGTAGGCCTGAACTTCGCCCTCGCTTGATACGACCATGTCGCACACCAGGCTGAGGCGGTCCACGGCCGGGTTCAGCGAACACAGGCCGTTGGACAGCTTCTCGGGCAGCATCGGGATCACGCGGCGCGGGAAATATACCGAGGTGCTGCGCTCGATGGCGTCGCCGTCGAGGCCGTCGTTCGGCTTCACGTAGTGGCTGACGTCGGCAATCGCCACGAGCAGGCGGAAACCGACTGTTTCGTCCCCCTTGCGGCCGAGCTTGACCGGCTCGCAATACACGGCATCGTCGAAGTCGCGCGCGTCCTCGCCATCGATGGTGACCAGCGGCACGTCGCGCAGGTCGACACGGTCGGCCAGGTCGGCATCGACCACTTCGTTCGGCAGCTTGTTGGCCTGCTTCAGTGCGGCCGGCGAGAACACGTGGGGCACGCCGAACTTGCGCACGGCGATTTCGATTTCCATGCCCGGATCGTCGAGCTCGCCGAGGACTTCGACGATGCGCCCGGTCGGCTGCTGGAAGCGCGCCGGCTGCTCGATGATTTCGACGCTGACCACCTGGCCGGACTTGGCCTTGCCGGGGGAACCGGCGACCAGGATGTCCTGGTTCATGCGCTGGTCTTCCGGCGAGACGATCCACACGCCGCCTTCATTGAGCAGGCGCCCGATGACGTGGGTATTGGCGCGCTCGACCACTTCGACGATCGTGCCTTCCGGGCGGCCGCGGCGGTCGGTGCCGGTGATGCGCGCGAGGACGCGGTCGCCGTGCAGCACCTTCTGCATTTCTTTGTCGTTCAGGAACAGGTCGGCGCCCGGCTCGTCGGGAATGACGAAGCCGAAACCGTCGCGGTGGGCAGCGACCTTGCCGGCCACGAAATCGGAGCCGTTGGCGAGCGTGTAGACGCCGTCGCCGCTGGTGCGCAGCTGGCCGTCGCGTTGCATTGCATTCAGGCGGCGGCCCAGGACTTCCTGGGCGGCTGGCTTGACCCGGAGGGCACGTGCGAGCGTGGCTGCATCGAGCGGCGTGCCGGCATCACGGAAAACACCGAGAATTTCCTCGCGGCTAGGAATAGTATGAGTAGGTTGCTTCAAATCGTTTTCTTGATTCTTATTCAGGGGCGCCGGACCGGCCGGCACCGTGGTTAGATTGACACCTTGACAGGCGTAGTGTAACGGAGGACCACCGAATTTACCTAACCGCGACCTAATGAAGCGTGCTCGGGTCCTGCTGGGAAGGGTCTTTGACTTTTGTAATCGTTCCGCTATAATCTCGGCTCTCTCGCAACGGCAGCATGTTGCGGTGAAAGAGAAAGCGGTAAAGATTCAGGAAGTTTGGCGCCGGATGATCGAAAGTTGATCTAGCGAAAAACAGCAAAGCCTGATATTGTATCAGCTTCGACGGTTAGCGATAACCGTGGTTTGAGTAGCATCAGTGCCCACGTGGCGGAATTGGTAGACGCGCATGGTTCAGGTCCATGTGCCGCGAGGTGTGGGGGTTCGAGTCCCTCCGTGGGCACCACTCTACCGGAAGTAGATCCGCAGCAGTTCGTTGTACCCGTTGTAGCGTTGTTAGCAGCATCAGTGCCCACGTGGCGGAATTGGTAGACGCGCATGGTTCAGGTCCATGTGCCGCGAGGTGTGGGGGTTCGAGTCCCTCCGTGGGCACCATCTACTGGCAGTGATCCGCAGCAGTTCGTTGTACGGTAATAGATGTAAATCGTTGTACTTGCAGTGCCCACGTGGCGGAATTGGTAGACGCGCATGGTTCAGGTCCATGTGCCGCGAGGTGTGGGGGTTCGAGTCCCTCCGTGGGCACCAAAAGCTCTCTGGCGAAAGCCGGCGCAAAACGCCGCAATCTTTGCAAAAGGATTACGGCGTTTTGCGTTTCCGCGCCCTCCTACTGCGCCGCCAGATCATCCAGAATCGGACAATCCGACCGCGCATCCCCATGACAGGACCTGGCCAGCTCTTCGAGCGTGCGCCGCATCGCCTCCATCTCCGCGATCTTGCGGTTCAATTCCTCGATATGGGTCAGCGCCATGTTGCGCACGTCGGCGCTGGCGCGCGCCTTGTCCTGCCACAGCGCCAGCAGGCCGCGGATCTGTTCCAGCGAAAAGCCGAGCGCGCGGCTGCGGTGGATGAATTGCAGCACGCGCACGTCCTGGCCCGAATACAGGCGGTAGCCGGCTTCCGTGCGGCGCGCCGGCGCGATCAGCCCGATCGATTCGTAATGCCGGATCATCTTTGCCGATACCTGCGAGGCTGTTGCGGCTTCGCCGATGTTCATCCCATCCTTGTACATGCTCGTCCTCCAGTAAAACCCGAGGATACACCTTCCCATCGTGGGAAGCTCAAGCCCATCCCCCGCGCGGGCGGCAAACGGGTTATGCTCGGGCTGCCATGAAAACATCCACCATCCTGACCGGCCTGGTCCTTACCAGCGTCCTCGCCCAGGCTACCGCCAAGCCGGCGCCCTGGTTCCAGTGGCGCAGCAAGGCGAACGGCCTGCTGGCCTGTTCGCAGACACCGCTCGGCCCCGGCTGGGAGCGTGCCGCCGGCCCGTATCGGGACAGCCGTTGCGAAAAGCTCATCGTTGCTAAATAATAGGCCGGTTAGTTCGCAAGTCGTCCATCGCAGTGATTGAACAAACCGGGCAGCCCCTGCCCGGAAAACCGAGGAGACATTGATGTTCACGAGTCCGGAACAATTCGCATCAGCCACCAAAACCCTGTTCGACCTGCAAATGCAGACCTTCGACATGCTCGCCAACAAGACGGTCAAGGGTCTCGAACAGGTGATGGCGCTCAACATGGCCACCGCCCGCAGCACGATGGACAAGACGCTCGCGGCCAGCCGCGACGTGAGCCAGGCGCAGGATGCCCGCGCCGCCTTCGACGCCCTCTCCGCACGCATGACGCCGGACATGGCCGGCAGCGTCGAGTACCGCGACCAGATGAAAGTCATCATCGAGGAAATGCAGAGCGAGTTCCGCCGCGCCGCCGAAGTGCACGTCGCCGAGGCCAAGAGCACGTTGTCGGCCCTGATTTACGACGTGACGCAAAACGTCAAGCCGGGGTCGGAAAACGCCGTCGAGATCATCAAGGCCGCGATCGACAACGCCTTCAAGGGCTACGAGCAGGTGACGCAAGCCACCCGCCAGGCCGTCCAGACCGTCGAGGAGCAGATCGCCAAGGCGTCGTCGCTCGTCAATCCCGGCATGAACAAGCCGGCGGGCACAGAGAAGCCGGCCGAGTAAGGCCGCTGCGGTAACAGGCTTTCGCAAGACAGCGAGGGCAGCCAGGGCTGCCCTCGCAATATTCTTTCATTCACTGGCCTTCAATGAAAGAATCTTTCACTCCGCAGGTTCTTCCTTCTCGACTCCCAGCAGCTCTTCCACATGGGCCAGCGCGCCCGCATCCTTCACGACCGTCCTGAGCCACAGGTGCAGCGGCTGCTCGCCCCAGGTGGCCGCCTTCTCGGCCAGGTAGGCGACCGGGCTGTGCGGCTCGGTCTGGCGGAAGAAATCGGCCACGGCGCGCAGCTGCCCGAGCGCCTGGCTGCGCGTCTGGATGGCGCCTGCGAACAGCGGCTGGCCGGCGCTTGAGCTGATGGGCAGCGCCTGCAAGGCCGGCTGCGGCTGGCCCGGCGCGGGCACGACCACCACCGCGACCGCCGGCGCGCTCGGGGTGACGAAGTGCGCCAGGTTCTGCAGTGCGCTGCGCGCCGTGGAAAAGCTGGGACCGTCCGCAGCGAGCCGGGCGTCGACCGCCTGCTCCAGCGCGTCGAGCGCCGCCAGGCAGGCGTTGCAATCGTCCAGCATGGCCTGCTGGAAGGCTTTCGACGTGCGTCCGCGCGCCGCCTCGACCTCGGCGATTTTCGCAGCGCCCTGGGCGCGTGCCGCCTCGATGTCGCGCATCGACATGACCGTGCCTTCGGTGACGGCGCACTCCATCGCCAGCTGCGGCGTACGCGCCGCGATCCAGGCCAGATTGCCGATGCGCTGCTCGAAGCCGCCCTCGTCCGGCAGCGGATACAGGCCGTCCCAGTAACGCTCGCACAGCGCCGCGATCACCAGCAGCGCGTCGCCCAGTCCGCGCAGTCCGGCCGTCTTCGCGCCCGCTTCGGCCAGCCACACGGCCAGCTGCAGGTCCTTGCTGCGCGTTTCGATCAGCTGGGCGCAGCGCTTCTCGACGAACTTCCAGTCCGCTTCCTTGAGCGTGGTGACCCAGGCGCCCTGCTCGATCGACGGATCGTCCGCCTTGCGCGCCTGGGCGATCGCGTCCAGCTCGGGCGAGAACGCCAGGTCTTCGCCACAGGGGGCGTCCGCGCTGACGGGTTTGAGGAGCTGCTCGACGTTGAACATGGCAGTCTCCTCCATCAAGCCGCTTCGATGGCGTACTTGAATTTGCCGGCTTTCGTCGCGCCGACCTTGATGCGCGCAATCGCCCCGCCTTCGGCCATGCGCGCCAGCACGCTGTCGGCGATCTCGGGCAGCAGGGTGCCGTTCAGGATCGTGTCGACGTTGCGCGCGCCGGAATCGACCTCGGTGCAGCGCGCCAGCACCGCGTTCACCAGCGCGTCGTCGTACTCGAAGGTCGCGCCGTGGTTGTCCAGCACGCGCTGGCCGATGCGGTTCAGTTTGAGGCGGATGATATTCGCCAGCACCTCGTCGCCGATCGGGTAGAACGGCACGGTCGCCAGGCGCCCGAGGAAGGCCGGCTTGAACTGCTTCATCAGCTGCGGACGGATCATTTCGGCCAGCTGGTCGGGTTTCGGCATCTCGCTTGCCGACTTGTTCAGGCAGGCCTGCATCATCGTGGCGGACGCCGTGTTCGAGGTAAGGATGATGATCGTGTTGCGGAAGTCGATCTGCCGGCCTTCGGCGTCGTCCAGCACGCCCTTGTCGAACACCTGGAAGATCAGCATGGCTTTTCCCAGATTGTTTCTAATCGACAGAAACGCCCATCTTAGGAGGTATGCCGTGCGCCCTACAGACGAAAATCAAGCAGGCTCGACAAGACCAAACCTGATGTCGTCGCGCCGCACTGTGGGTGAAGACAACATCCTCGCCATGCTCGAGCGCGACTCGGCGCGGCGCAGCGGCACGCGCGCCTCGAACCTGCGGCTGGCCTGCTACGGCGCCGCGGCCGCCTTTGCCGGCATCCTGGCCGGCGGCGTGGCCTGGCTGGCCTACGACAACCACAAGAGCGCCGCCGACCTCCAGGCCGGGCACGACGCGCTGGTCATGGTGCCGCCGGTCGTCTCGAACGCCTCCCCGCCGCCCGGGGCGACCGCGCCGATGCTGCCGCCGCCTGCCGCCGAGGCGCCGCGCGCGGCCGTAATCGTCGACGAGCCCGAACCTGCGCCGCGCACCGCCAGCAATGCACCTGCTGCCGTGCCGCCGCTGGTGATGCTGCCGCCGCAGGAAGCGGCACCGGCTCGCACTGCAACAAAGACGGCAATGCAGCCGGCGCCGCGGGTGGCGAGGAGCAGCGCCCTGCCGCCGCTGGTCATGCTGCCGCGTCACGAAGCTGCGCCCGCGCGCACGGTAACGCCAGCCCCGGCGCCGGCGCCGCGCCTGAGGAAGAACGCCGCCAGCACGAGCCCGGCCAAGCCGCGCACCACCCAGCTTGCCGCTCGCGGCAGCGAAAGGAACGCGGACAAGAAGTCCGACAAAGCCCCGCGTCCGGCAGCCCGCGCCGCCAAGCCCGCGCCGACGCGCAGCGTCGCCAAGGCGGCGGCCAGCGATACGGCCCGCCAGCGCAAGGCCGCCGCCACCGCGCCCCAGGTCGACAGCGACGTGGCCCTGATCTCGGCCATCATCGCCCAGTCGGAACGCCACCGCGGCGAACGCGAGGCCGCCGCCGCCTGCAGCGGGACGAAATGCCCGTCGAAGCCGGCCCAGCCCTGATGTGGCAAAAAGCCACGGCGGCCGAACCAGGCCGTCGAAACTGCTGTGAGTTCATCGCGGCGAAGCGCTATACTGTACATAAGCACAGTAGCGCGTTACGAGATGAACAGGGTTCTGGAAAACGAGTTTTATTACCTGGACAACTTCCAGGGCGTCCTTGACTGGATCGGACAGCGTTATCACGATTTGCTGACCGACGAGGAACGGGCATTCATCGGCGCGTTTTCCGCGCTGCCCCAGCCGGCGCGCGCCCTGTTCGTGCGCATGGTCATGCGCAAGGGCGACCTGTTCCGCGCCAGCAAACTGGCTTATGCCGAAATCGGCTGCCCGGTCGAGGCGGCGCAGCACCTGCTGCCCACCGGCTGGATCGTGCAAGATCCCGAACTCTCACTCGACGAACTGTTCGACCTGCTGTCGAAGCCCGAGATCGCCGGCGCCTTCGGCCCCCATCTCCAGCAAAAGAATGCGCGCAAGGCCGAGCAGCTCGAAGCCCTGCGCGCCGACTTCGGCGCCAGCCGCGCTTTCTCCGCCTGGTACCGCGACTGCAGCGACGTCGCCCTGCGCATCCTGGTCAAGCCCCTGTGCGACCGCCTGCGCCTGATCTTCTTCGGCAACCTGCACCAGGACTGGACCGAATTCGTGCTGGCCGACCTCGGCCTGTTCCGCTACGAGCAGGTGGAGTTCTCGCACGCTTCGCGCGGTTTCCGCCGGCGCGAGGACATCGACCACTACCTCACCCTGCACGCCTGCCGCGAGCGTTTCGCCGTAGGCCTGGAACCGGCCGACGAGGTGCTGCGCGACCTGCCGCTGCACGCCTTCGACAACGACTGGCTGGAGAGCCGGCGCGAAAAATTCCTGTTCCAGGTCGGCCAGCACTTCGAGAAGCAAAAGGACTGGCCCCGCGCACATGAGGTATATGCCCGCTGCCGCTTTCCGGGCTCGCGCGGCCGCGCCATCCGGGTGCTGGAAAAGGCCGAACGCTACCTCGAGGCCTGGCAGCTGCTGGAAGAAGCGCAGCGTGCGCCCGAGAGCGACGCTGAACGCCAGCATTGCGGACGCATCGGCCCGCGCCTTGCGCGTAAACTCGGCCATCCCCGGACGGCCAAGGGCAGCGTCGCCGCCATCGCCCAGTTCGCGGTGTCGCTGCCGCATCCCGGCCTTGATCCCTGGGTCGAGGGCGCGGTGCGCGACCACCTCGCCGGCGAGGACGCGCCCGTGTTCTACGTCGAGAACATGCTGGCCAATGCCCTCTTCGGCCTGCTGTGCTGGCCCGCGATTTTCGCCGCCATCCCGGGCGCCTTCTTCCACCCCTTCCAGCGCGCGCCGGCCGACCTGTACAGCCTGGACTTCCACCGCCGCCGCGCACGCGAGTTCGACGACTGCCTGGCCCAGCTCGACGACGACCGCTACCGCGCCACCATCCTCGCCCGCTTCGACGACAAGGCCGGCATCTCCGCGCCCTTCGTGTCCTGGGAATACCTCGACCGCGGCCTGCTGGAACTGGCCCTCGACTGCATCCCGGCCGCCCACCTGCGGCGCTGGTGCGAGCGCATCCTGGCCGACGTCAAGGCCAACCGCACGGGCTTCCCCGACCTGATCCAGTTCTGGCCGGCCGAGCGCCGCTACAACATGATCGAAGTGAAGGGCCCGGGCGACCGCCTGCAGGACAACCAGCTGCGCTGGATCGACTACTGCGCGCAGCACGACATGCCGGTCTCGGTGTGTTACCTGGAATGGGAAGCGGCAGCTTGAGCTATGTCGTGGCCGTGCGGGCCCTGTGCGAATTCACCGCCAAGCAGGGCGACCTCGACCTGCGCTTCACGCCCTCCCCGACCGCCCAGGAGGGCATCGCCGGCCACGCCGTCGTGCAGGGCCGACGTGGCGAGGGTTACCAGACCGAAGTCTCGCTCTCCGGCGACTACGGTCCCTTGCACGTGCGCGGCCGCGCCGACGGCTACGACCTGCGCGAGAACCTGATCGAAGAGATCAAGACCTACCGCGGCCAGCTTTCCGCCATGCCCGACAACCACCGCCACCTGCACTGGGCGCAGGTGCGCGTCTACGGCCACCTTCTGTGCGCCCAGCTCGGGCTGGAAACGGTCAACCTGGCCCTCGTGTACTACGAAATCGGCAGCGGCCACGAGACCGTGCTGCGCGAGACCCGCAGTGCGCCTGAACTGCGCGCCCTGTTCGAAGACCAGTGCCGTCGCTTCGTGGCCTGGGCCGAGGCCGAGCTGCGTCACCGCGAGGCGCGCGACGCGGCACTGGCCGCGCTGCGCTTCCCGCACCCGGCATTCCGCCCGGGCCAGCGCCAGCTCGCCGAAACCGTTTTCAAGGCCAACGCCGCCGGCCGCTGCCTGCTGGCCCAGGCGCCGACCGGCATCGGCAAGACCGTCGGCAGCCTGTTCCCGGTACTGAAGGCCGCGCCCGCGCAGCGCATCGACAAGGTGTTCTTCCTCGCCGCGAAAACGCCGGGACGCCAGCTGGCGCTCGACGCCCTTGATGCCATCGGCGCGGCCAGCCCGGACTTGCCGCTGCGGGTGCTGGAGCTGACGGCGCGCGACAAGGCTTGCGAGCATCCCGACAAGGCCTGCCAGGGCGAGTCCTGTCCGCTGGCGAAGGGTTTCTACGACCGTCTGCCCGCCGCACGCGAGGCGGCGGCTGCCGTGCCGCTGCTGGACCGCGCCGCGCTGCGCGAGGTCGGCCTGGCGCACGACGTCTGCCCTTACTACCTGGGCAGCGAAATGGCGCGCTGGAGCGATGTCGTGGTCGGCGATTACAACTATTATTTCGACGGCGGCGCGATGCTGTACGCGCTGACCCAGGCCAACGGCTGGCGCGCCAGCGTGCTGGTCGACGAGGCCCACAACATGGTTTCGCGGACACGCGCCATGTACTCGGCGGAACTCGACCGCGCGGCCCTGCGCATGGCGCGCGCCGCCGCGCCCGAAGGCGTCAAGAAGGCGCTCGCCAAACTGGCGCGCACCTGGGGCGAGATCGATGCGAAGGCCCCCGCGCCTTACCAGCAATTGCCCGAGCCGCCCGACAAGCTCTTGAACGCGCTGACGAACGCCACCAGCGCCATCAACGATTTCGCCGCCGAGCATCCCGGTCCGCTCGACCCGGACCTGCAGCGCTTCCATTTCGACGCCCTGGCCTTCACCCGCCTGGCCGAATCCTTCGGCGAGCATTCGCTGTGCGACGTCACGCGGGACACCCGCAGCGGCGCCAAGGACACCACGCTCTCGATCCGCAACGTGGTGCCCGCGCCGCACCTGAAAGCCCGCTTCGCCGAGGCGCACTCGGTGACCCTGTTTTCGGCGACCCTCAGCCCCTGGCATTATTTCGCCGACCTGCTCGGCCTGCCCGAGGACACCGGCTGGGTCGACGTCGAGTCGCCCTTCACGAGCGGCCAGCTGGCCGTGCACGTGGCGCGCGACATCTCGACACGCTACGCCCACCGCGCCGCATCGCTCGGTCCGATCGCGCGCCTGATGGCCGACCAGTACGCCCAGGCGCCCGGCAACTATCTCGCCTTCTTCAGCAGCTTCGACTACCTCGACCAGGTCGCCAGCCTGTTCGCGGAACGCCATCCCGAGGTACCGGTCTGGCGCCAGGAGCGGCGCATGAGCGAGCAGGAGCGCGGCGCCTTCCTCGAACGCTTTCACCCCGAGGGGCGCGGGATCGGCTTCGCGGTGCTGGGCGGCTCCTTCGGTGAAGGCGTCGACTTGCCGGGCGCGCGCCTGATCGGCGCTTTCGTGGCCACGCTCGGCCTGCCGCAGCTGAACCCCGTGAACGAAGCCCTGCGCGCACGCATGCAGGCGATGTTCGGCGCCGGCTACGACTACACTTACCTGTATCCGGGCATGCAGAAAGTGGTGCAGGCGGCGGGCCGCGTGATCCGCACCGAGCAGGACCAGGGCGTGGTCTACCTGATCGACGACCGCTTCGACGACCCGGCCGTGCGCGCGCTGCTGCCGGGCTGGTGGCAGGTCGACGCCATCAACGCATCGCTTCCCTGAGCTTCGCGTAGCCAGCGCGGCTTACCGGCACCCGCTTGCCGTCCTTCAGCACCGCGCACCAGCTGTCCTTGGTCGGCGCCTCGATGCGCTCGATCGCGCCCACGTTCACGATGTAGGAGCGGTGCACGCGCAGGAAGACGCCCGGGTCCAGTCCCTCCTCGAGTTCGGCCATGCGTCCATTTTTGAGATGGGTGCGCCCGCCCGCGCTGATCTGCACGTAGTCGTCCTGCGCCTCGATCCAGTCGACGGAGGCAGTGGGCACCACGTGCACGCGGGCGCCGTCGCGCACCAGGATGCGCTCGATGGGACCATGGCGGCGCGCCGCTTCATGCGCCACGGCCTGCACCTCCTGCGCGGGCGCAGTGCGCGCCGCCACGTTGGCCAACGCCTGCGCCAGCCGCTCGCGGCTGAAGGGCTTGAGCAGGTAGTCGAGCGCGCGCACCTCGAAGGCCTTGAGCGCATACTGGTCGTAGGCCGTCACAAACACGTAATGGGTGCGCGCGCCGGCCAGTTCCACCACCTCGAAGCCGTCGAGCTTGGGCATCTGGATGTCGAGGAAGACTAGGTCCGGCTGCAGCTCGCCGATCGCCTTGACCGCCTCGAAGCCGTTCGCGCATTCCGCGACCACCTCGATGGCGGGATGGTCGCGCAGGTATTCGCGCAGCAGTGCGCGCGCCAGGTGTTCGTCGTCGACGATGATGACACGCATCCTCAGCTCTCCATGACAGGGGTGGTCTCGACGGGCAGCGCCAGCTCCACGCGGAAGCTGTTGTCGACATGGGTCCAGAACACGCTCGCCTCGTGCGCATAGGTCGCGGCCAGGCGCTGGCGCACGTTGGCCAGGCCGATGCCGCAGCCCGCAGCGGGGGACGCGCCCCCCTCCTCGTCCGCGTCGTTCTCGACCCGGATGCGCAGCAGCGAACCGGCGCGTTCGGCGGCGATGCGCACGGTGCCGCCCTCGATCCGGTTGCCGATGCCGTGCTTGACCGCGTTCTCGACCAGGGGCTGCAGCAGCATCGGCGGCAGCAGGCAGGCTCCGGCATCCGGCGCCACTGTCTCCTCGAAGCGCAGGCGCGGGCCGAATCGGACCGTCTCGATGGCGAGGAAGGCGCGCACCAGGGCCAGCTCCTCGGTCAGCGGAACCTTGCGCTGGGCGTCCATGCCGAGGCTGCGCCGGAAGAAGTCCGACAGCTGCAGCGTCATCCCGCGCGCGGCGCCTGGGTCGATCGAGGTCAGCGCGCTGATCGAATTGAGGCTGTTGAACAGGAAGTGCGGATCGATCTGGGTGCGCAGCATGCGCAGTTCGGCGTCCTGCGCGGCCAGCTTCATCTCCAGCTCGCGCCGCTCGAACAGGCGCGCCCGCTCGAACTCCAGCGCCAGGTAGTGGGCCACCGCCGTCAGGCCGTAGAGGATGACGCCGAGGCCGAACATCAATGCGGCGAAGGGGCGCGTCATGCCGGGCATCCCGGACACCGCCCCGCGCAGCAGTTCGCCCCAGCCATTGCCGGCCGCCGTCCACAGCGCGCTGGCGCACACCGCGGTGCAGGCGAACACCCCCAGCACCGAGACCAGCGGCTTGCTGGCCAGCGGATAGGCGCGGCACAGGTAATACGAGGAAAAGCCGCTGGCGCAGCCGTACAGGAGCGTGAGCGGCACCGCGAACGGCAGGCTGGCGCTCCAGGGCGCGTCGGCCGCCGTGTGCAGCAGGCCGGCGAGCATGGTCCCCAGCAGCAGCCAGGCCGCCAGGTAGAGGGCCGTGCTGCGCCGGGTGCCGAGCGGGCCGTGCATCACGCCCTGCATCAGTTACGGACCTCCACGCCGCCCATGATGGCGTAGCCGCGAATGATGAGGCGCTTGCTGCTGTCCGGCGGGCTCACCGTCTTTTCCTCGAAGCCGCCCATGATCGGCGTGCCCTGCAGGACGATCGTCCAGTCCGGCGGCACCTTGATCGTCACCCCGCCCCAGAACGCGAACACGTGGATGACCGCATCGCCCTGCAGCGAG
Organism: Massilia sp. SYSU DXS3249; assembly: GCF_053668055.1. Classification (NCBI taxonomy): domain Bacteria; kingdom Pseudomonadati; phylum Pseudomonadota; class Betaproteobacteria; order Burkholderiales; family Oxalobacteraceae; genus Massilia; species Massilia sp. SYSU DXS3249. The sequence goes on along the minus strand of NZ_JBSIPX010000001.1, from coordinate 119,684 downwards.
GCGCCGCGCATGTCGAGGGTGCAGCCGCCCATCACCGCCGTGACTTCGCCGCCCCGGAAATCCTGGGTATGCACGCGCCGCTCGAAGCCGCCCAGTATGGCCGCGACGTCCACGGTTTGCGTCGCCGTGTCGGCCGTCTCGGGCAGTTTGTCCTTGCCGTCCATGACGGCCACGCCGAAACGCGCCGGCGATGCGCCGCGCATCCCCCGGAAGACCACGAAAGCGCCGACGCCGATCAGCACCAGCGGCCAGGCCATGCGCCACGAAAAATAGATGATGCCGAGGCGGTTCAGGATCATCACCGTGCCGATGGCGATGCCTGCCAGGCCGATCAGGTAGCCGTTCGGCGTCGAGGTATCGAGCAGCTTGGCGACGCCGGCGAAGATGAACACCAGGGGCCAGAAGCTGAGCGCCTCGTGGACTTCGATGATGTCCAGGTTATCGAGCAGGAACAGCAGGCCGATGGCGATCACCAGCACGCCCATCAGCACCTGGCTGGTGACGCCGCGGGAGTCGCGGCGAGCTTGGCGGCGAGCTTCTGGGCCTTCGATGATGTCCTTATGCACGGTCATTCTCCTTCGTTTGCGGGAAGCGGCGCTGGACCACCGGGGCAAGTACCATCTGCACGCCCCACATCAGCAGGAACAGGGGCCAGCTGTTGCGGAAGGTCAGGCCGAAGTAGCCTTCGAACACCGCGAACAGCCACAGGCCGATGAAGACGGTCCACAGCCCGTTCGAGAATTCGCGCGCGCTCGGGTAGCCGATGGTCTGGTTGATGCCGGCGGCGACGATCAGCAGCGGCCAATAATGCCACAGGCTGCGCAAGTCGACGATGTCCATGCGGTCGAGCAGGAAGATGACGCCGACGGCGATCAGGACCACGCCCCACATGATCTGCTTGCGCGCGGCGTAGTTGTTTTCGGTATTCATGTGCGCCCTCCGTGTTGTGATGTCAACACGATAGCGGGCGGCGGGCGGCCTGGAAAGCGCCTTTCGGCGAATGGCGGAATGCGGGCGGTGAATGGCGAAGGATTCGGCGAACGGCGCACAGACTGGAGTCAGCGCCGAGGCTGGCAGCGACACCGGAAATGCGACGGACGAAAAAAAGCCCGCCTCATCGACGGGCGGGCTCGCCTGCAGGTTCGGCGAACGATCAGGCAGCCGCTGCGGACAGGCTCATCGGCGGCTGGTTCTTGACCTGGTTGCGGTATTTGGCGCGGGCCGCAGCCTGCTTGACCGCTTCACGTGCGATGTTGGTGCGGCGGATGTCGAGACGTTCTTCCTTGCCGCGGTGCTGGGCTTCGTGTTTGTTGCCGATACGCTTGGTCATGTGCTTCTCCTCTGTTGAAACGGTTTGTCCGGATAGCCGGCCAGTGGCGGGGCCACGGCAAGCGCCCTAGGAGCGCTCGCTGGCCATTTTAACGTCCTCCGGGACCAGCATCCCCCAGCCAAGCTGGCGCCGGATTTCCTCGGGCGTCGGCGGCGGTTGCGGATCGCGCGACCGGCGTGCGAGGTATTCGCGAACCAGGTGTTTGGGGGGATTCTTGGTCGTGGCAGACATTGGGCCTCCGCTTCCGGTTTTTGAGCGGCCGCCGCACGTGGCGGCGGCCGAAAATTTGGTGCCGATCCTCGAGGCGACCGGCTAACCTGTTGAGATATTTGGCAGGCCTGCAGAACGAATTCGCTGGCGCCTCACTCACACGGCTTCATCATATCGGGTGCATGTGTTCGATACCGTTAGCTGCCGCACACTGGGGGCAAGGATGAGCTGCCGACGCGGCGCGTCGTGGTGTAGGACTGGGCATACACCGGCATATGCATACATGAAAAAGGGGAGCCGAAGCTCCCCTTGTCGTTCACACCGCGATCTGCCCGATCAGAACTTGTACTTCAGGTTCAGGTAGAACTGGCGGCCGCTGACGTCCAGCTTCTGCTGCTCTTCTTCGCTGTAGCGATAGTAGGCGCGCTTCACGTTGGTCAGGTTGGTCGCGTCGAAGGTCAGGACCAGGTTCGGCGAGATGTTGTAGCTGGCGTTGAAGGCCAGCGTGGTCACCGGTGCTGCCATGGTCGGCGCGGTCGGCATCGCCACGCCGTTGATCACGGACATGCCCTGGCTGTTCGCGGTCGGCGACGGTGCGGTCGTCGAGTTCACGTACTCGCCACGGTAGTTCGACACCAGTCGTGCCGACAGCTTGTCGTTCTCGAAGTAGAAGCCGAGGTTGCCGGCCCACTCCGAAGCGCCCACCATCGGACGGCCGTCGTCGACCTTGGTCTTGGCACGGCTGACGTTCGAGGTGAAGCCGAACGGCGACGCGCCGAATGGCTGCTCGTACGACAGTTCCAGGCCGCTGATCTTCGCTCCCTGCTGCGAGGAGGTGTTGATGAAGAAGGTCTTCACCGTCTGGTCACGCGGGTCGGTCAGGTCGATGGTCGAGGTGCCGACCGTGCCGGTCTTCACGTAGCCGTCGATCTTCGAGTGGAAGGCGTTGATCGTGACGGCCGAACGCGGCGCGAAGTACCAGCTCCACGACAGGTCGACGTTGTCCGAGGTCAGCGGACGCAGGTCCGGATTCGGGCCGGTCACCTTGCAGCCGCCGGCGTCGCAGCCCGGGGTGCCGAAGCCGCTGCCAAGCACGTTGTAGTTCTGGCGGCCGATGGTGCGGCTGGCGCCGAAGCGGGCGATCATGTCCTTGGTGATCTCGTAGCGCAGGTTCAGGCTGGGCAGCGCGTTCTTGAAGACCTTGTGCGTCGGGGTCTTGTAGTACATGGTGCCCGACAGCGGGTTGAACGCGGTGTTGTCGTAGAACGCGGTGGCGTCGCCGGCGTCCGAGATCGCGCCCGGGTAGGCCGCGCAAGGGATCGGCGCCTGGCCAGGAGCGGTGCGCAGGCAGGTGCGAGGGTTCGGGATCGGGGTGGCGATCTGGGCATCGACCACGGTGCGCACGTAGCGCACGCCGACGTTGCCCGACCAGCGCTCGCCTTCCAGGTTGGCCATCAGGTACATCGAGCTCTGGCGTTCGCGCATGTCGATCTCGGAGCTGACGCGGCGCTCGAAGGCCTTCGACGTTTCCTTGGTGTTGGCCGCGATGTAGGCCTTCAGCGCTTCCGGCGAATATGTGAAGCCGGTGTTGTCCCACCAGCCGCCGCCCAGGCCGTCGCCGAAGTCGCCAGGATATGGCTGCCAGCCCTCGGTCGGGGTCGGGGTCGGCTGGATGATCGCGCCGGTGGTGGTGTTGAAGGTGTACGACAGCGGGGTGCGGAAGGCCGGGCCGAAGCGGCCGCTGACGCGCTTGTGGTCGGCGTGGCGCACGCCGGCTTCCAGCGACTGCACGAAGCCGCGATTGAGCTTGTATTCGGCGTCGAACTGGGCGCTCGCTTCCTTGTCGGTGGTCTTGATGCCCGAGGCGGTACGGCCGACGATCATGTAGCCGCTGCCGTCCGGGTTGATGCCCGGCTGGTTCTGGCCTGCGCCCTGGTACTTCACGTACGGCGCTTCATGCAGGCCGCCCAGCGCGTACGAGACGCCGGTGCCGTAGCGGGCGAAGGTCGTGCCCTGGTCGAGGTCGGTCTTGCCGGTGCCGCGGGTGGCCGACAGCAGGGTCTTGACGGTCAGGTCCTCGTTGACGCGGTATTTGCCGTCCAGATCCAGGAAGGAGCTGGTCGCCTGGGCGCCGTCGCGGTAGAAGCCTTCCGAGTTGCCGACGTACTGGGGCGTGGTGCCGTTCGGGAACACGATGTCGGCGGCCTTCAGCACTTTCAGCTCGTGGCCGTACATCGTGCGCTCGGTGACGATCACCGGATTGCGGATCTGCGCGTACACGCGCTGGCCGTTCGAGAAGGTGTTGACCGAGGTCGCCGCGGTGCCGCCCAGCGGTTCGTTCTTACCGAGCAGCATCGAGTACATGGCGCCCGAGGTCAGGCGGCCATTGTTGTTCGCGTTCATCTGCGAATGGAAGCCGGTCATGGTGACGTCGAGGTCCTGGTTCGGCTTGAACTGCATCGAGAGCATGCCGCCCTTGCGGTCGCGCACGGACTCGACGAATTCGGAGCTCATCGAGCCCGGCATGCGCACGCCGTTCAGGTCGGCGGCCTTGTAGCCGGTGCCGGCCAGCGAGGCATCGGTAATGCCGAGCATGGTCGAGGTGTTGATCACATCCCAGCCGCTGCTGGTGCCGTAGGCGAAACGCGACACCGAGTCGCGGCGCACGTAGCGCTTCTCGGCGAAGCCCTGGGCGATGACGCCGAAGGTGCCTGCTTCGTTCTTCCAGGTGACCGACGCGTTCAGGTCGGGGGCGGCCTTGCCCGGCAGCTCGGCATAGCTGGCGCCGGCGCTGATCACGCCCGACAGGCGCTCTTTCTGCGACAGCGGCTTGCGGGTGGTGACGTTGATGGTGCCGGCCAGGCCGCCATCGACGATGTTGGCCTGCGCGGTCTTGTAGACCAGGGCCTGGTTCAGGACCGAGGACGGCATCAGCGACAGGCTGGTCGAGCGCGAGCTCGAGCCCTGGTCGGCGACGTACCAGTCGCCGCCGGAGACGGTGTGGCCGTTGAACAGGATCAGTGCCATGTCCGGGTTGGTGCCGCGCATCGACACCTTTTCTGCTTCGTCGTAGTCGGTACGCACGGCGACGCCGGCGAGGCGCTGCAGCGAGTCGGCCAGGTTCTTGTCCGGCATCTTGCCCACGTCTTCGGCCGTGATGACCTCGACGTTGGCGGTGGCGTTCTTCTTGACGCTGAGCGACTTGGCCATCGAGGCGCGGATACCCTTCACCTCCACGGTCTGCATCGGCGTTGCGCCGTCCGGGGTCTGCGCCATGGCCGGCAACGCGGTCAGGCTCCACAGGGCCATCGAAACGGCGGCCGCCAGCGGCTTTTGTTTGAACATGTATCTCTCTCCTGGATATAGGTATGGGGTGATGCCGGTGGCAGGCGGTCCCTGCCATTCTCTTAGTATTGGCGAAAAGCAAATACCTGGAAAATGACTTGTGTTCCCTCAGCCATAACTTGAAGGAATGTTTGAAGGCAATGACCGTGGTTATGGCTGGGCGACAAATATTCATTGTCAAAACCGGCTGGCGCGCGTTAGCGTCCTGCCAATCAATAGAAGAAAAGGAGACCCCACCCATGCGTCACGTCCCCCTGGCCTTGCTGCTGGCCGCCCTCTCCGGCTGCGCCACGCAACCGGCTGCCCCGCCCGTCGCGGCGACCGCGCCCGCCCCCATCGAGACCATCCTGCAGAAACCCATCTACCAGATGACGCCGGTCGAAGCGGGCCGCTACGTGGCCTGGGTGCACGAAGCCGAACCCGACCTGCGCAAGCGCATCGCCGCCATCGGCCGCAAGAACCTCGGGCAGCCCTACCTGCTCAACCTGCTGGGCGAGTTCCCCTTCGAGGTGCACGACAACTTGCCGCTCTTTAGCCTGGAGCGCAGCGACTGTGTCGTGTTTGCGGAACACACCTATGCGATGGCCCTGTCGCGCTCGTGGGAAGAATTTTTCTGGATGCTGCAGCGTATTCGCTACCGCGACGGCGTGATCGGCGTGGCCACCCGCAACCACTACACCGAGATGGACTGGAACGTGGCGAACCGCTGGCTGGTCACCGACATCAGCGCCGAGCTGGCCGGCCCGGAAGGCCCCGGCTACGACATGCGGGTCGACCGCGCGCGCTTCCTGAAGACGCGCCACAACACCGAACGCGCCATCCCCGTCGAAACCAGCCGCCAGTCCTTCGTGCCGAAAGAGCGGGTGGCGGCGATCGCGGCCCAGCTCCAGGAAGGCGATTTCGTCAACGTGATCTCGACCCGCGACGGCGAACACTGGGCCTCGCACGTGGGCCTGGTGGTGCTCGGAGCGGATGGCGAGCGCCGTTTCCTGCACTCGCAGGAGCCGCGGGTGCGTGAAGAAAGTTTCGACTCCTTCATCGGCCGCGCGCTCGAGCGCGAAGCGCGCAACGCCAAAGCGGGCAAGAACGGCCAGCGCCTGGCGGGCTTCAAGTTCCTGCGCCTGAACGACAACGTCGTGGTGCCGCCCATGGCGCCCCAGCCCCGCCCGGGAAGCTGACCGCGGTTCCGAGGGCACGCGCCGCCCGGTGCGTGCCCGTTTTCGCCGCCGAAGCGCAGGCCGTTCGTCTCCTCCCTCTCTGCCTCGCCTCCCCTCGTCCGCCCGGCCGCACCGTACGGCGACCCGCCTGTCTGGCCTGAAACCTGCTGCGCCTGCCGATTGTCCCGCTATCGGCAGCGCCGGATGCTTTGCTCTTGTTTCTTATTCGTTTCGGACCAGAACCCGATGAGTTTCCGAATTTAAATAGTTTCCGTTCCATACGGAAATCTATGGGTCCATTTTCTGCGATTTATTTCCTAATTTCATTTCCCAAATTAAATAAATCTGTGGTTCCGTTTTAATTCGGAATTCCCGGTTGAGCGGGGTCAAACTCATCATTCAGTAGCCCAACGATAATAAACTTACTCAGCAACAGCAAGTCTAATCGACGCCCGGGTTTTAGTTTCAAATTAAATATTTCCAACGGAATTTATTTCCAGCTTTTTTATTTTCTTCTTTTTGCGCATCGTCTTTACCGCTCCTCCTGCAACCCACCTGACGAGTCACGCGATCACCATGCCCACTTTATCCGCCCGAGTACTAAGCCAGTTCTGCGCTGGAATGGTATCGATGCATCGCACTGCCAAAATAGCGCTGATGGTTGCGATCGACCTGGTTGCACTGCCTATTTGTTTTCTCATCGCCATGTTATTGCGCTTTGGCGATATAAAACTTGCAGCGAATTACGGACCGGCTTCGTATATTATCGTCGCGCTGGTGACGATTGCCGCCCTGTCGATGTCCGATTTATACCGCGCCGTCATCCGCTTTATCGACGGCCGCCTGTTAAGCGCCACCGGATTCGCACTCGGCATTGCCGTATTGTGTGCGTATGTCGTGTTATTCGCGATTAACGACGCAATGTTTCCACGCAGTGCGCTCGCGATTTACTGGTTCATCGTTTTTTCCTATGTCGTTACCTCGCGTATCGGCATGCGCAATTTCCTGCGCAGCCATAGCGCACGCCGCCCCGCTACCGATGCCGTCGCCATTTATGGTGCCGGCGAGGCCGGCGCCAAGCTGGCGCAAACCATGCGCAACGGCGACGAATACCGCCCGGTCTGCTTCTTCGACGACAAGCGCGCCCTGAACGACCGCACCATCGCCGGGCTGCGCGTCTTCCACACCGACCGCCTGGCCGACCTGGTCGCCGCCCACGGCATCCGCACGGTCGTCGTCGCCGTCCCGGGCATGCCGGCCGAACGCCTGCGCGACATCATGCAGCGCCTGGCCGGGGCCGGCGTCACCACCAAGATCCTCAGCCGCCTGGTCGACCTGGCCGACGACCGGGCCCGGCCGCGCGACTCGATCCGCGAGCTCAAGTTCGAGGACCTGCTGGGCCGGCCTCCGGTACCGCCGCGGCTCGACCTGTTCGCCCGCTGCGTACGCGGCAAGACCGTGCTCGTGACCGGCGCCGGCGGCTCCATCGGCAGCGAACTGTGCCGCCAGATCGTCACCCTGGGCCCGAGCCGGTTGCACCTGCTCGACCACTCCGAATACGCGCTCTACACTATCCGCCAGGAACTGGTCACGCGCTTCCCCGACCTGCGCATCGACGCCCACCTCGGCTCGGTCTGCAACGCCGACCTCCTCGAACGCGTCCTGGCCGACGGCCACGTCGACACGGTCTACCACGCCGCCGCCTACAAGCACGTGCCGCTGGTGGAGTCGAACATCGTCGAAGGCCTGCGCAACAACGTGCTCGGCGCCCAGGTCGTGGCGACGGCCTGCGCCGCCCACGACGTCGAGACCTGCGTGCTCATTTCAAGCGACAAGGCGGTGCGCCCGACCAACATCATGGGCGCCAGCAAGCGCATCGCCGAGCTGATCTTCCAGGCCGCCGCCGCCAAGCACGGCACCAAGACCACCTTTTGCATGGTCCGCTTCGGCAACGTGCTCGGTTCCTCGGGCTCGGTGATTCCGCTGTTCCAGCGCCAGATTGCAAAAGGCGGGCCGCTGACCATCACCCACCCGGAAGTGTCGCGCTATTTCATGCTCATCCCCGAGGCTGCCCAGCTCGTCATCCAGGCCGGCGCCATGGCCAAAGGCGGCGACGTGTTCGTGCTCGACATGGGCGAGCCGGTCCGCATCGTCGAACTGGCGCGCACCCTGCTGGCCATGTCGGGCCTGACCGAGAAAACGCCGCAGAACCCGGACGGCGACATCGAAGTCAAGTTCGTCGGCCTGTTCCCGGGCGAAAAGCTGCACGAGGAATTGCTGACCGACGGCACCGTGTTCCCCAGCGAGCATCCCCGCATCATGCGCATGAAGGAAAACGCGCTGCGCCCGAGCGTGCTGGAAACCTGCATCACCTGCCTGATGATGGCCTGCGAAACCCACGAGCGCGCCATGATCGAATCGATGGTGAAGGCCATCGTCAGCGAGTACACGCCCCAGATCCCGAGCGCCGCGCCCGCCCAGGTACCCGAACCCGAACCTGCCCGGCTCAGCCTCATCAATAAATTCGTGCCGTTCCGAATCTAAGCGGCCACTCCTAAGCGTATGAAAAAAACTCCAGGGCAAGGCGCATCGTCGAAGAAAGTACGTTAGTACGGCAAGACGAAGGCAACGCAGCCATGGAGAATTTTTTTCAAACGCTTGTAGCACCCACTCCACCACTACTCCACTGTTGGCGAGGATACACATGCGCGACGAACACCAATCGGCCCACCTGCAGCAGCTCACTGCCAAACTGCGCGACCGCACCGCGGTCATCGGCATCATCGGACTCGGCTACAGGGTGTTGAAATGCCCTTTCAGGTCGACCGTGGGCTCGTCGGCGGCGGAGAGCGGCGGACGCGGGTCGAACGGCACACTGAGAACCGGCGGGCTGTGCACCACATGGGTCAGCTGATGGTTGTCGGCGGGTTTGGTCATGGTAGCTCCGGTGGCTCAGGGGCGCTTGGGGACGCTTGGGGACGCTCAGGGACGATTCGTGACGCCGACTGCGGAGGTGAGCGCTCCCGGGAACAGCAGGCTCAGGTGACGGTTCCAGTTCGCCAGCGGCGAGGCGGCGACGTAGACGACGTCCTTCGGGCGCAGTTCGAAGGCTTCGGCCATGGCCAGCGATCCGGTCAGGCGCGCGTCGAGCTGGAACACGCGGGTACGCTCGGGCGTCTTGCGCACGACATAGATCTGGCGCGCGTCGCCGCTCAGCGGGCTGATGCCGCCCGTTTCGCCTAGCGCTTCGTTGAGCGTGAGACGGCCGTTGTGCATGGTGAGGGCCCGGGGCGTGACGACCTCGCCGGAGACGAAGACCTTGCTTTCGTCGCGCGAATGCACGCGGACCACGTCGCCGGGTGCCAGCATGATATTGCCGGGGTTGATGCCTTTCTGGACGAGGTCGCGCAGGTTGATGCTGTAGCGCGCGTCGCCCCGCTCGAGCGCGATGCGGCTCTGGTCGGCCGTGGGCAGCAGGCCGCCGGCGCGGTTCAGCGCTTCGACCAGCGTCATCGGGATGTCGTTGATCGCCTGCAGGCCGGGCTGCTTGACTTCGCCGTCGATGTAGACGCGTTTGCTGCGGTAGGCCTGCACGCGCAGGGTGATGTTGGGGCTCTGGATGTAGCGCGCCAGCTTTTGCGTCAGCAGTGCGCGGGCGCCCTCCTCGGTCAGCCCCTCGACCGGCAGCAGCCCGGCGAAGGGAAACTGGATGCGTCCCTGGTGGTCGACGACGAAGCCCGGCTGCGGCGCATTGGCAGCTGCCGCGACATTGGAGCCGGCCGCATCGGCCGCGGCGGTGGCGGCCGTCATGCCGCCGCCGGCAAGCTCGGGATGGTCCCAGACGACGATCGAGAGAACGTCGCCGCGCCCGATCGTGTAGGGAGACGGATTGGTCACGATCAGTTTCGACAGGTTCTGCTCGCCCTGCCGGGCCATGGCCTGCTTCTCGGCCGCGATCAGGCGTTCCGTGATCATTTCGGTGGGCGGCGGCGGTTCGGCGGTACCGCCCACCGTTTCGGAGCGGAACTGCAGGCCGGTAGTGCAACCTGCGAGCGCCAATGCACATGCCGCGGCGATCCAGCCGCGGCGCAAAATTTCTTTTGGAAAATTCATGAGCTTGCCTGTGAAATGGGCTGCCGTTTTACGGCTGACCAAGTCAGCGTACGGTGTCCGTCGTCCGCGGCTTTGGCGCATATCAAACGGCAAGCTCAGGCAAATTGCGCCTGCCCCACAGGGCAAGCGTACCCCAAGTTATTAATTTCCTAACGTAAAAGAACGGCCTGGAGCACCGTCAGCGCACTTCCTCCAGCAGCTTCAGGCTTTCCTCAAAACGCCAGATGCGGCGGATCTCGATCACATCGAAACGGGCCGCCACATTCGGCGGGAAGGCGGCGTAACGTGCGTTCAGGCGGACGATGCGGCGCACCGCCTCGTCGGTATCGGCGCGTCCGCTCGAGCGCACGATAGTGACGTCGTCGACGCTGCCGTCGCTGCGCACGGCAACGCTGACGAGCGGGCTCGATTGCGCGGGCTCGCCGGATAGGCGCATCTGGATGAGCGCGGCATTGCGTTCGATTTTCTGACGGAAGCTGTCCACGTACAGGCGCAGCGGCACATCGCGCTCGGCCGTGTCGACGACGCGGCGGCGCGCGTCGAAGGCCTGCGCCGGACGCAGGGCTGCGGGCGGCGCACCGGGGAGGTCGATTCCGCGCATCAGCTCGCGGGCACGGTTTCCTGCGTTGCTGCCGAGCATATCTCGCGGCAGCGTACCGCCGCCGCCGGAACCCGGACCCGCGCCAGGGCCCATCCCGGTGCCAGCCACCGGACCCGGCATGCCGGCTGCTTCCCCGCCCTGCCTGTGCCCGGGACTGCCCGCCAGCGCCGCCTGCCGTGCACGCTCCATGCGCGCTGCCTCTTCCGCTTCCTGCTGCCGGGCCAGCGCCTCGGCGCGCCGGTGTTCGGCCAAGGCCTGCTCCGCCTGTTGCCGGGCCAGCGCTTGCGCACGGCGCTCGCGTTCCGCCTCGATCTCCGCCTGCTGCCGCGCCAGCTGCTCGGCGCGCTGGCGCGCCGCTTCCTCGTCGATGCGACGCTGGCGTTCGGTTTCGATGGCAAGGCGTCGCGCAGCCTCGTCGATGTCGCGCTGGCGTTCCGCGGCGAGCTGGCGGGCACGCTCCTCGGCGGCCAGGCGCTCGGCGGCAAGCGCCGCGGCCTCGCGCGTCCGCCGCTCCTCATCGGCCCGCTGCTGCGCCAGCAGGCGCGCCCGGCTTGCTTCCTCGTTTGCGGCCTGGGCCTTGCGCTCGGCCAGCAGCCGCTCCTGCTCCTGTGCCGCGACTCGTAACTGCTCGGCCTGCTGCGCCGCTTCCAGAGCCTGCTGCCGGGCCGCTGTGCGCTCAGCCTCGCGCTCAATTTTACGTTCCGCCGCCAGGCGCTGCGCCTCGTCCAGCCGTTGACGCTCCTGATCTGCGCGCAGGCGGTCCTGCTCGGCCCGCTGCGCAGCCAGCTGTTCCTCCTGGCGCAAGCCCTCGTCAGCCTGCCGCGCCTGATCTTCTTCATCCCGACGTCGCGCCTGCGCTTCCTGCGCCAGCCGCTGCGCGGCAAGCCTCTCCGCTTCGGCCTGCGCCAGGCGCGCCTCTTCCTCGACGATGCGCTCGCGTTCCCGCGCCTGCTCCTCTTCTTGCGCGAGCCGGTCCGCCTCCTCGGCAAGCTGCTCGTCATTAGCCTGCTCGGCCTGGGCGACTTCGACCTCTTCAGGCACATCGGGCTGAACATCGGGCACCGGCTCGACCGGCACCTCGGCCAGCGGAACCTTGAAAATTGCGTCGGGATCGTTCTCCTGGGCGATGACGGGCGTAGCCGCCTCACGCAGCGGCGCGGGCGGACGTGCAGTGCGCCGACGCCGGGCCGCGGGCTGGGAAGCGGGTTGCGCGGGTGCAGGCGGCGGCGCGATGGGGACCGGGTCGAGCAGGCGGAAGCCGGAGCCGGGAACAGGCCGGTCCGGCAACGCCGGCGGCGGGTTGCCTGCGATGGGGGGCACAGGTACAAGCTCAGGCGCCGGCAGCGGCGGCACAAGAGCCGGGTCAAGCGGCGGCAACGGCAGCGGCGTCAGGCTTACGGTGATCGGTCCGGCGCTGCCTGCGAGCTTCCCGGGCACACCAAAATGGATGGCCAGGATCAGCGCATGCAGCGCCATCGAGACGAGCAGGCCGATCCCCAGGCGGCGGTTTGCAAGGTCGGGCGCGTGCGAACGGGCTGAAGCGGACGGCATGCTGGCGGGCCTGGTATGGATGAGTTGACAGCATAACGTTTACTTAACAGGCGCAAGCGCACGCTAGCAATCCTGGCGCACGTGGACAATACTGGTGGAGCCTATTGGAGACAGCGCGGCCCATGGAGGTGTGCATATGCATCCAGGTTTCATTTTTGCGACAGGTATCGAGAACAGCAATCCGACGATTGAGGGCGGCCGCGTCCGCATGGATGAGTTGGAGAAATGCGGCCATTACCGTCATTGGCAACTCGATTTCGACCTCGTCCAGGAACTCGGCCTGCGCGTGCTGCGCTACGGTCCGCCGCTGCACCGGACCCTGCTCGGACCCGGGCGTTTCGACTGGGAGTTTGCCGACCTGGCATTCAATGACCTGCGCCGCAGGAATATCGCCCCCATCGTGGACCTCTGCCATTTCGGCGTACCCGACTGGATCGGCAATTTCCAGAACCCGGATTTCCCCGAGCTCTTCGCCGATTACGCCAGCGCCTTTGCCCAGCGCTATCCCTGGGTGCAGCTCTACACGCCGATCAACGAGATGTGGATCTGCGCGGTATTTTCGACGCTCTACGGATGGTGGAACGAACAGTTGCGTACCGACGCTGCGTTCGTGACCGCGATCAAACACCTGGTCAGGGCAAATATCCTGGCGATGCACGCCATCCTGAAAGTCCGGCCCGACGCCTTGTTCATCCAGAGCGAATCGACCGAATACTTCCACGCCGAGTCGCCCGAGGCCATCGGTCCGGCCGAGGTCAACAACGCGCACCGCTTCCTCGCGCTCGACCTGAACTACGGGCGCCGCGTCGATTCCGACATGTACGAATACCTGCTCGACAACGGGATGAAGCGGGAGGAATACCATTTCTTCCTCCAGCACAACCTCAAGCACCACTGCATCATGGGGAACGACTACTACCAGACCAACGAGCATTACGTCTCGGCGGACGGGATGACGCGCGCCGCCGGTGAAATCTTCGGCTACGCGGTCATTACCCACCAGTACTACAACCGCTACCGGCTGCCGGTGATGCACACGGAAACCAACCTGTGCCAGGGGCCGCTGGGCGACGAGGCGGTGCACTGGCTGAAGAAGGAATGGGCGAACGTGCTGCGGGTGCGCAACAACGGTGTGCCGCTGATCGGCTTCACCTGGTACTCGCTGACCGACCAGGTCGACTGGGACAGCGCGCTGCGCGCCAACAACGGCAACGTCAACGCCCTCGGCCTGTTCGACCTCGACCGAAAGATCCGGCCGGTCGGCACGGCCTACAGGGAACTCGTCAGGGCCTGGGAAGCCGTGCTGCCGACCAAGAGCATCTGCCTGCAGGTGCCGGTCGTGATGCCGCATGAATTCGGCGGCGAGGTGACATCGATCGATCCGGAGTCACCCGCAAGCGGCGCGATACAAGGATAGCGTTATGGGGTGGCCGGCTTGCGCGGCGTGAACGTATAAGTGTCGCCGTGCGCCAGGTAGACGACCCCCTCCTCCAGGCCGGCCGCTTTCACTTCGCGCGCGAAATCGGCGAGCGGCGACTTGAAGACGTCGTAATCGTTGTAGTGGATCGGAATGGTTTTCTTGGGCTTGACGATCTGCATCATCTGCACCCCATCCTTGCCGTCCATGGTGACCTTGAACACGCCGAGGATGCGGGTACCGCCCAGGTGCAGCAGGGCCAGGTCGATGCCGGGGAAACGCTGCGGGATGCTGCGGATGTCGTCATAGACGAGCGTGTCGCCGCTGATGTACATGCGGTAGTCGGGCGTATCGGCATTTGCTCCGAAGTCGAGCACGCTGCCCATCACCTTCGGCAGCAGGACCGACACCCCGGCGGCGCCATGGCGGCCCGGCACGGATGTGACGCGCAGCTTGGTGCTGCCTTTCGTCACTTCCAGGCGATCCCATTCGCTCAGGGCGAATCGCTGGCGGAACCCGAGGCGCTTGAGCTTTTCGCCGGCCTCGCGCGTCGAGACGATGGGCGTATTGCGGTTCAGGCGTTCCTGTACCAGCTTGTCGAAGTGGTCGTCGTGCATGTGCGACAGGATGACCAGATCGATCGGGGGTAGCTTGTCGAATTCGATGGCGGGATTGGTCTGGCGTTGCGAGGTCAGGCCGTAGCCGAGGTGGACGTGGTCGCCCTTGTGCAGGAAATTCGGGTCGGTAAGGATGGTCAGGCCCGCGTAGCGGATCAGTACCGTGGCCGTGCCGATGAACTGGACCGTACCAGTGTCTTCGGCTGCAGGGGTCTCGCTGCCTGCCAGCTTGAGCGTAAAAGTATCGCCCTGCGTAGCTGTTTGCGCCAGGGCATTGCCGATGGACGCCATACCGAGCGCGGCCAGCAATGCCGCGCCTCCCAGCCAACGATGAACACGCATACAGACTCCGTTATGGTCGAGCCCGCCAAGCGGACCTTTGTGATGTCAGAACATTATCATGGGCCTCAGGTCTACGGCGTTCGTTTGCAAAAATACAAGAACAATGAGTAGCCCGCCAGGCCAGGCCCAGCAATTTCCCCCGCAGTGCGCCAGGGACGGCGCTATACTTTCCCGGCTTTGCTACTTGATCAACTTTCGAACGCTCACGCGAATGCCCATGCCCCTGACCCGACGCCCCCTGCCACGCGCCACCCGAGCCATCCACGCACTGCTTGGCCTGTCCCTTGCCCTCCCCCTCGCCTGCAGCGCCGCCGCCGTGCCGCCCGAGGCTGCACCGGTGCTCGAGCGTATCTCGGCCGCTTCGATGCGCGGCAACCTGTCCTTCCTGGCCTCGGACGCACTGGAAGGCCGCGGCACGCCTTCGCGCGGCCTCGACATTGCCGCGGAGTTCATCGCCTCGCAGTTCCGCGCCGCAGGCCTGGAACCGCTTGGCGACGACGGCTATTTCCAGACGGCCGACTGGAACCTGATCGATCCGAAACGCAGCAAGACGGCGCCAGCCCAGGCGGCGGCACCGGTGAAGGTACGCAACGTGGTGGGCATCCTGCGCGGCTCCGACCCTGTCCTGAAAGACAGCTATATCCTGGTCACCGCGCACTATGATCACGTGGGCCTGAAGCCCGGCCAGGGCGACGGCATCTTCAACGGCGCCAACGACGACGGCAGCGGCACCGTGTCGGTCATCGAATTGGCGAAAGCCTTCGCGTCGAACAAGGTGCGCCCGAAGCGCAGCATCGTCTTCATGACCGTCTTCGGCGAGGAGCACGGACTGGTCGGCTCGCGCTATTACGGCAAGAATCCGCTGGTCCCGATCGAGAAGACGATTGCCGGCATCAACCTCGAGCAGGTCGGCCGCACCGACGACAACGAGGGCGCCCAGGTGCGCGCCTTCGGCGTGACCGGCTTCGATTTCTCCGACGTGGGCGCCATCCTGAAAGCGGCCGGCGACGACACCGGCATCCGCGTCTGGAAGCACCCGGTCAACAGCGACAAGTATTTCGCGCACAGCGACAACCAAGCACTGGCCGACCAGGGTATCCCCTCCCACACCGTCAGCGTCGCCTACGCCTTCCCGGACTACCACGGCGCCGGCGACCACTGGGACAAAATCGACTACGAGAACATGGCGCTGGTCGACCGCACCGTCGCGCTGGCCATCTGGAAGATCGCCAACGGCACGGAGACGCCGAAGTGGAACGTGCAGAATCCGAAGGCCTCGAAATACCTCGGGATCTGGCAGCAGCGCAACACGAAATAAGGCAGCACCCGGGGGCGCCCCGGCGCCTCCGCCCTTCCCTGAAACACTCTTGCCGAAAGTTCCCGAACTGCGACCTGGCGAACGGAACAACCTCCTGAAGCCATCGACAATAGGAGAAACGAACCAAGGCGAGGCCAGGATGAAGACCGTACGACTGACATTCAAGACCGAAGTACCAGCACCCGTCGCGGACGTCTGGTCATGGTCGACTTCCATCCGCGGCATCAAGTCGGAGATGTGGCCTATCCTGAAGATCACTTTTCCCAAGGGGATGACGGGGATCGACAAGGACACGACGCTGGCCAAACCGCTGTGCCGCTGCCAGTTCCTGCTGCTGGGCGTGGTGCCGATCGACATGTCGAAGCTGACCTTCGTCGAATTCGAGCCGGGCCACCGCTTCGTCGAGCAATCCCCGTTGCTGTCGATGCGCTTCTGGCGCCACGAGCGTGTCGTCACGCCGTCGGCAGACGGCGAGGCCGGCACGACGGTCACCGACAACCTGGAGTTCTCGCCGCGCTTCGGGACGCCGATGGTGCGCTTCTTCATGAAGAAGTTTTTCGAGCACAGGCATGAGGTGCTGGCGCGCTCGTTTCGCTAGCGCGAACGGTCTGCAGGGCAATCAGCTGGAAGGGTGCGGCACGTGAGGTGCGTGGCCTGCCCAGCTGGGTTCGAACCAGCGACCCTCAGCTTAGAAGGCTGATGCTCTATCCAACTGAGCTATGGGCAGTCGACGCCGGCGAAACTGCCGGCAGAATGGAAAACGGGCCGTCGAAGACGGCCCGTTTGTAATGCGTGGTCGGAGTACAAGGATTCGAACCTTGGACCCCCTGGTCCCAAACCAGGTGCGCTACCGGGCTGCGCTACACTCCGAATGCCTTCATCATACTCGCCAAGCGGGGGCGCGTCAATGTGCGCACCGCCCTCACCGCGAGGATTGGTGCTTCAGGCTCAGGCTGCGAGCTTGTCGGCGATGCGGCGCGCCATGCTTTCGGCCATCTCCGCGTTCTTGGCCTCGACCATCACGCGGATCAGCGGCTCGGTACCCGAGGCGCGGATCAGGACGCGGCCGTTGTCGCCGAGCTCGCGCTCGACCGCTTCCTTCTCGGCCATCATGGCCGAATCCTTGGTCCAGTCGAACCCGGGGGCAACGCGCTTGTTGATCAGGGTTTGCGGATAAAGGGTCAGCGCGCCGCAGCAGGCTTCGAGCGACTTCCCGCTGCGCTTGAGTGCGGACAGCACTTGCAGCGCGGACACGATGCCATCGCCGGTCGTGTGCTTGTCGAGTGCCAGCAGGTGGCCCGAGCCTTCGCCGCCGAACAGCCAGCCGCGCTCCTGCATCACTTCCAGCACGTAACGGTCGCCAACTTTCGCGCGGGCGAAACCGATGCCCATTTCCTTGAACGCCACTTCGAGGGCCATGTTGGTCATCAGCGTGCCGACGGCGCCGGCCACCGGGCCGGTCGACATGCGGTCGCGCACCATGATGTAGAGCAGTTCGTCGCCGTTGTAGACGCGGCCGGTGGCGTCGACCATGATCAGGCGGTCGGCGTCGCCGTCGAGCGCGATGCCGAGGTCGGCCTTGTGCTCGACGACGGCGGCGGACAGCGCCTTCGGTGCGGTGGCGCCGAAGCCGGCGTTGATGTTGAAGCCGTCCGGCGTGGCACCGATCGAGATGACTTCCGCGCCGAGTTCGTGGAAGACGTGCGGTGCGATGTTGTAGGCGGCGCCGTGTGCGCTGTCGACGACGATCTTCAGGCCGCGCAGGTCCAGTTCGTTCGGGAAAGTGCTCTTGCAGAACTCGATGTAGCGGCCCTGGGCGTCGCGCAGGCGCGTGGCGCGGCCGAGCTTATCGGACGGGACGCAATCCATCGGCTGGTCGATCGCTTCTTCGATCGACAGCTCGACGCTGTCGGGCAGCTTGGTGCCATGTTCGGAGAAGAACTTGATGCCGTTGTCCTGGAAAGGATTGTGCGATGCCGAAATCACGACGCCGGCCTGCAGGCGCAGCGCGCGCGTCAGGTAAGCGATCGCCGGGGTCGGCATCGGGCCGGCCAGCATCACGTCGACGCCGGCGGCGGAGAAACCGGCTTCCAGCGCCGCTTCAAGCATGTAGCCGGAGATGCGGGTGTCTTTGCCGATCAGAACGGTCGGACGGGTGCCCGTGGCATTGTCCTTGGCCAGCACCTTGCCGGCCGCGTAGCCCAGGCGCATGACGAAGTCAGGCGTGATTGGAGACATGCCAACCTGACCACGGATGCCATCCGTACCGAAATATTTACGTGCCATGCTTCTTCTCTTTTATTGTGGGTTTAATCAATGGTGGCCGCGCGCCAGACCTTCAGCGCGTCGACCGTCTCTGCAACATCATGCACTCGTACAATTTTAGCGCCATGCGCGAAAGCAGCCAACGCGCCTGCGATGCTACCCGGCAAGCGCTCTTCCACTGGGCGTCCAGTAACGGCGCCGATCATGGATTTGCGCGACAGGCCGATCAGGACAGGCAGGCCCAATTCGTCGCCAATCCGGCCTGTCGCGCGCAGCAAGGCATAGTTTTGCTCGACGGTCTTGCCGAAGCCGAGCCCGGGATCGACGCAGATCCGCTCGCGCTCGATGCCGGCCGCCGTCAAGGCGGCGACGCGCTCGCGCAGGAAATCGATGACTTCACGCACCACGTCGGTGTACACGGGCTGGGCCTGCATGTCCTGGGGCGTGCCCTGCATGTGCATCACGCACAGCCCGCAATCGCTCCCCTGCACCGCTTCGATGGCGCCTGGCGCACGGAAGCCGTTGATGTCGTTGATCATGTCCGCGCCGGCAATGATCGCCTCGCGCATCACGGCGGGCTTGCAGGTGTCGACCGACAGCGCGCGGCCCAGGCCCTGCAGCGCATACAGGGCCGGCATCACGCGGCGCAGCTCTTCTTCGAGCGGAACGGAAGGCGAGCCCGGACGGGTCGATTCGCCGCCGATGTCGATCAGGTCGACGCCACCCGCGACCATCTGCTCGGCATGGGAGACGGCAAACTCGAGCGCACCATAGCGGCCGCCATCGGAGAAGGAATCGGGCGTGACATTCAGGATGCCCATGACGAGCGGTCGCTGCTCCAGCCGGAAGCTGAAACGTCCACATTGCAGGAGTTGACGCATAAATAGGAAAGCGGTTGGAGGTAAAGGCAGGCACGGGGCGCAGCGCTCAGGGACCCCGGACAAATCGTGGGGGACGCTGTTAACGAGCAAAAGGCATCCGCAGGGATGCCTTTTGCTCAGTGATGCTACGTGAACGACACGTGCCGGAACTCAGGAAGTTTCAAGCAGTGCGTCAGGCCGGTGCCGGGGCGTTGGTCGCCACGCCGCCCGAACCGCTGTCGCCAGGCGGGTTGCGCTTGGTCAGCAGGCCCGCTTTCGGCGCCTTCGGCTCGCGGCCGGCCATGATGTCGTTGATCTGCTCGGAATCGATGGTTTCCCAGTCGAGCAGCGCCTTGGTCATCATTTCGACCTTGTCGCGGTTCTCTTCCAGCAGGCGGCGCGCCAGCGCGTACTGCGTGTCGAGGATCGCACGGATTTCCGCATCGACCTTCTGCTGCGTCGCTTCCGAGATGGTCTTGGTGGCGCCGCCGAAGAAGCCTTCGTTCTCGCTGTCTTCGTAGACCATCACGCCCATGCTCTCGGACATGCCGAAGCGGGTCACCATCGAGCGCGCCAGCTTGGTGGCACGCGAGAAGTCGTTCGAGGCGCCGGTCGACATCTGGCCGACGAAGATTTCCTCGGCAATACGGCCGCCGAACAGGATCGAGATCTCTTCCAGCATCTTGTCCTTGTAACCCGACAGCGCGTCGTGCTCGGGCAGCTGCCAGGTCAGGCCCAGCGCGTAACCGCGCGGCATGATCGTGACCTTGTGCACCGGATCGGCCTTCGGCAGCAGCTTGGCGATGACCGCGTGGCCCGACTCGTGGTAGGCCGTGTTGCGGCGCTCTTCCTCCCGCATGACCATCGACTTGCGCTCCGGCCCCATGTAGATCTTGTCCTTGGCGTCCTCGAAGTCGCCCATCTCG
Organism: Massilia sp. SYSU DXS3249; assembly: GCF_053668055.1. Taxonomy (NCBI): domain Bacteria; kingdom Pseudomonadati; phylum Pseudomonadota; class Betaproteobacteria; order Burkholderiales; family Oxalobacteraceae; genus Massilia; species Massilia sp. SYSU DXS3249. The sequence continues at coordinate 99,632 of NZ_JBSIPX010000001.1, read as the reverse complement.
ACCAGGCGCTTGTTGCGGCGTGCCGCGAACAGGGCGGCCTCGTTCACCAGGTTGGCGAGGTCGGCGCCCGAGAAGCCCGGGGTACCGCGCGCCAGGATGTCGGCCTTGACGTCGGCGCCGATCGGCACCTTGCGCATGTGCACGTTCAGGATCTGTTCGCGGCCGCGGATGTCCGGCAGGCCCACCATCACCTGGCGGTCGAAACGGCCCGGACGCAGCAGCGCCTTGTCCAGCACGTCGGCGCGGTTGGTCGCGGCGATCACGATGACGCCCGAGGTGGCTTCGAAGCCGTCCATCTCGACCAGCAGCTGGTTCAGCGTCTGCTCGCGTTCGTCGTTGCCGCCGCCCATGCCGGCGCCGCGGTGACGGCCGACCGCGTCGATCTCGTCGATGAAGATGATGCAGGGCGAATGCTTCTTCGCGTTCTCGAACATGTCGCGCACGCGGGAGGCGCCGACGCCGACGAACATCTCGACGAAGTCGGAACCGGAGATCGAGAAGAACGGCACTTTCGCTTCGCCGGCGATGGCACGCGCCAGCAGGGTCTTACCGGTGCCCGGAGGACCGACCATCAGCACGCCGCGCGGGATGCGGCCGCCGAGTTTCTGGAACTTGGTCGGGTCTTTCAGGAAGTCGACGATTTCGCTGACTTCTTCTTTCGCTTCGTCGCAACCGGCGACGTCGGCGAAGGTGACGCTGTTGTTCGTTTCATCGAGCATGCGCGCCTTGGACTTGCCGAACGAGAACGCCCCGCCCTTGCCGCCGCCCTGCATCTGGCGCATGAAGAAGACCCAGACGCCGATGAGCAGAAGCATCGGGAACCAGGAGATGAAGACTTGCTGCAGGAACGATGGCTCTTCCGGCGGCTTCACGTCGAAGCGCACGCCGTTTTCGCGCAGGTCGCCGATCAGGCCGCGGTCGAGGATGGTCGCGGTGGCGCGCACCTTGGTGTCGTCCGAGCGCGTGGCCGTGATGTTCTGGCCCTCGATGACCACATCCTTGATGCGGCGCGCTTTCACATCGTCGAGCAGCTCGGAATAAGCGATGGTCTTGCTGCCACCGGCAGGGCTATGGTTGTCGAACTGCTTGAACAGCATGAACAACAGCAGTGCGACTACCACCCAGATGGCAGATTTGGAAAACATATTATTCACGAAAACTCCTCCGATGCGGATCGCACCAATACTGATTTGAGACTGCAGATTTTACTCGGGATTTTACTCGCAACGAGCGGGCCGTGCTACGCACAGGCCGACATGATGCCATATTGCCACTTTCCACCCCATTTCTGGAGGCGTTCACGACATTTCAACACCTGTTGCAGGGCATCACGCCGTCCATGTGCGGCTGCGATCTCAAATATCAAGGGCCGCGTTGGATAAGGACGCCGATTTATTCCACTGGATTCTTCAGACCACGCCCAAGCAGGAAAATTTCCGACGACTTGTCTCGGCTCGCTTTCGGTTTGATTTGCTTGACGGTCTTGAATTCGGTGCGGAACTTCTCGACGATCTGGGTAAAGCCCATATCCTTGAAGCACTTCACCAACAATGCTCCCGGCGGCTTTAAATGCATTTGAGAAAACTCAATCGCGAGATCGATCAAATGTTCCATCCGCGCAGCGTCCGCCGTCGGAATCCCTGACAGATTGGGCGCCATGTCGGAGAGCACGAGGTCGGCCTTGCGGCCTTCCAGCACGCCGGCTAGTTGGTCTAGTACAACATCTTCGCGGAAGTCGCCCTGGATGTAATGCACATCGGCGACCGGCTCCATCGGCAGGATGTCGAGGCCGATGATGGTGCCGTTGATGCCGCCGCCTTCCTTGCCGGCCAGCTTGCGCCGCGTGTACTGGGCCCAGCTGCCGGGCGTGCAGCCGAGGTCGACGATGACCTGGCCCGGCTTGATGAGTTTTTCCGCTTCGTCGATTTCTTTCAGCTTGTAGGCGGCGCGTGCGCGGAACCCGTCTTTTTGCGCCTGTTTCACGTACGGGTCGTTAATATGGTCGTGTAACCAGTTTTTGTTTAATTTGTTCTTGGCCATTCGCGTAGAATACTGCTTTTATAGGTACATCAAAAAATTATTATGCTTACACTTACTCCCGTCGAGCGCAGCGCACTGCGCGCGGAAGCCCATGGTCTGAAACCTGTGGTCATGATCGGCGAATCGGGCCTGACTGAGTCCGTGATGAAGGAAATCGCGGCCAGCCTCGACGCGCACGGCCTGATCAAGGTCCGCGTGTTCGGCGACGAGCGCGAAGAGCGCGTCGCCATGTACGAACAGATCTGCGAAGAACTCGGCGCCGCGCCGGTCCAGCACATCGGCAAGCTGCTGGTCCTGTACCGCCCGAAAAAGGAAGTCGTCAAGGAACGCAGCAGCAAGGCCGGCAAGGGCATGCGCGAAGTCACCATCGTCAAGGCCAGCGCCAGCGGCACCAAGAAGCCGAGCGTCACCAAGGTCATGATCAAGGGGAACGAGCGGGTCACCGCCGGCGGCAACATCAAGCGCGCGAAACCGCGCCAGGCCAGCACCAAGAAGAATGCGCTGAACAAGTAAGCGCTACGTACAGCGATCAAAAAACCGAAGCGAGTCTTCGGTTTTTTTTGATCTGTCGATTTGGCCGAATACGGCGCGGCATCCTTCGCCGCGGTTCTGGCTGTCAGACGGCGTGGGCAGTGGGGATGGCTAAATGCCGGCACCACGAATGCCCACCCTACCCGCACCCGCCATCAGCGCGACTTCACCAGCAGCACCGCCGCCAGTACGCTCTCGATCAGGTGGAACAGCTGCGACACCCCATGCATGATTGCGAACTGCGTCCACAGCGGCGAGGCGCGCACGCCCGCCGGGCCGGCCGCTTCGCGCAGCGCGACCATCGCCGGCTGCAGGCCGACATACATCACCAGCGCGCAGGCCAGCATGGCCAGCACCAGCAGGTTCAGGAAACGCTTGCGGCCCGCCTGCAGGTCGGGCGAAACACGCACCAGCACCAGCATCAGCGCCGCGCAGGCAAAGCTGATCCAGGCCAGGCGGCGCAGGAACGCGCCGACGATGTCGCCCGCCACCGGCCCGCCCACGCTGGCAAACACCGCCGGCGCGGCGATGTAGCCCAGCACCCACAGCGCACCGGCCCACAGGCCGGCGACCAAGAGGCGAGCACCCGGCAGGCGGCCGGCGAGCGCGCCCATCAGACGTAACGCACTTCGAGGATTTCGTATTCGCGCGGGCCGGACGGCGCCTGCACTTCGACCACGTCGCCGGCAAACTTGCCGATCAGGGCGCGCGCAATCGGCGAGGTCACCGACACCTTGTTCAGCTTGATGTCCGCTTCGTCGAGGCCGACGATCTGGTAGCTCACCTTCTGGCCCGACTCCAGGTCCTCGAGGTCGACGGTGGACGCGAAGACCACGCGGCCTTCGGCGTCGAGCGTGGCCGGGTCGATGATCTGGGCGGCACTCAGCTTGCCTTCGAGTTCGGCGATGCGGCCCTCGACGAAGGCCTGGCGCTCCTTGGCCGCGTCGTATTCCGCGTTCTCCGACAGGTCGCCGTGCGAGCGCGCTTCGGCGATCGCGTCGATGACGATGCGGCGCTCCTTGGTCTTGAGCTGGTGCAGCTCTTCTTTCAGGAGTTGGGCGCCGTACTTGGTCAGTGGGATCGTGTTGTTCATTTCTCTGCTTTTACAAAACTGAAAACCTGCCGCAAGCGGTTGCATGCGGCTGCATGCGGCCCATGGCAGGTTCCCTGGTTATCGGTGGACGCCCCAAGCGTGGACGTACCAAGTGAAAACCACAGAGGCGCACGACGCAAGCCGCGCGAGCTCTGTGGTTTGACGGTACTGCTAATGCTTATCTACTGCTTACTTGGTGCTGCTTGCTGCGCCTAGTTTAAGGCGTTATGCAGCCCTTGTAAATCGTAGACCCGAATCGCGTCCAGATGGCGCATGCCCTGGATCGCCGCTTCGGCGCCGGCGATGGTCGTGTAGGTCACCACGCGCGAGGCCAGGGCCGAGGTGCGGATGGTGCGCGAGTCGACGATCGCACTGCGCTTTTCCTCGACCGTGTTGATGACCATTTCGATCTCGTGGTTCTTGATCATGTCGACCACGTGCGGACGGCCTTCGATCACCTTGTTCACGGCCAGCACCGGCAGGCCCGCGGCCGCGATGACGGCGGCCGTGCCCTTGGTCGCCGCCAGCGTGAAGCCGAGGGCCACCAGGTCGCGCGCCACCTGCACCGCGCGCGGCTTGTCGGAGGCCTTCACCGACAGGAACACGCGGCCCGAGGTCGGCAGCTTGATGCCGGCGCCGATCTGCGATTTGACGAAGGCTTCGCCGAAGGTTTCGCCCACACCCATCACTTCGCCGGTCGACTTCATTTCCGGTCCGAGGATGGTGTCGACACCCGGGAACTTCACGAACGGGAACACGGCTTCCTTGACGCTGTAGAACGGCGGCGTCACCTCTTGCGTGACGCCCTGGGCGGCCAGGCTCTGGCCGACCATGCAGCGCGCCGCGACTTTCGCCAACTGGATGCCGGTAGCCTTCGACACGAACGGCACGGTACGCGAAGCGCGCGGGTTCACTTCCAGCACGAACACGGTATCGACCGTCTTGCCGTCGACTTCCTTCTGCTGGATCGCGAACTGCACGTTCATCAGGCCGACCACGTTCAGGCCCTTCGCCATCAGCGCGGTCTGGCGCTTGAGTTCGTCGATCGTCTCTTGCGAGAGCGAATACGGCGGCAGCGAGCAGGCCGAATCGCCCGAGTGCACGCCGGCCTGTTCGATGTGCTCCATCACGCCGCCGATGAAGGTGGTCTCGCCGTCCGAGATGCAGTCGACGTCGACTTCGATGGCGTCGTTCAGGAAGCGGTCAAGCAGCACCGGCGAATCGTTCGAGACCTTCACCGCTTCGCGCATGTAGCGCTCGAGGTCGCGCTGCTCGTGGACGATTTCCATGGCGCGGCCGCCCAGCACGTAGGACGGGCGCACGACCAGCGGGTAACCGATTTCCTGGGCCAGTTCGAGGGCCTCGGCTTCGGTGCGCGCGGTGCGGTTCGGCGGCTGGCGCAGGTTCAGCTGCTGCAGCATCTGCTGGAAGCGCTCGCGGTCTTCGGCCGCGTCGATCATGTCGGGCGAGGTGCCGACGATCGGCACGCCGTTCGCCTCGAGGTCCAGCGCCAGCTTCAGCGGCGTCTGGCCGCCGTACTGCACGATCACGCCGACCGGCTTTTCCAGGTCGACGATTTCCAGCACGTCTTCCAGCGTCAGCGATTCGAAGTACAGGCGGTCCGAGGTATCGTAGTCGGTCGACACGGTCTCCGGATTGCAGTTGACCATGATGGTCTCGTAGCCGTCTTCGCGCATGGCGAGGGCCGCGTGCACGCAGCAGTAGTCGAACTCGATGCCCTGGCCGATGCGGTTCGGGCCACCGCCCAGCACCATGATCTTCTTCTTGTCGGTCGGCGCCGCCTCGCATTCCTCGTCGTAGGTCGAGTACATGTAGGCGGTGTCGGTCGAGAACTCGGCGGCGCAGGTGTCGACGCGCTTGTAGACCGGGCGGATGCCCAGCGCGTGGCGGCGCTCGCGCACCGCGGCTTGCGTCGTGTGCATCAGGAAGGCCATGCGCGCGTCCGAGAAGCCCTTCTGCTTCAACTTGTACAGCGTCGGCTTGTCGAGGTTCTCGAGCTTCTGGTGATCCAGCCACAGTTCGATGTCGACGATTTCCTTGATCTGGATGAGGAACCACGGATCGATCCTGGTCAGCGCGTGCACTTCTTCCAGGGTGAAGCCCTGGGCAAAGGCGTCGCCCACGTACCAGATGCGCTCAGGGCCCGGCTCGCCGAGTTCTTCTTCGATGACTTCGCGGTCGCGGGTCTTTTCGTTCAGGCCGTCCACGCCCACTTCCAGGCCGCGCAGGGCCTTCTGGAAGGATTCCTGGAAGGTGCGGCCCATGGCCATGACTTCACCGACCGACTTCATCTGGGTGGTCAGGTGCTTGTCGGCGGCCGGGAATTTTTCGAAGGCGAAGCGCGGGATCTTGGTGACGACGTAGTCGATCGACGGCTCAAACGAGGCCGGGGTCGCGCCGCCGGTGATCTCGTTGCGCAGTTCGTCCAGCGTGAAGCCGACGGCCAGCTTGGCCGCCACCTTGGCGATCGGGAAGCCGGTCGCTTTCGAGGCCAGCGCCGAGGAGCGCGAGACGCGCGGATTCATCTCGATGACGATCATGCGGCCGTCGTTCGGGTTGATCGCGAACTGCACGTTCGAGCCGCCGGTGTCGACGCCGATTTCGCGCAGCACCGCGATCGACGCGTTGCGCATGATCTGGTATTCCTTGTCGGTCAGCGTCTGGGCCGGCGCGACCGTGATCGAATCGCCGGTGTGCACGCCCATCGGATCCAGGTTCTCGATCGAGCAGATGATGATGCAGTTGTCGGCCTTGTCGCGCACGACTTCCATCTCGTACTCTTTCCAGCCGAGCAGCGACTCTTCGATCAGCAGCTCGTTGGTCGGCGAGGCTTCCAGGCCGCGCTTGCAGATGGCCTCGAATTCCTCTTCGTTGTAGGCGATGCCGCCGCCGCTGCCGCCCATCGTGAACGAAGGACGGATGATGGTCGGGAAGCCCAGCTCGCGCTGCACGGCGCGTGCCTCGTCCATGCTGTGCGCCACGCCCGAGCGTGCCGAACCCAGGCCGATCTTGGTCATCGCGTCCTTGAACTTGGAGCGGTCCTCGGCCTTGTCGATCGCTTCCGGCGAGGCGCCGATCAGTTCGACCTTGTACTTGTCGAGGATGCCGTGGCGGTGCAGGTCGAGCGCGCAGTTGAGCGCGGTCTGGCCGCCCATGGTCGGCAGGATCGCGTCCGGACGCTCCTTCTCGATGATCGCTTCGACGACCTTCCAGGTGATCGGCTCGATGTAGGTGACGTCGGCCATTTCCGGGTCGGTCATGATGGTCGCCGGGTTGCTGTTGACCAGGATGACTTTATAACCCTCGTCGCGCAGGGCCTTGCAGGCTTGCGCGCCCGAGTAATCGAATTCGGCCGCCTGGCCGATGATGATCGGACCGGCGCCGATGATCAGGATGCTTTTGATATCACTACGCTTTGGCATTTATTTCTTCTCCTGCGCTTGCATCAGGCCGATGAAGCGGTCAAACAGATAGGCGACGTCGGTCGGGCCAGGGGACGCTTCCGGGTGGCCCTGGAAGCAGAAGGCCGGCTTGTCGGTACGGGCGAAGCCCTGCAGCGAACCGTCGAACAGCGACACGTGGGTCACGCGGCAGTTGGCCGGCAGGGTTTCCGGATCGACGGCGAAACCGTGGTTCTGCGAGGTGATGAGCACCTTCTTCGAGTCCAGGTCCTGCACCGGGTGGTTGGCGCCGTGGTGGCCGAACTTCATCTTCATCGTCTTCGCACCGGAGGCGAGCGCCATGATCTGGTGGCCGAGGCAGATGCCGAAGGTCGGGTAGCCCTCTTCGATCAGTTCGGCGGTGGCCTTGATCGCGTAGTCGCAAGGCTCCGGGTCGCCCGGGCCGTTGGCGAGGAAGATGCCGTCCGGGTTCAGGGCGCGCGCATCTGCGGCGGTGGCCTGGGCCGGCAACACGGTCACCTTGCAGCCGCGCTCGGCCAGCATGCGCAGGATGTTGCGCTTGACGCCGTAGTCGAAGGCGACGACGTGGTACTGGGGATTGTCCTGCTTGCCGAAGCCCTCGCCCAGCTTCCATTCGGTCTCGGTGAACTCGTACGGCTCCTTGACCGAGACGACCTTCGCCAGGTCCATGCCGGCCAGGCCGGGGAAGGAACGCGCCAGTTCCAGCGCCTGCGCTTCGGATGGCTGGTTGCCCTGGGTGCCGGTCAGGATGGCGCCGGCCTGGGCGCCCTTCTCGCGCAGCAGGCGGGTGAGCTTACGCGTGTCGATGCCGGAGATGGCCACGACGTTCTCGGCCTTCAGGTAATCGGACAGGGATTGGGTGGAGCGGAAGTTCGATGCGATGAGCGGCAGGTCACGGATGATCAGGCCTGCGGCGTGGACTTTGCTCGCCTCGACGTCGGCGCCGTTGACGCCATAGTTGCCGATGTGCGGGTACGTCAGGGTGACGATCTGACGCGAATAGCTGGGGTCGGTCAGGATTTCCTGGTAGCCGGTAATGGCGGTATTGAACACCACTTCACCGGTCGTGTGGCCGGCGGCACCGATGGAAACACCTCGAAAAATCGTTCCGTCTGCGAGGGCCAGGATGGCCGGGACGGCTGGGCCAGAAAAAAATGGCGGCAAGGGTAACTCCCAATAAAGTTACCGTAGCTGCGCCACGTCAGACCGGCATCCAAAACCTGCGCACGCGTTAAGCGTTCATAGGGTGGAAGTCGTTTTTGAATGAGGAATGGATGGTAGGCGCTACGGCAAGTAAATGAATGGCTAAACCTCTCAATTATAGCGCGGAATACGCTTTGCGGCAATGCACCATCGGCGCTTAGCGGGGCAACATGCTGTTTTTTGCTTACCGATGAGCAGAACTATCCGCGCCCGAATTGACTTGCAGCGGCCATCATACGACGCCTGAACGCGTGCATGGCGCACGCGTTCAAGCAGCGCATCAGGCCCCCAGCGCGGCGATACCCGCCTTGGCGATCTGCGCATCCTCATTCGACTTTACGCCCGACACCCCGACTGCGCCAATGACGTGGCCGTCGACGATGATCGGCACGCCGCCCTCGAGCATGCCCTGGATCGCCGGCGCCGACAGGAAGGACACGCGGCCACCGTTGATGACGTCCTCGTAGACCTTCGATTCGCGCCGGCCCAGCGCGGCCGTGTTGGCCTTGGCCGGGGCGATGTGGCTCGACACGGGCGGCGCGCCGTCCAGGCGCTGCAGCCACAGCAGGTGGCCGCCGTCGTCGACGATGGCGAACGTCACCGCCCAGTTGTTCTTGAGCGCTTCGGCTTCGGCGCCGGCCGCGATGATCTTCACGTCGTCCAGGGTCAGCATCGGTTTGGTTTTCATGGTTTTCTCCTGTGGCGTTATGGCTGTTGTTTGGCCTTGAGTTTGGCTTTGATTTGAGGCATGACTGCGGCGGCGGCCTGCTCGCCGGCCAGGATCGCCAGGTTGCGGCCGTTGAAGTCGGCGCTGCCCATCTTGCCCAGCGCCGGCGTGATGACGATGTCGGCGTCCTTCAGTTCGAAGTGGTTGATGCGCTGGCCCATGATGCTGAAGGTCTGCATCAGCACGTCGAGCGAACTGTTGGTGGCTTGGGTGTCGGCCTGGGTCGAGATGTTGACCGCGATGATGAAGTCGGCCCCCATCTCGCGCACGAATTTCACGGGCACGGGCGCCACCAGGCCGCCGTCGACATAGGTCTTGGCGCCGATTTTAACGGGCTGGAACACACTTGGCACGCTCGACGAGGCACGCACCGCCAGGCCCGCATTGCCCTTGTTGAACAGGACCGATTCGCCGGTCTTGAGGTCGGTGGCGACGGCGCCGAAGCGGATCTTGAAGCGCTCCATCGGCACGTTGTTGACCGCCTTGTTGACGTAGTTCTGCAGGGCCTCGCCCTTGAGCACGCCCGAGGATTTGGAAAACAGCGGCAGCGCCCAGTCGGAGATGGTCGCCTCGTCCATGTCCATGGCGGTACGCTGCAGCGTGAAGCCGTTGTAGCCCGACGCGTAGAGCGCGCCGACCACCGAACCAGCGCTGGTGCCGACCACGATCTCGGGATGGATGCCCTGCGCCTCGAGCGCCTTGATGACCCCGATGTGGGCGAAGCCGCGCGCGGCGCCGCCACCCAGGGCCAGGCCGATCTTGACCTTTTTGGGAGGCGGTGGCGGGGCCTGGACGGCGACCGGGGCTGGAGCGGGAGGCGGCGTGGAGCCGCAGCCGGAAATAGCAACCCCGGCCAGTGCGGCAAGGGCTATGAGAGAAGTGCGTCGAGAGAACATGGTCGGGAGTGGGTGGAGAATCCCCGATTGTAACGCGCATCGATGCGCCGTGGATGAGGCCGGGCTTAGCCCGGCAGCGAGGTATTCGGCAGCACCGCCGTAAAGCTGCTCCCCTCCCCCGGCGTCGAGCTGATCTTCAGGCGGCCGCCATGGCGCAGCAGCACGTGCTTGACGATCGCCAGGCCCAGCCCGGTGCCCTGGGTGTCGCGCGAGCGGCTCTTGTCGACGCGGTAGAAGCGCTCGGTCAGGCGCGAGATGTGCTGGGGGTCGATGCCGATGCCGGAGTCCGTCACCGAGAACTGCAGGTCCGATTCCGATCGATGCCAGGCCAGCACGATCCTGCCGCCCTCCGGCGAATAGCGCACCGCATTCGAGGCCAGGTTGGCAAACGCGCTGCGCAATTCCTCCATGCTGCCCATGACGTCGGGGCCGTCCACCTGCACCTCGATCTGGTGCCGGCCGCCCGACAGCGCGCGCGCCTCGAGCGCCACCGATTCGACCAGCGCCGCGATATCGACCCGCTCGCGCCGCAGCGGGAACTCGTCGGACTCCAGGCGCGACAGCGTCAGCATGTCCTCGATCAGGCGCTGCATGCGCTGGCCTTGCTCCGTCATCAGCTTCAGGTGCGCTTCGCGAGTGGCCGCGTCCATGCAAGGGTCCGACATCGCGATCTCCAGGAAACCGACGATCACCGTCAGCGGCGTGCGCAGTTCGTGCGAGGCGTTGGCGATGAAGTCGCGGCGCATGGCCTCGATGCGCTCGGTGTCGGTGGCGTCGTGCGTGACCAGGATCTGGCGCCGGTTCTCGAAGGGGATGATGCGGCATTCGATCTTGCGGCCGCGCAGCGAGAGCGTCAGCGGCTGCTCGTAGCGCCCGAGGATGATGTAGTCGATGAAGTCGGGATGGCGCACCAGGTTCGTCACCCGCAGGCCCTTGTCGCGCTCGAGCGTCAGGCCCAGGTGGCGTTCGGCCGCCGGGTTGCACCACTCGAGGAACAGCACGTCGTCCATGATCGCCACGCCTTCGGGCAGCAGGCGCATCGCCTGGCGAAAGCGCGCCAGCCATTCGGTCAGCTCGTTCTGGTTGCGCTCGTCCTCGCGGCGCAGGCGGTACAGGCGCGCGAAGACGTCGGTCCAGGCGCCCCAGCCGTCGGGCAGGCGGTTCGATGCCGGATCATCGAGCCACTGGCCCAGCTGGTGCAGGTAGGACAGCTGGACGAACAGCGCGACGATCGCGCCGGCCAGGGCCAGGGCCAGGCCGGCGATCGGTCCGCCCAGCCACCAGGCAAAGGCGGCGGCCACGAACACGGTGGCCAGGCGCAGCAGCGCCGGCACCCAGAACAGCAATTTGGGATTCATCGAAACCTGATTTTGTTGTTTAGAGCGTCGAACGCAGCCATGGCGCTTGTGTTCGGCGCTCTTATTTTTCGGAGAGCATGTAGCCGACGCTGCGCACGGTGCGGATCAGCCCTTCGGCGCCCTTCAACGCCTTCCTCAGGCGCAGCACGTGCACGTCCACCGTGCGCTCCTCGATGACGGCGTGGTCGCCCCATACTTTATCGAGCAGCTGGGCGCGCGAGAACACGCGCTCGCGGTGCGCCAGCAGGAATTTCAGGAGCTTGTATTCGGCGTTGCCGATGTCGACCCCGTTGCCGTCGATGGTGACCGTGCAGCTGGCCGGGTCGAGCACCACGCTGCCGGCGCGCAGCGGCGCCTCGGCCAGGTGCGGGCTTTTCCGGCGCAGCAGCGCGCGCGACCTGGCCAGCAGTTCGCGCGGCGAGAACGGCTTGGTGACGTAATCGTCCGCGCCCGTGTTCAGTCCCGCCAGCTTGTCCTCTTCCATGCTTTTGGCGGTCAGCATGATGACCGGGATGTCCTGGAAATCGCGGTCGGCGCGCAGGCGCGAGAGCAGGCGCAGGCCGCTCTGGTCGGGCAGCATCCAGTCCAGCAGCAGCAGGTCGGGCTTGCCGTGGCTGATGCTGTCCCAGGCCGCCGCCGTGCTGCCGACCGAGGTGATTCCCCACCCCGCCTCGCGCAGCGAATAGCTCACCAGCTCGACGATCGCGGGCTCGTCTTCCACTACCAGTACGCGCGTCGTGTGCATGGGGTTCAGCCTTCCTGCACGGTCGGTTTGCTGTGGCGGATGTCGCGTCCCTCAACCACGTAGATCACGTATTCGGCGATGTTCTTCGCATGGTCGCCGATGCGTTCGATGGCTTTCGCCACCCACAGCGTGTCCAGCGCCGAGGAGATCGTGCGCGGGTCTTCCATCATGAAGGTGATCAGGTTGCGCAGGATGGTGCGGAACTCGTGGTCGATGAGCTCGTCGCCGGCGATGATTTGCAGCGCCTGCTTGCCGTCGAGGCGCGCGAAGGCGTCCAGCGAGTCGTGCAGCAGGTCGGCGGTGCTCTTGCCGATCGAGCGGATCATGTCGTAGTGGGCGAAGCTGGTCGCGCCGCGCTCGTGCAGGCTCTTCGCGGTGCGCGCGATCTTGCTGGCCTCGTCGCCGATGCGTTCCAGGTCGGTGATGACCTTGATGGTGGCCATCACGGTGCGCAGGTCGTTGGCGGTCGGCTGGCGCTTGACGATCAGGTGGCTGCAGGCGTCGTCGAGCTGCACTTCGAGCTGGTTGACCGCGTGGTCGTCGGCCATCACCTTGTCGGCCTTGGCGGAGTCGCCGACGCGGAAGCAGTTCAGGGCCTCCTCGAACTGGGTTTCCACCATGCCGCCCATCAGGAGCACTTTCGAGCGGATCGCTTCGAGTTCGTTGTCGTACTGCTTGGAAGAGTGTTCGCCAATCATGGTGCTTTCCCTAGTTATTCTGTAATTAACCGAAACGACCGGTGATGTAATCCTGAGTCTCTTTTTTTGCCGGGTTCATGAACAGCTGGTCCGTCTCGCCGAATTCCACCAGTTCGCCCAGGTACATGTAGGCAGTGTAATCCGAGCAGCGCGCAGCCTGCTGCATGTTGTGGGTCACGATGGTGATCGTGTAATCCTGCTTCAGTTCGCTGATCAGTTCCTCGATCTTCGCCGTCGAGATCGGGTCGAGCGCCGAAGTCGGCTCGTCGAGCAGCAGCACGTCGGGCTTCACCGCCACGCCGCGCGCGATGCACAGGCGTTGCTGCTGGCCGCCGGAGAGCGACAGGCCGCTCTTGTTCAGCTTGTCCTTCGCCTCTTCCCACAGCGCCGCCTTCTTCAGGGCCCATTCGACGCGCTCGTCCATCTCGCCCTTCGAGAGGTTTTCGTAGAGGCGCACGCCGAAGGCGATATTGTCGTAGATCGACATCGGGAACGGGGTCGGCTTCTGGAACACCATGCCGATCTTCGCGCGCAGCATGTTGACATCGACGCCGGGCTCGAGGATGTTGCGGCCGCGGTAGACGATCGAGCCTTCCGCGCGCTGCCCCGGGTACAAATCGTACATGCGGTTCAGGGTGCGCAGCAGGGTCGACTTGCCGCAGCCCGACGGGCCGATGAAGGCGGTCACCTGCTTCTCGTGGATGTCGAGCGAGACCTTCTTCAGGCTCTGGGTCTTGCCGTAGTAGAAATCAAGGCCCGAGATTTCGATGGTCTTGTTTTTCTGCGCGGCGGCCGCTGGACTCATGGTTGGCATCGGTTGGGTCATGGATCGGTCGTGATTCGTCAGTATGGATTAACGCGGGGTCTTCTGGGTGAAGACGGTACGCGACAGGATGTTCAGGAACAGCACGGTGAAGGTCACCAGCAGCGCGCCACCCCAGGCCAGCGAGCGCCAGTCGTCGTAGGGGCTCATCGCGTAGGTGTAGATCACGACCGGCAGGTTGGCCATCGGCGCATTCATGTCAGTGCTGAAGAACTGGTTGTTCAGGGAGGTGAACAGCAGCGGCGCGGTCTCGCCCGAGATGCGGGCCAGGGCCAGCAGCACGCCGGTCACGACGCCCGCCTTGACGGCGCGCAGGCGCACCAGCATTGCCACCTTCCAGCGCGGCGCGCCGAGGGCAAAGGCGGCTTCGAGCAGGCTGTTGGGCACCAGGCGCAGCATGTTGTCGGTCGAGCGCACCACCACCGGCACCGCGATCAGCGACAGCGCCAGGCTGCCGGCCCAGCCGGAGAAGTGGCCGGCATTGGCGACGTAGAGGGCGTAGACGAACAGGCCGATCACGATCGACGGGGCCGACAGCATGATGTCGGTGACGAAGCGCGTGACCTGGGCAAACTTGTTGCCCTCGCCGTACTCTGCCAGGTAGATGCCGGCGAGGATGCCGACCGGGGTGCTGATCAGGGTCGACAGGCCGACCATCAGCAGGCTGCCGACGATGGCGTTGCGCAGGCCGCCGGGGCTGCCCGGGGCCGGGGTGTCGGCGCTGAACATCGAACCGGACAGCGCTCCAAAACCGTTGACCAGCAGGGTGAACAGAATCCAGGCCAGGAAGGCCAGGCCGATGGCCATGGCGCATACCGACAGCACGATGCCGATGCGGTGCGCCAGCAGGCGCCGGCGGTACACAGGGTTCTTGACGACGCCCTTCATTTCACACCTTCCTTGCGGGACATGCCCAGCAACATCAATTTGGCAGCCGCCAGCACCACCAGGGTGATCGCGAACAGGATCAGGCCGAGGGCGAACAGCGAGGACGAGTGCAGGCCCGGGGTCGCTTCGGCGAATTCGTTGGCCAGGGTCGAGGAGATCGAGTTACCCGGCATGAAGAGCGAGGACGACAGCTCGTGGGCGTTACCGATGACGAAGGTGACCGCCATCGTTTCGCCCAGCGCCCGGCCCAGGCCCAGCATCACGCCGCCGACCACGCCGTTGCGGGTGTAGGGCAGCACGACCTTGCGCACCACTTCCCACTTGGTGCAGCCCAGGCCATAGGCCGATTCCTTGAGCACGCTCGGGACGATCTCGAACACGTCACGCATCACCGAGGAAATGAAAGGGATGATCATCACGGCCAGGATCAGGCCGGCGGTGAGGATGCCCATGCCCATCATCGGGCCCTGGAACAGCTGGCCGATGATGGGCAGCTCGCCCAGGGTGCTCTGCAGCAGCGGCTGCACGTGGTCGGCGAACAGGGGCGCGAACACGAACAGGCCCCACATGCCGTAGATGATCGAGGGCACGCCGGCCAGCAGCTCGACCGCGGTGCCCATCGGGCGGCGCAGCCAGGCCGGGCAGATTTCGGTGAGGAAGAGCGCGATGCCGAAGCTGATCGGGAAAGCGACCAGCAGCGCGATGACGGAAGTGGCAACCGTGCCCCAGATCGCGATCAGGGCGCCGTAGCGGTCTTCGACCGGGTCCCATTCGGCGCTGGTGAGGAAGCCGGGGCCGAATTCCTTGAGCGCGGGCGCGGCGCCGATGGCCAGCGAGACGATGATGCCGACCAGGGCCAGCAGCACCGTCACCGCGAACAGCAGCGTGATCTTATGGAAGAGGAAGTCCTGGATGCGCTGGTTGCGCATGGTCTTGCGCAAGGCGGCCTGGCTGGGGTCAAGCACGGCCGCGCCGGCCGGTTCCTGGATGACGACGGAAGGATGTGCGCTCATGTGGTGTTCTTATCGTATGTACGGCAGTTCTGCTGCGCTGAGTAGCAAGCCGCCGGAAACGAGTCCGGCGGCGCTTTTCTCTTCCTTACCAGACCGGCTTGCCCGCACTGTCCTTCAGGTTCGCGCGCCAGGCGTCCTGGACCAGCTTGGTGACGTTGTCCGGCATCGGCACGTAGTCGAGGTCGGCCGCGGCAGCATCGCCGTTCTTGTAGGCCCAGTCGAAGAACTTCAGCACTTCCTTGCCCTTGGCGGCATCGGCCTGCGCCTTGTGCACGATGATGTAGGACGCGCCGGTGATCGGCCAGCTGGCCTTGCCCGGCTGGTCGGTCAGCACCACGGCGAAGCCCGGGGCCTTGGCCCAGTCGGCGCTGGCGGCGGCGGCCTTGAAGGCGGCGTCGTCCGGCTGGAGGAAGGCGCCGTCGCGGTTTTGCAGCTGGGTGTGCGACATGCGGTTCTTCTTGGCGTAAGCCCATTCGACATAGCCGATCGAGCCCTTGATGCGCTGCACGTAGGCGGCCACGCCTTCGTTGCCCTTGCCGCCGACGCCGGTCGCCCACTTGACCGACGTGCCAGCGCCGATCTTGAGCTTCCAGTCCGGGCTGGCCTTCGACAGGTAGTCGGTGAACAGGAAGGAGGTGCCCGAGCTGTCGGCGCGGCGCACGACGGTGATGTTGTCGGCCGGGAGCTTCACGCCCGGGTTCAGCGCGGCGATCGGCTGCGCGTTCCACTTGGTGATCTTGCCCATGAAGATGTCGGCCAGCACGGCGCCGGTCAGCTTGACCTGGCCCGGGGCGACGCCCGGCAGGTTCACGACCGGCACCACGCCGCCCATGATGGCCGGGAACTGGAACAGGCCCGCCTGGTTCAGCTCGTTGGCCGGCAGCGGCATGTCGGACGCGCCGAAGTCGACGGTCTTCGCCTTGATCTGCTTGATGCCCGCGCCCGAACCGACCGACTGGTAGTTCAGGCCGTTGCCGCTGGCAGCCTTGTACATTTCCGCCCATTTGGCGTAGATCGGATAGGGGAAGGTCGCGCCGGCGCCGGTGATGTTGACGGCCTGGGCATTCGCAGCGAAGGCCGAGGCTGCCACTGCGATCGAAATGAACAGGTGCTTCATACGCATATCAGATCCTTTCAAGGTGTGCGCCTCGGGTGTCCCATCCGGCGCTGCCGGGGTTCCCCGACGAATGAGGCGCAGTCTAACGGCCGAATATGACAAGTTCATGACATGGCAACAGCCGGATGTCATCGAATCGATGACACGCGTTTTTTGGCTGTCATATCTGTGTTTCAAACGCGTTTCAAATCGGTGAATGCGGGGCGTAGCCCGCCGATGCTGGCGTCATCCTGCCGCGATCCCTTGTTTGGAAGCACACGATTGGCTTTATGACATCGCCTGCGCCCCCACCCTGCCGTCGCGCGAACCCGGCTGCAAAATAGGGCTTGCCGCCCTTGCAAATACACCACTGGCTGCTATGCTCAAAGTGTAGTCATTGCATGGAGGGGATGCTGAAAAGCGTCTGGCAATTATGTGGAATGTGTTTGTATTCGCAATATTAAGTGGCATGGTCGGTCTGATTGCCTACGAAATCTTCCAGGAAGTCGGCGGCAGTTCGGGCGCCCTGCACGACCGCTATCACGAATAGCGTATTGCCCGTTCGACGGGCACATGTAAAAAGCGGCGAGGCCCACAAGGCGCTCGCCGCTTCGCATTTCGATTACCCGTTTGTCCGGTCCTAGCGCAGGAAACGCGAGATCGCCGTCATGACGCCCAGTTCCAGGTGCAGAAATTGCAGCCCGACCTTGAATTCGCCGCTGCTGAGGATGCAATACAGGGTCTTGCCGCGCGTATTGACCGGCACCACCGTCCCGTCGACCAGCATGTCGAAACGCACCTGCACCGTCTGCCCGCTGGGGACCGGATGCGGCACGTTCAGGCTGACGCCGCTGGCGCTGATGTCGGTGGTGCGGCCTAGCACCGGGGCCGCGCCCTCGGCGGCCAGCATGGCCCTCGTCTTGAATACCTTGCGCGGGGACTGCCTTTGTTCTGTCTGCACGAATCACACTACTTGGTTACCAATGAGTTGTGATTATATGCAATGCAAATAAAACCCGCAGGCGGTCTCCCCGTTTTTTCAGTCCAGCTCGCGCAATTTCGTAAACGCCTGGTCGATGCGCTCGACCGCGATGATGGTCATGCCTTCGATCTTTTGCTTCGGCGCGTTGCCTTTTGGCACCAACGCGATCGAGAAGCCGAGCTTGGCCGCCTCCTTCAGGCGCTCCTGGCCGCGCGGCGCCGGGCGGATCTCGCCGGCCAGGCCGACTTCGCCGAACACGACCAGGCCACGCGGCAGGGGCTTGTTGCGCATCGACGAGTTAATCGCGAGCAACACCGCGAGGTCGGCCGCCGGCTCGGCAATCTTCACGCCGCCGACCGCGTTGATGAACACGTCCTGGTCGAAGGCGGCGATGCCGGCGTGGCGGTGCAGCACCGCCAGCAGCATCGCCAGGCGGTTCTGTTCCAGGCCGACGGAGAGCCTGCGCGCGTTCGGCAGGTGGCTGGCGTCGACCAGGGCCTGGATTTCGACCAGCAGCGGGCGCGTGCCTTCCTGGGTCACCATCACGCAGGAACCAGGCACCTGGTTGTCGTGTTGCGAGAGGAACAGCGCCGACGGGTTGGAGACGCCCTTCAGGCCCTTCTCCGTCATCGCGAACACGCCCAGCTCGTTGACGGCGCCGAAGCGGTTCTTGATCGCCCGCACCAGGCGGAAGCTGGACTGGGTGTCGCCCTCGAAATAGAGCACGGTGTCGACGATGTGTTCCAGCACGCGCGGGCCGGCCAGCGCGCCCTCTTTCGTCACGTGGCCGACCAGGATGATGGTCACGCCGGTCTGCTTGGCCACCCGCGTGAGCTGGGCCGCGCACTCGCGCACCTGCGACACCGAACCCGGCGCCGCGGTGAGCGCGTCCGAGTACAGGGTCTGGATCGAGTCGATCACCGCCACTTCAGGCTTCAGGTCGGCCAGGGTGCCGAGGATTTTTTCGAGCTGGATCTCGGCCTGCAATTTGAGGTCCTTGGCTTCGACCTGCAGCCGGCGTGCGCGCAGGGCGATCTGGGCGCCGGATTCCTCGCCGCTGACATATAAAGTACTGCGCGTGGCGGCCAGGTTGCTGAGCGCCTGCAGCAGCAGGGTCGACTTGCCGATGCCGGGGTCGCCGCCGATCAGCACCACGCCGCCCGCCACCAGGCCGCCGCCCAGCACGCGGTCGAATTCCTCGATGCCGGTGCCGAAGCGCGGGACGTCGACCGCCTCGATGTCGGCCAGCGACAGCACCGGCGCGGTCTGCGCCAGCGCCTTGTGGTTCACGGTCTGCGACATGCGGTTCACGCCGGCCGACTCCACCGTGGTCTCGACCATCGTGTTCCAGGCCTTGCAGTCGGCGCACTGGCCGGTCCAGCGGCTGGTGACGCTGCCGCACTCGCTGCAGACGAATTGTGTTTTAGCCTTAGCCATGGGTGCCCAGCCTTCCTTCCGTGACGCGCACGCGCGGCGCGAGTGCGCACATCAATTCATAGCCGATGGTGCCGGAGGCGGTGGCCACCTCGTCGATCGGCAGGCCGTCGCCCCAGAGCGTGACCTTGCTGCCGATGCGCGCATTGCGGATCGGCGTGAGGTCGACCGTCATCATGTCCATCGACACGCGTCCGACCACCGAGGTGCGCACGCCGTCGACGATCACCGGGGTGCCGTGCGGCGCGTGGCGCGGGTAGCCGTCGGCATAGCCACAGGCGACCACCCCGACCTGCATCGGGCCACTTGCTTCGAACCGACTCCCGTAACCCACCGTGTCGCCGGCCACCAGGTCCTGGATCGCGATGATTTCCGAGGTGAGCGTCATCGTCGGACGCAGGCCGAAGTCGTGCGCGGTGCGCCCGCCGCCCGGCGTGCCGCCGTAGAGCATGATACCCGGGCGGACCCAGTCGTTGTGCAGCTCGGCCTGCAGCACGGCCTGGTGCAGCACGCCGGCCGAATTCGACAGGCTGCGCTCGCCCTCGAGGCCTCCCGCCCCCGCCTGGAAGCGCCGCACCTGCTCGCCGATGGCCAGGCGCGGATGTTCGAGCTCGTCGGCATTGGCGAAGTGGGTCATCAGGGTGATGTTGCGGATGCCGGGAATCGCGCGCAGGCGTTTGTAGGCGGCCGCGTATTCCTCGGGCTTGAAGCCGAGCCGGTTCATGCCGGTGTTCATTTTCAGGTGGACGTCGATCGGCCGATACAGCTGGGTGTACTCGAGCATCTTGATCTGCTCGAGGGAGTGGACCGTGCTGTTGATGTTGTGCTCCGCCAGCAGCGAGACGTCGCTCGCATCGAAAATCCCTTCCAGCAGCAGGATCGGCTTGATCCAGCCGAGTTCGCGCAGGCGCAGCGCGTTCTCGGTCTCGATCAGGGCCAGGCCGTCGGCCAGCGCGAAGCCGCGCATGCCGCGTTCCAGGCCGTGCCCGTAGGCGTTGGCCTTGACGACGGCCCAGGCCTTGGCGTCGGGCGCGCAGCTGCGGGCACGCGCGAGGTTATGCTGCATCGAGTCGAGATGAATGGTGGCGCAGAGCGGGCGTGGCATAGTTAGATAGTGGGAAATACGGTCGAAAACGGGCTGGAACGAACGGTCCGGCCGAAAGGCGCTATTTTACCGGACAGCCCCCTGTCCTGCGCGGCCGTTTCTTTGGGCGTACCCTCCTTTCATGGTATAAAGCAACCCACACTAGTTTCCAGACTCTTCGAATGAATCGTGGTTTTTACACCATCATGGCAGCGCAGTTTTTTTCGTCGCTGGCAGACAATGCGCTGCTTTTTGTAGCCATTGACGTGCTGGTCAGGATGAGCGCCCCGGCTTCGCTGACTCCCCTGCTCAAGCTCTCATTCGTGCTGTTCTATGTGCTGCTGGCCGCTTTCGTGGGCGCTTTTGCCGATTCGCTGCCGAAGGGCCGCGTCATGTTCATCGCCAACCTGATCAAGATCTTCGGTTGCGCCCTGATGTTCCTGACCGTGCATCCCCTGCTCGCCTACGCCGTCGTCGGCTTCGGCGCCGCCGTGTATTCGCCGGCCAAGTACGGCATCCTGACCGAACTGCTGCCGCCCGAAAAACTCGTCGTCGCCAATGGCTGGATCGAGGGCCTGACCGTGATGTCGATCATCTTCGGCACCGTGCTGGGCGGCGCGCTGGTCAGCAATGCCGGCTCGGCGCTCATGCTCGGCTTCGATTTCCCCCTGTTCGAGACCGGCATCGACACCACCAGCGAAGCGGCGATGGCCGTGGTGGCCGCGATCTACGTGATGGCCTCGCTGTTCAACCTGCGCATTCCCGATACCGGCGCACGCTACGAGCACCAGGAGCGCAATCCGGCCAAGCTGATCGCCGACTTCGCCAACTGCTCGGCCACGCTCTGGAAGGACAAGCTGGGCCAGATTTCGCTGGCCGTCACCACCCTGTTCTGGGGCGCCGGCGCCACCTTGCAGCTGATCGTCCTGAAGTGGGCCGAGCGTTCGCTGGGCATGACGCTCGACAAGGCGACCGGCCTGATCGGCGTGGTCGCGGTCGGCGTGGCGCTCGGCGCAGTGCTGGCGGCGCGCATGGTCCCGCTGCGCAAGTCCCTGACCGTGATCCCGATGGGCATCGTCATGGGCCTGGTCGTCACCATCATGGTGTTCGTGCACGACGTGATCATCGCCTACCCGCTGCTGGCCCTGATCGGCTTCCTGTCGGGCTTCTTCGTGGTGCCGATGAACGCGCTGCTGCAGCACCGCGGCCACGTGCTGATGAGCGCCGGCCACTCGATCGCGGTCCAGAACTTCAACGAAAACCTGTCGATCCTGACCATGCTGGCGCTGTACGCGATCATGATCACGCTGAACCTCGACCTGAACATCATCATCGTGCTGTTCGGGCTGTCGATCGCGGGGATTACTTACCTGATCCTGAGGCGGCACCAGGCGAATCAGAAGCAGCACGATTCGCTGGCGCTGATCGGCGAGCACAAGCATTAATTGGCGTCGTGTTTTTAGGGTGAACGGGTTTCCCGTCCACCCCACCCCTATGCAAACGATATTTGCATGATTGACAATATTACCAAATAATATTGCGCCCCAAATCCTTGCTGCGCTTCGCCTCCGCCCGCTCGCGCCAGTCGTTCGGCACGATGAATCCCCGTTCCACCTCCTCCACCAGCCCCGGCGTCTCGCGCACCACGGCCACCAGCACCGGCGAGGCGTTCGTTTCGAACTGGGCCTCGAGTTCCGCATGCAGCTGGGCGCGGTTCAGCAGCCAGGCGGCCTGCGCGGCGCGGAAAGGCGCCAGCCATTGCAGCTTCGGCAGGATGAGGAAGGCATCGGCGCCGAGCGCGTCGAGGTCCTGCAAGGCGCACCAGAAGCCGCGGCAGTGGCCGGCCGTGATGCCGCTCATCGCCGGCCAGCTGCCGGCTGGATAGAACAGCCAGCCCTTCACCAGCGCCCGCGCCGACACGACCGGGCGCGGCAATAAACTTTGCGCGGCCGGGTGCGCACCCAGCTCCAGCTGGCGCTCGAAGATCTTGCGCATCTTGGCGCCCAGGCTGTCGGCGAGGTTGGGGCCGACCAGG
Organism: Massilia sp. SYSU DXS3249; assembly: GCF_053668055.1. Classification (NCBI taxonomy): domain Bacteria; kingdom Pseudomonadati; phylum Pseudomonadota; class Betaproteobacteria; order Burkholderiales; family Oxalobacteraceae; genus Massilia; species Massilia sp. SYSU DXS3249. The sequence goes on along the minus strand of NZ_JBSIPX010000001.1, from coordinate 77,543 downwards.
GTGTCGAACTGCGGTGCATCGGGCTGCGACCCGGCTTCGCCCTGCAGCAGGTAGAACTTGGTGGCGAATTCGATGTGCTCGACCGCGTCCGGGCCGGCATCGAGCAGGAAGTCGAATTCGCCGACCGTGTCGGTGCGGCTGGCGCGGATCTGCAGCCCGTGCGCGACCAGGCGGCCCTGTTGCTCGTAATAGAAGGCCATCAGCTTTTCGGCATACAGGCCGAGGCGGGTATAGACGCGGGTGCCGAGGGCGGCGTCGAGCGGGGCCGGGTCGCGGTCGAGGGCGGCGAGCCAGCGCTCCACCTCCGGCGTGACCGGGCCGGTCGATGCGATGCGGCCCTGCCAGTGCGGGGCGGCGGCGTCCAGCAGATCCGGCGAGTCGAGCAGCCAGGCCAGGGCGCGCACCCGGGCGCGCCGCAGGTGGCCCCAGCGGCGGTGGAAGGACAGCTGGTAGCTATCGGCTCCGTCGCGCATGGCTGGCTCGGGCGCGGCACAGGTCGGCCCAGGCGAGCGCCTTGTCCAGGCCGCGCCGCAGCAGTTCGCCCGGGTGCAGGGTGGCCACCAGGGCGGCGTCCTGGTACGCGTGCTCGCCGCCGCGGCTGCCGGCCAGCGGCGCCGAGAGCGGCTTGCCGAGCAGGCCGTTGGCGGCGATCTGGCCCAGCGTCAGCACGGTTGTCGCGCCCGTCAGGGCCAGCTCGCGCTCGAGGAAGGGACGGCAGGCGGCCGCTTCGTCGGCGGTCGGTGCCCGGTCGCCGCCGTTGGCGCTGGCCGGGCGGCATTTGACGAGCTGGGTCACGTAGACATTCTTCTCGCGCGACAGCCCGACCGCGGCCAGCATGTTGTCGAACAGCTTGCCGGTGTCGCCGGCCAGCGGCTGGCCGGCCTGCTCGTCTGCAGCGGTGGCGGCGCCGGCGGCCACGAACCAGCGCGCCTGGCGGCTGCCGGCGCCCAGCACGGGCTTGCGGCCGGCGCAGGAACCGCAGCGCTCGCAGCGCGCGATGGCCGCGTGCAGCTCCTCCCAGTCCATGCGGGCGATGGCGTCCAGGCTGTCGGCCGGTTCCGCTTCCTCGACCGGTGCGGGCGCGGGCGGCGTCCAGGGAGCCGGCGCGGGCGCGGAAGTGAGGGGAATCTCGCCCCAGGCCGGGTCGCGCGGCGGTGGCGGCACGAAGCCGGGTTCAGGCGTGGCCGGGGCCGGGGCCTCGGCAGCCGGCGCTGTTTCTGCAAACTCGGCGGCTGCCTCTTCGGCCGCCCCGACGCCAGGTTCGACAGCAGCTTCAGCCTCCGCCGTTTCAGTCGGTTGACGGCGCAGGCGCCACAAGGGCGTAATGCCCATCTCGGCGAGGAAGACCTCGTCGCGGTCGCTGACGTTCATAGTGTGTGCCTCATCACGATGGCATCCTCGCGCTTGCCTTCATGGGCAGGATAATACCCCTTGCGGCGGCCGATCTCGGCGAAGCCGAAGCGTTTGTAGACCGCCAGGGCGCGTTCGTTGGTCGGGCGCACCTCGAGCAGCACCGATTCGGCGCCCATCTCGCGCGCGCGTCCGCACAGGGTGTCGAGCAGGTAGCGGCCGAGGCCCTTGCCATGGCGCTCGCCGGCGACGGCCACATCGAGCAGGTGGGCCTCGTCGAGCGCGTACATCAGCAGGAAGTAGCCGGCCAGCTTGCCGGCGCCTTTCCCATCCACCTCGCGTAAAACCCAGGCGTCGTAGCCGGCCGCCAGCGAGTCGGCGAAGTTCGCGCGGCTCCACGGATGCGGGAACACGCTGCATTCGAGCGCGTGCACCTCGTCCAGGTCGGCAGCCGTCATCGGCACCAGCACCAGGCCCGCGCTGGCGGGAGCGTTCATCATGCGTCCACCTTGGTGACCGCCTTGGCCGCGTTGATCGCCTGGCGCTCGGCGCTGGTGAAGGCGACCTTGTTGCGCAGGTAGAGCGGCTGGGCCTGGGCGGCCGGCACCCCCTGCCCCGCCGCCAGCGCAGCCGCGCCGATCGCAACCATGTCGCGCGCGTGCGGCACGATCGCCGTGTCGGCCGCGGCGGCGAAGGCCTTGCCGGCGAAGGCGTCGGGATAGGCGGCGAAGCCGTTGCCGCAGGCGGCCAGGCCTTCCACCGGCTGCGGCTGCACTGCCGCCGGATCCGACAGGGCCGGCTCGAGCACGGCCTGCCAGGCGCCGCCGGCGTAGCGGTACTGGGCCCAATAGACTTCGCCCATGCGCGCGTCGAGCACGGCCAGCACCTCGGTCGCGCCGCTGCGCGCGCGGCAGGCCTCGGCCATCGCTTCGAGCGTGACGAGCGGGATCACCGGCAGATTGGCGCCGAAGGCCAGCCCCTGGGCCACGCCGCAGGCGGTACGCACGCCGGTGAACGAACCGGGACCGGCGCCGAAGGCGATGGCGTCGACCTGCGCCAGCGCCAGGCCGGCTTCGCGCAGCAGCTCCTGCACCATCGGCAGCACCGATTGGGAATGGGTGCGCACGCCGTCCGACTCACGCGAGAGGACAGTGGCAGCTGCACTGGCGCCGGCAGTGGGACCGGTATGCAGCGCGCACGAAGCGAGTTCCGACGAGGTTTCGATGGCAAGAATGGTAGGCATACCGTATTTTAACCCGGCGCGGCCGCTCCTATCCATGGCCCGGCGCGCGCCGCGGCAGTGCGACACGGCCGTTGTGGGGGACTTGCGCCAAGGGTAGAATGCGCCCATGCATAGCCTAACGCTCGAGTCAGACAACCGTGACGACATCCAGGCCGCCATCAGCGGCGGTCGCTGGATCGTCGCCTGCCTGTGCGCCGCCTGGTGCGGCACCTGCGGCTCCTACCGCACCGCTTTCGAGGCGCTGGCGGGGCGCCATCCCGACATGACCTTCGTCTGGATCGACGTCGAAGACCAGGCCGACGTCGTCGGCGACCTCGATGTCGAGAATTTCCCGACCCTGCTGGTGCAGCGCGAGGATACGGTCGCCTTCTTCGGCACCATGCTGCCCGATGCGACCGTCGCGGAGCGCCTGGTGCTGGCGCAGGCGGAACTGGCGCCGGAAGAGCTGGCGCGCCTGGCCGGATCGAACGAGGAAAGGCGCGGCTGGCAGCGCGACTGCAACCTGCGCACCCTTCTGCGCGACGCGGCCTAGCCTGGTATTGCCGGCTGGCCGGGCGCCTCAGGCCAGCCGCAACGGCAAACTGCGCAGCCTTTGCCCGGTCAGCTTGAACACGGCCGCCGCCACCGCCGGCGCCAGCGGCGGCACGCCCGGCTCGCCCACGCCTTCCGGCGGCTCGGCGCTGGGGACAATGACCGTCTCCACGTGCGGCGTGCGGTCCAGGCGCAGCACCGGGTAGTCGCCGAAGTTCGCCTGCTCCACCCGTCCGCCCTTGATGGTGATTTCGCCCCCGAGCGCGGCCGACAGCGCGAACACCACCGACGACTCCATCTGCTGGGCGACGATGTTCGGGTTGACGACGATGCCGCAGTCGATCGCGCACACGACGCGGTGCACGCGGATCTCCCTGCCCTGGGCCGACACCTCGATCGACACCTCGGCCACCTGGGCCACGATGCTGCCGAAGGACTGGTGAACGGCAAGGCCGTGCGCGCGTCCGGCAGGAACCGCGCCTGCAGCCTTGAGCGCCGCATCGAGCACCGCCAGGTGGCGCGGATGCTCCTTCAGCAGCGCGCGCCGGTAAGCGACGCCGTCCTGCCCCGCCGCGTGCGCCACCTCGTCGAGGAAGGCTTCCTTGAAAAAGGCATTGTGCGAGTGGCCGACCGAGCGCCAGTAGCCGAGCGGCACCGCGCTGTCGACGATCACGTGGGCGATGCGGCGGTTGGCGATCTCGTACTGCATGTCGTACTCGCCCTCGGCCGTGGTCTTGTCCGGTCCCATCATGGGCATGCCCATGTTGCGCGGGAAGTACTGGTGGCCGATGGCGCCGCTGGCGGACTTGTTGTCCCAGGCCAGCAGCCGCCCGCGCGCGTCCAGGCGCGCGGTGAAGCGCGCCAGCGCCGCCGGGCGGTAGACGTCGTGCCGGGTGTCGTCCTCGCGCGTCCAGATCAGCTGCACCGGCTGGCCCTGGGTACGCAGCGCCACCGCCACCGCCTGCGCCACCATGTCGGTTTCCAGGCGGCGCCCGAAGCCTCCGCCGAGCAGCATCACGTCGATCGCGACGTCCTCGCGCGCCACGCCGGCCACCTTGGCCGCGACGTCCACGGCGATGCTCGGCACCTGGGTGGACGCCCACAGGCGCACCTTGCCGCCCGCGACCTGGGCGGTGCAGTTGACCGGCTCCATCGCCGCATGCGCCAGGAAAGGCGCGCGGTATTCGGCGCTGACCACCTGCGCCACGCCCTCCACGTCCTGGCTGCCGGACTCGAAATAGGCGTAGCCCGATTCCCTGTCGAGCGCCTCGGCCAGGCCGGCGAAGACCGATTCCGTCGAAAGGCTTGCCGCATCGTGGTCGTGCCAGCGCACCAGCAGCGCCGCGGCCGCCGTCTTCGCCTGCCACCAGCTGCGCGCCACCACGGCCAGGCCGGCCCCGGCGCCGGTGTGCGGCCCCAGCGAACTGGAAAGATCGACGACACCTAGCACGCCCGGCATCGCCTTCACGTCCTCCGCATCGAAGTAAGCCACCGTGCCGCCGATCACGGGCGACATCCGCACCGCCGCATACAGCAGGCCGGGCGGGCGGGCGTCGATGCCGAACAGCGCCGAGCCGTCGACCTTGGCCGGCGTGTCGCGCCGCGCCGCCGGCTTGCCGATCAGGCGGAAGGCCGCCGGCTCCTTCAGGCGCACGTCGGCCACGGCTATGCCGGCGCCGGCTTGCGCCGCGCGCGCGGCGAGGCTGCCGTAGGACGCGCGCCGGCCGTCGCGATGGAGTACGAAGCCGTCCTCGGTGCGGCACTGCGCGGGCGGGCACTTCCACTCGTCGGCAGCGGCCTGCACCAGCATCGCGCGCGCCACGGCGCCGGCTTCGCGCATCGGCTGCCAGGCATCCCTGATGCTGCTCGAGCCGCCCGTGAACATGACGCCCAGTTCGCGCCCGATCTTCCCCAGCACCCACTGGGTGCCGTCCTTCACGTTGCCGCGCTCGTCCGGATGGAAAGGCAGGTTCTCGCGCATCATCGTCATGTTGCCGAAGATCTTGTCGATCGGCGCGGCCATGATGGCGACATCGGCCAGCGGCACGTCGAGCTCCTCGGCCACCAGCATCGGCAGCGCCGTGTGCACGCCCTGCCCCATTTCGCTGCGCGGCACCACCACCGAGACCCGCCCGTCGGGAGCGATCGCGACCCAGCCGTTGAGGGCGACGGCGCCCTGCTCCACCGGCAGCGGGGAAGCCGTGTGCAGGCGCTGGCGCGGCGGGCGCAGGCCCCAGCCGACCAGCAGCGCGCCGCCCGCAACCAGGCCGCCGAGCAGGAAGCGGCGGCGCCTGCGCGACGGCGGCACGGCGCCGCTGCCGGCTACCTCGTTTGCCGGCTCGCTTGGCGGCACATTCACTGGCTCATTTACTGACAATACTGCGGCCTGCGTGTCTCTCATCCTGTTCCCATTGCTGCAGCAGCTCGTCCGGCGCCACCGGGCGCCCGTACAGGTAACCCTGCGCGCGCGTGCACCCGTGGCGCAGCAGGAAGGCTGCCTGTTCTTCCGTTTCGACCCCTTCGGCGATCACCGAGAGGTTCATGCTTTTCCCCAGCTGGATGATGGCGATCGCGATCGCCTCGTCGTTCGAGTCGAGCGCGATGTCCTTGATGAAGCTGCGGTCGATCTTGAGCACGTCCACCGGCAGCTGCTTCAGGTAGGCCAGCGAGGAGTAGCCGGTGCCGAAGTCGTCGATCGCCAGGCCCACGCCCATCGCGTGCAGCTCGTGCACGAAGGCCAGCGCGTCGCCCGTGTTCATGATGACCGACTCGGTCACTTCCAGCTGCAGGCGCCGCGGCGCCAGCCCGGTTTCGGCAAGTACCCGCGCCACCTGCGGCGCCATCGCCCCACGCTCGACCTGGCGCACCGAGAGGTTGACCGCCATCTTCGGCACCGCCAGGCCGGCCTCGTCCCAGCGCCCCATCTGGCGGCAGGCTTCGAGCAGCACCCACTCGCCGATCTGGTTGATGAAGCCGGTGTCCTCGGCCATCGGGATGAAGCGCACCGGGCTCACCAGTCCCAGCTCGGCATTATGCCAGCGCACCAGGGCCTCGACCCCGATCAGGCGCCCGTCTTCGATGTCGACCTGGGGCTGGTAGTGCAGGAAGATTTCACCGCGCTCGATCGCGCGCCGCAGCAGCGCTTCCATGCGCAGGCGCTCGACGCCCTCGCCGTCCATGTCGCGCGCATAGAACTGGTAGCCGTTGCGCCCGCGCGACTTGGCCTGGTACATCGCCACGTCGGCATTCCGCACCAGCAGGTTGGCGTCCAAGCCGTCTTCCGGGAACAGGCTGATCCCGATGCTGCCGGTGACGAACAGCTCGTGGCCGGCCACCTCGAAAGGCTGCTCGAACATGCCCATCATCTTGTCGGCCACCTGGCGCGCGCCGTGGGCCCCGGTCACGTTCTCGAGCAGGACAATGAATTCGTCGCCGCCCAGGCGCGCCAGCGTGTCGCCTTCGCGCAGGCGCTTGCCCAGGGCCGCCGCGACCTGTTTCAGCAGCTCGTCGCCGACATGGTGGCCGAGGGTGTCGTTGACGTTCTTGAAGCGGTCGAGGTCGATGAACATGACGGCCAGCTGCTGGCTCTCGCGGGTGGCGCGCCCGATCGCATGCAGCAGGCGATCCTGGAACAGCAGGCGGTTGGGCAGCCCGGTCAGCGGGTCGTGGTGGGCCAGGTAGTCGAGCTTGTCCTGCGATTCCTTCAGGCGCGTGATGTCGCTGAAGACGCCCACGTAATGCGCGACCTTGCCGGACGCGTCGCGCACCGTCGACACGGTCAGCCACTCGAGATAGGTGCTGCCGTCCTTGCGCGTGCTCCACAGCTCGCCGCGCCAGAAACCGGTGTCGCTGAGCTGGCGCCACATGGTCCAGTACAGGTCCTGGTCGTCGCGGCTGGTGCGCGTGACGCTCCAGGGGCGGCCCGTGACCTCTTCCTCGGTCCAGCCGGTGATGTGGGTAAAGGCGGGGTTCACGGCGACGATGGTGCCGTGCACGTCGACCACCATCACGCCGTCGGCGATGTGTTCGAGCACGGTACTCGACAGGCGCAGCTTCTCCTCGGCTTCCTTGCGCTCGGAGATGTCGGCGAACACCCAGATGTTGCCCGCTTCCGGATGGCCGGGATCGACCGGGCTGCCGCTCACCAGGCACCACAGCAGGCTGCCGTCGCTGCGCCGGAACTGGCGCTCGTGGCTGGGGTCCCCGCCCTCGGCCAGCACCGGGAAGTAACGGTCTTCGGCGGCGGCATGTTCGCGGCCGCTGGCAAACAGGATCGATGCGGGCTTGCCGACCAGGGCGGCGCCGGGGTAGCCGAACAGTTCTTCAGAGCGGCGGTTGACCGAGACGATGCGCCGTTCGCGGGTGAACACGACGCCGAACATCACGTTGTCGAGGATGGCGCCCTGCTCGGCCAGCAAGGCGGCGATGCGCATTTCGTTGTGCTTGCGCTCGCTGATGTCGGAGATGATGCCGTCGACCCAGAAGCCGTCGGCGCCCGGCACCCGCTGCGGCTGGCCGCTCTCGAGCACCCAGCGCTCGTTGCCCCGGGCGTCGTTGATCCGGTATTCAACCTGGTAGCTGCTGCCGGACAGGAGGGCGTCGCGCGTCACCTGGCGCTGCAGGCGCCGGTCCTCAGGCACGACCAGGTTGGACCAGTCCTCGGTGGTGCCGCGCATCAGCTGCGCGGCCGGCACGCCGGAGATGTCCTCGATGGCGTCGCTGACGAAATCGATGGCGCCGCCCGGCCGCGCGCGGAAAACCGCGCCCGGCACCTGGGTGACGATGGTGCGGAACTGTTCCTCGCGCCGCGCGACGTCGACGAACAGGTCGCGGATCGCCACCCGCATGCGTTCCATCTGGGTGCCGAGGCGGCCGAGTTCGCCCGGTGCTTCCAGCACCAGCGGCGTGTCGAAGTCGCCGCGCGAGAGGCGGTCGGAAAAGCCGCTGAGCGTCTGCAGGGGCACGCGCAGCCGGCGCCGCAGGAAAGCGAGGATCAGCGCCAGCGACACCAGCACCTGCACCGCCAGCACCAGCGCGTAGTTGCGCTGCTTGCGGTGCAGGGCCTGGGCGCGCAGCAGGTCGTCCATCTCGATGCGCACCTGGCCGATGCGCTCGCCCTGGACCTCGATGTCGCGCGTGGCGTGCACCACCCTGCCCAGCGGGCGCGGCGCCGCGCGCACGTCCATGAAGGTGGAGTATTGCGGCGTGTCCTGGGCGCCCGTCACCTGGACCCGCACGACCGAGGGGTCGCGCATGACGGCATGGACCAGCGAGCGCGCGGCGTCGGTATTCATGTCCCAGAGCGACTCCTGCATGCCGAGCGAGAGGATGTCGGCGTTGCGCTGCAGGGTGTCGTTCAGTTCGGCGACGGTCGATTCGCGTTCCTGCACCACGAGCAGGAAGTAGCCGGCCACCAGCACCGGGATCACCAGCCCGCCGACGATGACGACGAGCATCGCGCCGTATACCGACCGGGCATGGAACCGGGTCAGTCTCGACGTGAATCCGCGCAGGTCAATCCGGGGCATAGTCTGGCTGCATTGGTTGGCGCCGGCGCTGCCGGCCTGGGGTGACAGGATCCTGCCACGCATTATGCATGCAAAAATTGCTGTGAGTTACCAATTTCGGGCTGTGGCCGGGCGGCAACCGCCGGTAGCAAGCCTGGAGCGCCTGCCTGTCACAGCCCTATCATCGCACAGCACCACCCAGTCCGGCGGCGGCGCTTCCAACCGTGCTCAGGTGTTGCGGCGGGGGTAGCCCTGGGCGAGGATGCGCTGCCACACGACTTCCTTCTGCGCCGCGTCCATCGAGACCCAGTGCGCCACCTCGGCCACGGTACGCCCGCAGCCGCGGCAGACGTCGTCGAAGGTGGTCGAGCAGACGGCGACGCAGGGCGTGTCCGGCCGTACGGGAATGCTGGGCGCAGCGGCGCCCGGATTATCGTGCTGGTCCGACATCGAGCTTGTCCCAGCCTTCGTGGCCGAGCTGTTCCATGGTTTCGATGTTCTTCTCGAAGATCGCCTCGGCGTCCGGGAAGGCGTCGACGGCGCGCTCGATGCTGTCCTCGCGCAGCAGCTGCAGGATCGGGTAAGGCGCGCGGTTGGTGTAGTTCGAGATGTCGTTCTTGTCGGTGTCGGCGAACTGGTATTCCGGATGGAAGCTGGCCACCTGCAGCTCGCCGTCCAGGTGCATGTCCTCGACCGCGGCGTCGGCCACGTCGAGGAACTCGTTGTAGTCGAGGAAATCGTCAAGCACGAAGGGATGGATCAGCAGCGTGGTGTCGACCTTCTCGGCCGGGGTGTCGGACAGCAGCTGCAGCTCGTCCATCAGCTGCTCGAGCAGCGCTTCGGGCGTGGTCGCCGAAGAGACGACATAGCGCACCTGTTCTTTTACGTAGACGGCCTTGGCGAACGGGCACAGGTTCAGGCCGATGACGGCCTTTTCCAGCCAGCGGCGGGTGGCGGCGACGATCGCGTCGTCGTCGGCATTGAGATTGGTGTTCATGAGCTGCTTTCGATATAAAGACGCCGCCATGGGTTTCGTTCGGCGCGACCCGGATTGTACGCACAGTTTGCGTGTGCTCATAGGTCAGCCATTCGCCGGAGGTAAGTTAAAAGCCGGGCAGGAATAGCCGTACCGGCCTGGTTTGTTATCTGATGGATAACGCCATCCGCTGAAGGTTTTGTTTCTTAAGAGAAGCTACGTTTGGTAAAATGTTTTTGATACTCCCACTGGGTATAACATTTCCTGCCGAGTTCGCTCCTATGACATTCTGTCTGCGTCATGCCATACCCCCTGCTGAAATTGTTAAAAATATTACGTATTAGCAAAAAGGATAGACAGGAAAATTTGTAACCGTTCTGGATTATTGCTTGACTGTCTCAACAGTGGCTACTTACACTCCCCTGATCGTCAGTCCCGTAGTTCCTGGACGCAACACTGGAAGGCCAAGTACGACATGACCATGACCCGCCCTACCTCCATCGCTGCCGCACTGGCGCTGCTGCTCTCGGCGTCGTTCGCCCAGGCCATCGACACCGCCCCGGTCAGCGCGCTGCAAGGCGCCGCCGTCACGCGTCCCGCGACCGCCCCCGTGTCCCTGAAAGTGGACGAGTACAAGGAAACCGACGTCTGGGGCCGTATCCGCAGCGGCTACGCGATTCCCGACATCAACAACAGCCTGGTCGAGCGCCATACCCGCTCCTACAGCCTCAAGCCCGACTACATGGCGCGCATCTCCGGCCGCGCCTCGCCCTACCTCTACCACGTGGTGCAGGAACTCGAAAAGCGCGGCATGCCGACCGAACTGGCGCTGCTGCCCGTGATCGAGTCCGCCTTCAACCCGCAGGCCCTGTCGCACGCCGACGCGGCCGGCCTCTGGCAGTTCGTGCCGGGCACGGGCAAGGACTACAACCTGAAGCAGAACATGTTCAAGGACGAGCGCCGCGGCGTGCTGGCCTCGACCGACGCCGCCCTGACCTACCTGCAGCGCCTGTACACGATGTTCGGCGACTGGCAGCTCGCCCTGGCCGCCTATAACTGGGGCGAAGGCAATGTTCAGAAGGCGATCAAGAAAAACCAGGAACTGGGCAAGCCGACCGACTTCGAAAGCCTGGCCGACCTGATGCCGGCCGAGACCCGCAACTACGTGCCGAAGCTGCAGGCGGTGAAGAACATCGTCGGCAACCCGAGCCAGTACAACGTCACCCTGCCGGTGATCGACAACCAGCCCTATTTCACGACGATCGACAAGACCAGCGACATCGACCTGGCCATCGCCGCCCAGCTGGCGGAAATGTCGGTCGACGAATTCAAGGCGCTCAACCCGCAGTTCAAGCGTCCGGTGATCACCGGCGGACCAAAGACCAAGATCCTGCTGCCGCAGAAAAACGCCGAGAAGTTCCACCTGAACCTGGCGTCCTGGGGCCAGGCCCTGTCGACCTGGACCACCCACAAGATCACGGGCGCCAAGGAAAGCATCGCCTCGCTGGCCTCGAAGTTCGGCACCACGCCGGAAGTCATCCGCCAGGCCAACAACATCCCGGCCCAGACCCGCCTGAAGGCCGGCTCCACCATCCTGGTGCCGAAGACCTCGGCCTCGATGCACTCGGACATCGCCGACAACATCGTCGACAGCGCCGTGATGGCCCTGGAAGCGGACCGCGGCGAGAAAAAGCGCAGCGGCACGCGTACCCAGCGCTTCAAGTCGAAGGCAGTGACGTCGTCGAAGTCGCGCGTCTCGCGCAACACCAATAGCCGCCGCAAGCACCGGTAATTCGACCGACCGGTCGGCTTCGACACACGGCACCTGCCCCGGCGGGTGCCGTTTGTTTTTTATCGATGACCTCTCTATTCCGGCACCATCCTTTGCGCTGCATCAAAAAGACGGGCTCGTGCAAGCATTTCCAAACTAGGGTATAGTGTCGTTTGTGCGCTGCAATAAGACCCCGTCATAAGACCTCTTGTCGCCGCAGCAGCAAGCAGTACAACAAGCAGCATCGCAACCCCAGGCCTGCCATTTCGGGCAGCCCTCCATAAAGCCCTCCCGCCCTGCGTGTCGAACCTTTGACACCGTCCCGGCGCAAAGCTTTTGTGCCGAAATTTCTTTCATTTCTGAGTCATTTCGTTCTGTTGGTTCGCGTTGCTATTTCGCGCCCGTTCATACTGACGAGCGCTGATCACTACCGAAAGAAAAGCAAACAATGAGTTTTGAAGCACTAGGCCTCCACGCCACGATCGTCAAGGCAGTCAACGAAGCCGGCTACACCACGCCGACCCCGGTCCAGGCGCAAGCCGTGCCGGCCGCCATCGAAGGCCGCGACCTGCTGGTCTCGTCGCAAACCGGTTCGGGCAAGACCGCGGCATTCATGCTGCCTGCCCTGCACAAGCTGGTCAGCGCCGAGCCGGCCGCCCCGGCACGCACCCCTGCGCAGGAAGCGCAGTCGGCCCGTGCCCGTGGCGAGCGCGTCCGTTTCACCGCAGCCAAGCCGAAAATGCTGGTGCTGACCCCGACCCGCGAACTGGCCCTGCAGGTGACCACCGCGACCGAAAAATACGGCAGCTACATGCGCCGCATCCGCGCCGTCTCGATCCTGGGCGGCATGCCTTACCCGAAGCAGATGCAACTGCTGTCGAAGAACCCTGAAATCCTGGTGGCGACGCCGGGCCGTCTGATCGACCACATGGAATCGGGCAAGATCGACTTCTCCCAGCTCGAAATCCTGGTGCTGGACGAAGCCGACCGCATGCTGGACATGGGCTTCATCGAAGACATCGAAAAGATCGTCGCCGCCACGCCGGATTCCCGCCAGACGATGCTGTTCTCGGCCACGCTCGACGGCGTCGTCGGCAACATGGCACGCCGCATCACCAAGGATCCGCTGACGATCCAGATCGCCAGCGGCACCAAGCGTCACGAGAACATCGTGCAGCGCGTGCACTTCGTCGACGACCTGTCGCACAAGAACCGCCTGCTCGACCACCTGCTGCGCGACGAGTCGATGGACCAGGCCGTGGTCTTCACCGCCACCAAGCGTGACGCCGACACCATCGCCGACCGCCTGAACATCGCCGGCTTCGCAGCCGCCGCGCTGCACGGCGACATGCACCAGGGCGCGCGCAACCGCACCCTGGACAGCATGCGCCGCGGCCAGGTGCGCGTGCTGGTGGCGACCGACGTCGCCGCCCGCGGCATCGACGTGCCGACCATCACCCACGTGGTGAACTACGACCTGCCGAAGTTCCCCGAGGACTACGTGCACCGTATCGGCCGTACCGGCCGCGCCGGCCGCAACGGCGTTGCCGTGTCGCTGGTGAACCACGCCGAAGGCATGAACGTCAAGCGCATCGAGCGCTTCACCAAGCAGACCATCCCGGTCGACGTGGTGGAAGGTTTCGAGCCGAAGCGTTCGGCGCCGGCAACCCGCAGCAACAGCCGTCCGGGCGGCTGGAAGCCGGGCGACGGCCGCAGCGCCGCCAAGCCAGGCCAGCGCAGCTTCAGCAAGCCATCGGCTCCACGCGAAGGCGGCTACAACCGCGACGCGGCCCCGCGCGAAGGCTTCCGCACCGGCCCGAGCAGCGGTGCACCACGCCGCGAAGGCAGCGGCGGCGGCTACCGCGGCAGCAATCCACACCCACGCTCCTTCGAGGGCACCCGCCGCACCTTCGGCGACAACTGATCGCTGAGATCGGATGAGAAAACGGCTGCCTCGGCAGCCGTTTTTTTTCGCCTAGGCCTGCAGCCTTGCAAGCAACAGGTTTTCCCGGATCACCAGCCACGCGGCAGGAAGTACAGCCAGGGCGCCTGCCGCCATGCTGGGGGAGCCGAGGAAGCGCTGCCAGTCGATCCTGAAGAAGGCGTGCAGGAAAGCGAGGCCGAGGGCCAGCAGGTGCGACACCAGGGCGGCCAGCGCCGCCAGCATCGCATCCACTTCTATCCTGTCATCCCAAATGCCCATCGCCTGCTCCCTACCGATTCGTCCATTCGAGTTGTCATTAAACCGCAGCCGTGCTCTTCTCCGACATGGGCGTCTTCCTACGTTGATGTCAGCCGGCATCCCAGCCTGGGATCGGATTCGGATGGCCGGAGCTGCCGGAACACACGCCGCGCACCCGGCGCCTGCACTGGAGCCGCACGCTGGCCTCGCGCCCTGACCGCTGCCATGACCTTATAATCGCGCACCAGCCATTCCCCCTTATCGCCCCGATGGACCGCCCCCATATCGTCATCGCCAGCCCCGCAGCCGCAGCGGACAACAACGGCAACTGGCAAACTGCCAGCCGCTGGGCGCAGTTCCTCGAAAACAAGTACACGGTCGAGGTTTGCCATGCCTGGCTGGCCGACGCCAGCGCACCCACGCCCGACCTGATGATCGCCCTGCATGCGCGCCGCTCGGCGGCGTCGCTGGCCGCGTTCACCGACGCTTTTCCCGGCCGTCCGTCCATCCTGGTCCTGACCGGAACCGACCTCTACCGCGACATCGAGACCTCGCTCGAGGCGCGCGCGTCCCTCGAACGTGCCGACGCCCTGATCCTGCTGCAGGAAGCCGGGCTGGCGCGCCTGCCGCCCGCGCTGCGGGCGAAAGCCCGCATCATCTACCAGTCGGCCCCCAGCCTGGCGCCGGCCGCCCGCGAGGCCGATCATGTCGATATCTGCATGGTCGGCCACCTGCGCGCCGAAAAGGATCCGCTGACCTTCATGCGCGCCGCCGAGCTGGTCACGGCGCCCCGGGTGCGCCTGCTGCACATCGGGCGCGCGCTCGACCCGGCGCTGGAAGTGGCGGCGCAAGCGGCGATGCTGGCGACGCCCCGCTACCGCTGGCTCGGCCCCCTGCCCCACGCCGAAACGCGCGCGCGCCTGGCCGCATCCAGCGCAATGGCGATCGCTTCCACCATGGAAGGCGGCGCCAACGTCATCATCGAGGCCGTCACCAGCGGCGTGCCGGTGCTGGCCTCGGACATCGAGGGCAACGTCGGCATGCTGGGCGCGGAGTACGCCGGCTACTTCCCCGTCGGTGACGCGGCCGCGCTGGCGCGCCTGATCGACCGCATCGCCGGCGACGCGGACTTCGACGCCCTGCTGCGCCGCCAGTGCGCGGCGCGCGCGCCGCTGTTCGCGCCAAAGGCCGAGCAAGCGGCATTGAACGACTTGGTGGATAATCTGCTGTCTTGAGAAACCGATACGAACGTGGAACCGAACATGAATGCCCCTGACCAGACCATCAAACTGACTTCCTTCTCGCACGGCGGTGGCTGCGGCTGCAAGATCGCGCCCGGCGTGCTGGCCGAAATCCTGAAGAAGTCGAGCGGCTTTCCCGTGCCGCCGCAGCTGATGGTCGGCATCGAGACCGCCGACGACGCCGCCGTCTACAAGCTCAACGACGAACAGGCGCTGATCGCCACCACCGACTTCTTCATGCCCATCGTCGACGACCCGTTCGACTTCGGCCGCATCGCCGCCACCAACGCCATTTCCGACGTCTACGCGATGGGCGGCACCCCGATCATGGCCCTGGCCCTGGTCGGCATGCCGATCAACAAGCTGCCCCTGGAAACGATCGGCGAGATCATCCGCGGCGGCGAGTCGATCTGCGCCGAGGCCGGCATCCCGATCGCCGGCGGCCACACCATCGATTCGGTCGAGCCGATCTACGGCCTGGTCGTGATGGGCCTGGTGCACCCAAGCAAGGTCAAGCGCAATGCCGACGCCAAGGCCGGCGACGTGCTGATTCTGGGCAAGCCGCTGGGCGTGGGCGTGCTCTCGGCCGCGCTCAAGAAAGACGTGCTCGGCGCCGACGGCTACGCCGCCATGATCGCCAACACCACCAAGCTCAACAAGCCGGGCAAGGCGCTGGCCGACATGGCCGGGGTGCACGCGCTGACCGACGTCACCGGCTTCGGCCTGCTCGGCCACCTGCTCGAGCTGGCGCGCGGCGCCGGCGTCACGGCCGAACTCGATATGACCTCGATTCCCCTGCTCCCGGGCGTGCTGCAACTGGCGCAGGATGGCTACATCACCGGCGCATCGGGCCGCAACTGGGCCGCCTATGGCGGCGAAGTCGTGCTGGCGGAGGCGGTGACGCCGGCCCAGCAGGCCCTGCTGACCGACCCGCAAACCTCGGGCGGTTTGCTGGTGTCGTGCAAGGCGGCCGTCGCCGACGAGGTGCTGGCCCTGTTCGCCCGCGAAGGCTTCGGCGACGCGCAGGTGATCGGCCGCATGGCCGCGGGTGCGCCGCGCGTCGTCGTCCAGGCCTGAGGAATGGCAGCGTGGCGGCCCTGCGCCGCCCGTTTTTTGCATCTTTAAAGCAACATTTAAATGAGCATCTTGTCTTCTTGAGAATTGTCGGTTGTATAATGACGGACTGCCGGCGCAGACCGGTCCATAACAACATTCTCAGAGACAATGCACATGCAACAGGCCGCCCTTGCGGCTACCGATCCCGGTCCACAGCCCGGCCTGTGGACCCGCCTGGCCAATCTCCTCCTCGGCAGCGACAGCCTGCAGCGCCTGACCCTTAGGCTGCTGGGCCTGGCCGCGCTGGTGACAAGCACCGTCGTCATCCTGCTCATCTATGCGGCCGCCATCGGCGTGGCCGACGTACGCCAGGTGGCGGTGCTCTCCAGCTCCTTCTTCGTGTTCATCGCGGGCTTCTACGTGCTGATCCGTAGCGGGCTCAACCGGCGCTTCGCCGACCCGACCCTGGCCATGCCGCAAGCCATCATGGCGCAGACGCTCATTGCGTGCGTCTATGCGATGACCGGCCCCATGCACGGCGCGACCGTCATCATGCTGGGGCTGGTGATGGTGTTCGGCATGTTCAGCCTGCGGGCGGCCGCGGTGCGTGTGGTCAGCCTGTACACGGTCGTGGTCATGGGCGCGGTCATGTACTGGTGCACCCAGCACCAGCCGGCGTATTACCAGCCCCAGCGCGAACTCTTCAATTTCGCGCTGATGGCGATCGTGATGCTGGCCATTTCCCAGCTCTCGGGCCAGCTGATGGACATGCGCACCCGCCTCAAGACGCAGAAGATCGCGCTCGAGCAGGCCCTGGCCCACATCAAGGAAATGGCGGCGCGCGATGAATTGACCGGCCTGCCGAACCGGCGCCGCATGATGACGCTGCTGCAGGAACACGCCACCCGCCACGCGCGTGGCGGCCCGCGCTTCTACGTCTGCATCATCGACCTCGACCACTTCAAGAACATCAACGATACCCACGGCCACGCCGCCGGCGACGCCGTCCTGCGCGCCTTCGCGGCCCAGGCGCGGGTGATCTTGCGCACGGTCGACATCATCGGCCGCTGGGGCGGCGAGGAATTCCTCGTGCTGCTGCAGGAAACGCCGCCGGGCGAGCCGACGCTGGGGGTGGCGCGCCTGCGCGAATCCCTGCGCGACATGGCAGCAAGCCCGGCATTGCCGGACGTGCGGGTACGGTTTTCGGCGGGGTTTGCCAGGTACGAGGAAGGGGAACCGATCGACCAGGCCATTGAACGCGCCGACCGCGCGCTGTATGCGGCGAAGTCGGCGGGACGCAACTGCAGCGTCGTTCTGTAGGGACGCTCAGTCCTTGCCGGGCTGGCGGCGCCCGGCCCCATCGGCGCTGCGGCGCACGACGGCAGGTTTATACAGGTGGTGCAGCTGGCGCGCCACCAGCGCCAGTCCGAACAGCAGTGCGACGAACGCCACCAGCACCCGCAGCGGCAATCCCAGGAACACGCCTCCCTCCATGACACCTCCCGTTCTCACGTTAAAGCCCAGCGTTGTGCCGGCGCAAGAACGTACTGTGCCATTGCGTTTCGTTAGAGAAATTGCGGTAACGCAAGACCTGCGCGCCGTCTGGGCTCGGCGCTTCCGCGAATGACGGTGAACGGACCTGCAAACGGCACGTTGACGCTATCGGCGTGATTGTCTTAGTATCAAGTTCTACCCATCTTTGTTGCGAAAGAAATTGATCATGATGCGATATTCCGTGACCGCCATGTGTGCGGCCTGCCTTTTGGCCTACGCCCCACTGACACACGCGGAAGTTGCACAGCAGCCTGCGCGCGCCAGTACCGCCACCACAGCCGACGCGGCGAAATTGACGCAACTGGGAGACGCCTACTATGCCGCGGTGGCCGCCAATACCCCATTGATGACCACCTTCACGGGCGATGCGCGCTACAACGACAAGCTGGGCCTGGCGATCAGTCCAGTACAGCGCGCCCGCCATGCCGCGACGATCCGAAACCTGCAAAAACGGCTGGAGCGTGTGGACCGGGCAAAGCTGGGCACCTCAGACCAGACCAGCTACGATATTCTTGCTTATGAACTCAAACGGGAAATCGCAGCCGGGGCCTTCCCCAATCACTTGCTGCCGATTGACCAGATGATGTTCACGACGCCCTTGCTGCTCGCCAGCCTGGCGAACGGGCAGTCTTCCCAGCCCATTTCGACGCCAAAGGAATACAGGGACTTCCTGGCACGGGTGAAGGAATTGACGCCCTGGCTCGACCAGGCCGTCGTCAACATGCGTGCCGGGATCCAGGCTGGGATCGTGCTGCCGAAAGCCCTGGTCCTCGCCGCAATTCCGCAGTATCGCAAACTCGCCAGCGCCACGCCTGAGGCGAACCTCTTCTACGCGCCGATCGACAACCTGCCGGCGGGTTTTTCCGAGGCCGACAAACGCACGCTGACTGCGCAATATCGCCAGGAGATCGAGAAGCGGCTCAACCCTGCGGCACGGCGCCTGGCTGACTTCCTTGAAAAAGAATATTTGGCCGCCGCGCGCACCAGCGCCGGCTGGAGCGCGCTTCCCAACGGTCGTGCCTGGTACGACGCCAAGGCAGCCGAATCGACCACGACGTCGCTCACTCCCGACGACATCCACGAGATCGGCCTGCGGGAGGTCGCACGCATCCAGGCGGAGTTCGCGGTGGTGGGGCCAAAAATGGGCTATACCGGGGCGCCGGCAGGCCTTGCCAAATGGGCAGGGTCGCAGGAGAAATACCGTCCCTTCAAAACTGCCGACGAGATCCTGGCGTTTTACCGCAAGCTCAACCTGGAAGTCGAACCGAAGCTTGCTGCCCTGTTCACGCTACGCCCGAAAGCGCCGCTGGAACAGCGCCTGGAACCGGAACTGACCCGCGCGACGGCATCGGACCATTATTCTCCACCAAGTCTGGATGGGAAACGTCCAGGCATTTTCTGGTCTGTCGTGAACGACCCGACGCAGTATCAGAGCACCAAGATGACCACGCTGTTGCTGCATGAGGGGAGCCCCGGCCATCACTTCCAGTTGGCCCTGCAGCAGGAAATGCCGCTGCCGGACTTCCGCAAGTTCGCCTTCCAGTCGGCCTTCTCCGAAGGCTGGGCCCTGTATGCGGAAACGCTGGGCAAGGAAATGGGCTTGTTCGACAAGCCCGACCAGTATTTCGGCCATCTGAATGACGAGCTGCTGCGTGCAGCCCGCCTGGTCGTCGATACAGGCCTGCATGCCAAGGGCTGGACGCGCGAGCAGGCAATCGCCTATCTGATGGAGACCAACGGCTACACCCAGGCGGTGGCGACCAATGCGGTCGAACGTTATATGGCGTGGCCCGGCCAAGCCCTGGCGTACAAGATCGGCGGCCTGAAAATCGCCCAGTTACGGCAGGAGGCGCAACAGGCTCTCGGAGCCAAATTCAGCCTGCCGGCATTCCATGCAGTGATCCTGGGAGGCGGCAGCCGGCCGCTGGCCGTCGTCGAGTCGGACGTCAAACGCTGGATCGCACAGACGCGTTAAGCTGGACAGCTTCGTCAGGCGCTTGCAGGCGGCGCGGTGGTCATCGGCGGATGCCGCTCCGGCTTCCCCTTTCCTACCCGCTCGTATTCGGCAATCACCTGGGCGCCGAACAGCAGCAGCGTGGCGGCGATCTCGAGGCTGAACATGACGACGATGGCCGTCGTCATCGAGCCGTACACCACGTTCACCTGCGACAGGGTCGAGAAATACCAGACCAGCACGTGGCGCGCCGCCTCCCACAGCAGCGCCGCCGTGATGCCGCCGACCAGCGCATGCGACAGCGAGAGGCGCCCGACCGGCATCACCAGGTAGATCGAAGTCAGCACCAGGATCTCGCCGGCCAGGCCCAGCAGGTAGAGCAAGGCGCCCGAGACGCCGCCCAGCGACCAGTCGGACCCGAGCAGGTGCACGCTTTCCGTCCCCAGCACCTGCAGGGTGCCGGCCACCACCGTGACCAGCATCACGCCAATGCCGAGCGCCAGCATGTAGCAGTACGGCAGCAGGGCCGAGACCAGGAAGTGGCGGCGCCGCACCAGGACCCGGTGCACGAAGATCACGCTCATCGCGTTCTCCAGCACGGTGAAGGCGAAGGAGCTGAAGAACAGCATGGTCCCGCCCAGCACCCAGGTGATGAGCCCGCGGTTGTCGAGGAAGTTCGCGACCTCGGCCACGATCGAGGCCGACTGCCCGGGCATCAGCAGTTCGAGGTAGCGGCGCAGCGTAAAGAGCAGTTCGGCCTGGTCGATAAAGTGGGAGGCGCCGACGACGACCAGCATCAGGAAGGGCACGATCGACAGCAGCGCGTAATAGGCGACGGCGCCGGCCAGCAGCAGGCCCTGGTTGGCGCGGAAGCCCTTGAGCACGCTGAGCGTGAAGGCGAGCGGATGCTTCAGGATGTAGGCGTTGGCGCGCCGGTTCAGGATCCGCACGCGCTTGCGCCGCTTGCGCATGCGGTGCAGGCGCAGGCGGTGCACGCCCAGGCGTCCCAGCCGGCTCGCGGCCTTCATCGTGCCAACCTGATTCCGGAGAACTGCCAGCGCGCGCCGGCCGGGAAGAAGTTGCGGTAACTGGCGCGGGCGTGGCCGGCCGGGGTCGCGCAGGAGGCGCCGCGCAGCACGTACTGGTTGACCATGAACTTGCCGTTGTATTCGCCGATGGCGCCCGGCGCGGGGGCATAGCCGGGATACGGCGCGTAGCTGCTGCTCGTCCATTGCCAGCAGGCGCCAAACAGCTGGGACAAGCCATCGTCGACGGCGCCGCCCGGGTGCAGGTGGCCCGCCTCGATGCTGGCGTGGCGGGCGGCGAATTCCCATTCGGCCTCGGTCGGCAGCCGGGCGCCGCACCAGCGCGCGTAGGCGTCGGCCTCGTACAGCGAGACGTGGGTGACGGGACGGTGCGGGGCTAGCGGCTGCAGGCCGTGCAGGGTGAATTCCTGCCACTCGCCCTGTTCACCTTGATGCCAGTAGAGAGGCGCGGCCAGCTCGCCGGATGCGACCCGGTCCCAGCCCTCGGCCAGCCACAGGCTGGGATCGCGGTAGCCGCCGGCCTCGATGAAGGCGCGGTATTCGCCGTTCGTCACCAGACGCGAGGCGAGCGTAAAGGGGGCGACCCAGGTCCAGTGGCGCGGCAGCTCGTTGTCGAAGCAAAAGCCGGCGCCGGCATGGCCGATCTCGGCCAGCCCGCCCTCGAAGGGCAGGAAGGCCAGCGCCGGCGGCGGCATGCCCGGTTCGAGCGGCCCCTCGGCATAGGCGGGCGCAAGCGGATTCTGGGCCAGCAGGTGCTTGAGGTCGGTGAGGATCAGTTCCTGATGCTGCTGCTCGTGCTGCAGGCCGAGTTCGACCAGCGCGGCGAGCTCCGGCTCCCCTGCGCGCTCTTGCAGCAGGCGTACCATGCGGGCGTCGACGTCGGCCCGGTAGGCCAGCACTTCGGCCAGCGACGGCCGGGTCAGCAGCCCGCGCTGCGCGCGCGGGTGTTTGGCGCCGACGCCGTTGTAATAGGAATTGAACAACACCCGGAACTGCGGATGGTGCGGTTCGAATCCGGCTTCGTGGGTTTCGAGGATGAAGGTCTCGAAAAACCAGGTCGTGTGCGCCAGGTGCCATTTGACAGGGCTGGCGTCCGGCATCGACTGGGCGCAGCAGTCTTCCGGCGACAGCGGCGCGGCCAGCTGCAGCGAACGCTGGCGCACCAGCGCGAAGCGGCTGTCCAGGCCGTGTGCGGAAACTTGTCCCTGCGCCTCCATGCCCTGCCCCGTCAGTTGGACGCCTGCGCGTGGATCACGGCGAACGGGCAGCGCGCATCGAGCCAGACGCGGGTCGCTTCGAAGCCGGCCTGCTCGAGCAGGGCAATGGCGTCGGCCTGGCGGTACTTGTAGCTGTTTTCGGTGTGGATGCGTTCGCCCGCGGCGAAGTCGCGCACGCCGCCCGGCCAGCGCACGGTTTGCGCGCTGCGCGCCTCCAGGTGCATCTCGACCCGTCCCATGGCCTCGTTGTAGAAGGCGACGTGGCGCCAGCTGCGCACGTCGAAGTCGGCGCCGAGCAGGCGGTTGACGTGGCGCAGCACGTTCAGGTTGAAGGCGGCGGTGACGCCGAGCGCGTCGTCGTAGGCGGCGTCAAGCACGGCCTTGTCCTTGACCAGGTCGATCCCGATGAGCAGGGCGCCGTCCGGCCCGCAGCTCTTGCGCAGGCGGCGCAGGAAGGCGCGCGCCTCGGGCGGCGTGAAGTTGCCCAGCGACGAGCCGGGATAGAAGAACAGGCGGCGCTTGTCCGGGACGGACTCGGGCAGCACCAGCCCGTTCGAGAAATCGAGCCCCAGCGCTTCCATGGCGATGTGCGGGAAACGCGCGCGCAGGCGCACCAGGGCGTCGCTGACGAAATCAGCCGAGATGTCGACCGCGACATAGTGTGCCGGGCACAGGCGCGGGAACAGCGAAGCGGCCTTGGCGCAGTTGCCGGCGCCGAGGTCGATCATCGTCGTGCCGATGCCGCAGGCGCGCCCGATTTCGGTCCCGTAGCGCTCGAAGAGCGCGGCCTCCGTGCGGGTCGGATAATATTCCTGGAGCTCGCAGATGGCCTCGAACAGCGTCGAGCCGAGCCCGTCATAGAGGAATTTCGGCGAAATCTCGGCCTGGTCCGCGGCCAGGCCGTCGGCCAGTTGGGCGAGCACCTGGGCCGGGGCCTGGGATTGGGCGCGGGCACCTGGTGCGGCAGAGTGCCTTTCGGTTGTGCATGACGTCAGCATAAGGTTTATCATTCGTGCCGCCGGGGCGCAGATGCACCCTGGACCGGGGAAGTTGCCGTTTTTGCTATCATAGCGGAATAGTCGATTTCCCCGCGTTTGCCAGCAGCCCAAGCGTGCTGGCGTCCCATTCCCCGTCATGAAAAAGAAGACCGCCATGTCCACGATGTCCCGTAGAAAATTGCTGCTCGGCGCCTGCGCCGCCCTGGCCCTGACCGCCGCCGCCGGTGCGTCCGCCCAGAACACGCCCGGCGTGCTGCGCGTGTCCGCGATCCCCGACGAAGCGCCGACCGAGCTGCAGCGCAAGTTCAAGCCGCTGGGCGAATACCTGGCGAAGGCCACCGGGCTGAAGGTCGAGTTCACCCCGGTGACCGACTACGCGGCCTCGGTCGAGGGACTCATCAACCACAAGATCGACATGGTCTGGTTCGGCGGCTTCACTTTCGTGCAAGCCAGCGTGCGCAGCAAAGGCCAGGTCGTGCCGCTGGTGCAGCGGGCCGAGGACGCGAATTTCCGTTCGGTGTTCGTCACCACCTCGCCCGCCATCAACAAGCTGCAGGACCTGCGCGGCAAGACGCTCTCCTTCGGCTCGGAATCCTCGACCTCGGGCCACCTGATGCCGCGCTCCTTCCTGATGGCCGCGAACATCAATCCCGACACCGACCTCAAGCGCATCGCCTTCTCGGGCGCCCACGACGCCACCGTCGCGGCAGTGGCCGGCGGCAAGGTCGATGCCGGCGCATTGAACATCTCGGTCTGGCAAAAGCTGGTCGAAGCGAACAAGGTGGATCCGAAGGTGCGCGTGTTCTACACCACGCCCGGCTACGTCGACTACAACTGGACCGTCCACAGCAGCATGAACCCGGCCCTGCAGAAGAAGCTCCGCGACGCCTTCCTGGCCCTGGACGCCTCCAAACCCCAGGACCGCGAAATCCTCGAACTGCAGCGCGCGACGAAATTCATCCCGACGGCGGCCGAACACTACCGGCCGATCGAAGCGGCGGCGCGCGGCGCCGGCCTGCTGAAGTAAGCCGCAGCGATATCGAGGCCCAATGACGTTCAAGTTCGACAAGGTGACCGTCCGCCACCACGCCGCCGAACGCGGGGTGGCGGTGTTGCACGAGCTCGATTTGACGATCGGGCAAGGCGAGCAGCTGGCGCTGATCGGCCCCTCCGGCGCCGGCAAGACCACCCTGCTCGCCACCCTCGCCTGCGCGCACCGTCCCGCCGCCGGCAGCTTTACCGTGTTCGGACAGAATCCGTGGGCGCTGGCCCAGGCGGCGCGCCACCGCCTGCGCGCGCGCCTGTTCCTCGCGCCCCAGACCCCGCCCCTGCCGCCGCGCCAGCGCGTGGTGACGGCCGTGCTGGCCGCGCGCCTGCCGCACTGGAGTCTGTGGAAGGCGCTCGCCTCGCTGTTTCGCCCGGTCGATCCGGACGCCGCCCACGCGGCCCTGGCGCGCTTCGGCCTGGGCGACAAGCTGTATGCGCGCGTCGACCGCCTCTCGGGCGGCGAGCGCCAGCGCTGCTCGCTGGCGCGCCTGCTGCTGTCCTCTAGCGAGGCCTTCCTGGTCGACGAGCCGATTTCCGCGCTCGACCCGACGCTGGCCCGGCTGACCCTGGCCACGCTGCAGGCCGAGGCGGCCGCGCGCCGCGCTACCCTGGTGTGCAGCCTGCACCAGGTAGAAATGGCGCGCGCCCACTTCGACCGGCTGGTCGGGCTGAAGGATGGGCGCATCGTGTTCGACCTGCCGCGCGAGCGCGTCACCGACGCCATGATCGCAGCCCTGTACGAGAACGACACCGCGCTGCCGCAGCCGCACAGGCCGCACGAACCGCCCGAGCGCATCGCCGTCGGCGCCTGCTTCTAAAATGCGCTTTTCATGCCATTGACGATGCAGCCCCTGCACCCGGACCCGGCCTGGCGCCGGCGCCTGCTCGCCTGCGCGGCCGGCATCGCCCTGCTGTGGCCGATGCTGGTCTACAGCGAGTTCAAGCCCTGGCTGCTGTTCGACCTGCAAAGCCTGGCCGCGGCCGGCAGCTTCCTGTCGGACTTCCTGCGCCCCGAACACTCTTCCGAATTCCTGCTGATGGTGCTGCGCGACACCTGGGTCACGGTGGCGATCGCGACCGCCGGCCTGGCCCTGGCCCTGCTGGGCGCCATCCCCGCCACGCTGCTGGTGAGCGAGCGCCTGTCGATCTCGCGCCTCGGCACCGGGCGCATGCGCGCCCCGGCCGCCGCCCTGCGCCAGATCGTACGCTGGGTGCTGGTGCTGCTGCGCAGCGTGCCGGAACTGGTATGGGCGCTGCTGTTCGTGCGCGTCGTCGGCCTCGGCCCCACGGCCGGGGTGCTGGCGATCGCCCTCACCTATTCGGGCATGCTGGCGAAAGTCTATGCCGAGATCCTCGAGTCCGGCGACGCCCACGCCACCGACGCCCTGCTGGCCAACGGCAGCCCGCGCCTGGCCGCCCTGCTCTACGGCGCCCTGCCGGACGCCGCCGCCGAGCTGGTCTCGTACACGGTCTACCGCTGGGAGTGCGCGATCCGCGGCTCGGCGATCATGGGTTTCGTCGGCGCCGGCGGGCTCGGGCAGCGGATGGACGAATCAACCCGCATGATGGCCGGCGGCGAAGTGGCGACCATGCTGATCGTGTTCGTGCTGCTGGTGGCCTGCGCCGACCTGGTCTCGAAACTGCTGCGCCGGAGGCTGGGATGACGCGCCCGGGCTTGCCGCCACCTCCGCCGCCGCGATCCTGGACGACGCCCCTGCTCGTGCTTGGCCTGGCGGCGCTGGTCGCGGCCAGTTTCGCCACCCTGCAGCTGGAATGGAAAGCCTTCCTCGCGCCCGAGGCGCTCGGGACGACGCTGGAATTCCTGTCCGGCTTCGCGCCGCCCGAGACCGCGCCGGCCTTCCTGCGCAAGGTCCTGCAAGCGTCGCTCGAGACGCTGTCGATGTCGGCGCTGGGCACCCTGCTCGCGGTGGCCGCCGGCATGCTGCTGGCGCTGCCGGCCTCGGGTCGCTGGGGCCTCCCCTTGCGCGCGGCGGTGCGCCTGGTGCTCAATGCGCTGCGCTCGATCCCGGAGCTGGTCTGGGCCGCGCTGCTGCTGGTGGCGGCCGGCCTCGGCCCCTTCGCCGGCACCCTGGCCCTGGCCGCGCACACGGCGGGCGTGCTGGGCCGGCTGTTCGCGGACGCCCTGGAAAACGCCGAGCCGGGCCCGGAGGCGGCGCTGCGCAACAACGGCGCGCCGGCGCTCAGCGCCTTCTTCTATGCCACCCTGCCGCAGACCCTGCCGCAAATGCTGTCCTATACCCTGTACCGCTGGGAGAACAACATCCGCGCCGCCGCCGTGCTGGGCGTGGTTGGCGCCGGCGGCCTCGGGCAGATGCTGAAATACCACCTGTCCCTGTTCCAGATGCAGAGCGCCGCCACCGTGGTGCTGGCGATGCTGCTGCTGGTCGCCCTGGTCGATGCGGCCAGTTTCGCGCTGCGGCGCGCCCTCACTCGATAAGCACGACCATCCCATGCTCGAACTCTCCGGCCTGACCAAGACCTATGGCGGACGCGCCGTGCTTTCGAACCTGTCGCACCGCTTCGCCTCGGGACGTTTTGTCGCCATCATGGGCGAATCGGGCGTGGGCAAGTCGACGCTGCTGAACCTGATCGCGGGGCTGGACGGCGCCGACGGCGGCGAGATCCTGGTCGACGGCCAGCCCATGTCGGCGCTCGACGACGATGCCGCCACCAGCCTGCGCCGCACGCGCATGGGCTTCATCTTCCAGGCCTTCCACGTGCTGCCGCACCTGACGCTGCAGCAGAACGTGGCGCTGCCCTTGCTGCTGAACCGCAGCGATACGGCGCGCGCCGGGGAGATGCTGGCGGCCGTGGGCCTGGCCGGGCGCGGCGGCGACTTCCCGCGCCAGCTCTCGGGCGGCGAACTGCAGCGGGTGGCGATCGCACGCGCCCTGGTGCACCGGCCGGCCCTGCTGCTGGCCGACGAGCCGACCGGCAACCTCGACCCGGAAACGGCAGGCGGCATCCTGCGCCTGCTGCGCACCGAAATCCGCGCCACCGGCGCCGGCGCGATCATGGTCACGCACTCGCATGCAGCGGCCGAGATGGCCGATGAAGTGCTGCTGCTGACGCGGGATGGGCTCAAGCCGGCCTGAGCTTCGGTGTGGCGTGTTTTCTGCGTTATGCGGGCGTACAAACGCGTGGAGTCAGGATTCCGGTGAAGCCGTTCCACGCGTTAACGTAAATTCCGCGAGGAAACGAGCACGTTACGTTCAGTTACAGTTCAGTTAATGCGAATAGTGCGTCGTGCGCAACGATGACGTAGTAATATCACAACGACCCGAACGCATAAGCTATCAAAATCTCCGGGCGTCTCCAGAACGGTCCTGTCCCCTCAACCAAAGTATTTTGGAGGAGTACATGAACGTACGCCAAAAAAAACAGGAAATGCTGGCCGCGATGCATCGCGCGCGCGCGCTCGAGCCCTCGAGCTTCGTCCCCAACAAGCTGCTCGACACCTTGATCGAAAAGATGCACCTCAAGAATGACGCCGAGCTGTGCCGGGTGCTCGAGGTGCAGCCGCCGATCATCAGCAAGATCCGCCACCGCAAGCTCAACGTCGGCGCAACGATCCTGCTGCGCATGCACGAGAAATCGAACATCCCTATCCGCGAACTGAAGGAGCTCACCACGGCATCGCTGCACTAGCCCGCCCCCTGCCCCGTGCCGGCAGCGGCGGGAACCGGCGCCTCAGCTGGCCGGCGGACGCCCCGTCTTCAGTTGCGGCAGGCTGTCGAGCACCTGGCGCAGGGTGGCCATGTCGAGCCGGCCGACCAGGGCCACGCCGATGCGCAGCAATTCGCTCTTCTTGACCTCGACGCCCGCCTTCAGGCAGGCCTGCTTCACCGCCGCCAGCACCGCGTATTCCGACTCCGGCATGGTGAAGCTGTCGCGCACCAGCGCCGGACGCGGCCCCTCGCCGGCTGTCGGCGCGGCGCGGCCGGCCGGGCCAGCCTTCGCCGCCTTGACGATGGCTATGGCGGCATTCTTCACTGCCGCGGCAGGCTTGGCGGCGCTTGCACGCGGCGCCCTGGCCTCCGCCTTCGCGGCGGTTTTCGACACGGTCTTTGCCGGGGCCTTGTCCGCGTTCGCCGCACGCTTGGCTGCAGGTTTGGCCACCGCTTTCGCGGCAGGCTTTGCGGCTGCCTTCGCGGCCGGCTTGGCGACTGGCTTGGCGGCCGCCTTGACTGCGGTTTTCACTGTCGCCCTGGCCTTGGCCGGGGCTTGCGCCGGCGCCCTGGCCGACGTTTTCGCCGGCGTTTTCGCTGCGGTTTTCACGGCGGCGCGGGCGGCGCTAGCGCCGGACGCCTCGCTGTCGGACGGGGCCGTACGGCGGGCGCGCGGCGCCGCCGGAGTTGCTGCAACCGCAGGGGTCGCGGCTTTCGCCCGCGCCGGCGGGGTCGCGCCCCGGCCCGCTGCGGGAACCGATTTTCTGGTCATTGGGTATTCCACTGCTTAACAAGATAAACAATATAGTCGATCACGCGCATTCCGGATAGGGCGCGTACGTTTGCCCGGCCTCTTGCCCGCCCTCGCGCGCGCGGCGGTGCAGGTCGCGGATCACGCCGGCGCGCAGCCCGGCCTGGACCGTCACCAGCTCGCGGATACCGAGTTCTTCCACCAGCGCCAGCAGCAGCGCCAGGCCGCCGGCCAACTGCACGGCGCGTCCCGGCTGCGGCCAGGCGCGTGCGGCCAGGGCCAGGCCGCCCTGGTCGACCAGTGCGTGGCGCAGCGCCTGCAGGCCGGCCAGGTCGAGCACGGGCACGCTGGCCAGCTCGGCCAGCGCGCGCAGCGAGCCCGAAGCGCCGTAGGCGCGCGGCCAGCCCTGCACTCCTGCAAATGCACTGACGAGCGCACCAGCGTCGGCCACCCGGCTGCGCGAGGATGCCAGCGCGGCGGCAAAGGCGGCCGGCGAGATGCCGTCGCCGAAGAAGGCCAGGCCCTGGCGCAGAGCGCCGACCCCGAAGGATTGCACCAGCTCGACCTGCATGCCGCGCCCGAGCGCGACTTCGGTCGAGCCGCTGCCGACGTCGAGCACCAGGCGGCGCTCTCCGATGGCACCGGCGGCACCGGCAGCGCCGGCGGCGCCCAGGGCGCCGGCCACGCCCAGGTAGACCAGGCGCCCCTCTTCCTCGCCGCTGATCACTTCGACCGGATGGCCGAGCGCTGCGCCGGCGGCGGCCAGGAAGGCCGGCGTGTTGCAGGCCTGGCGCAGCGCGGCGGTGGCGACCACGCGCACCGCGCGCGGCTCCCAGGGCGCCAGGCTGGCCCGGAAGTCGCGCAGGCAGGCCAGCGCGCGCCGCATCGATTCCGGTCCCAGGCAGCCGTTGGCGCCGATGGCCGCGCCCAGGCGGATCGGCTCGTTCAGGGTGGCGAGGATGTGCACCGCCTCATGCTCGACGCTGGCGACGTGCAGGCGAAAGCTGTCGGACCCGAGTTCGACGGCGGCGTAGACGGGTGCTGCTGGGGTGGGCTCGGCCATGGTTCGTCCTGGGTACGGGGAACCCCGAGTATGGCCGGGCTTTGTGACGCGCCGATGACCGCCGGCGACCCGAAGCCGCCCGGCCCGATCCCGCGCTTATTCTGTATCCGGCGCGGTCTCCGGCGCGACCGGGCGCGGCGCCAGGCGCACCGTATTCCGGCCGCCGTCCTTGGCCATGCGCATCGCGGCGCCGGCGCGCTGGAACAGGGTCAGGTTGCTGTCTTCCGGACGGATCGTGGTCACGCCGAAGCTGGCCGTCATCGAGATCAGGGCGCGCTCGGTCTTCACCGGCGTGCTCTCGATGGCCGCGCGCATGCGCTCGGCCACCAGCATCGCCTCCTCGCCGCCGGTACGTGGCAGCAGCAGTGCGAATTCGCCGCCGACCAGGCGCCCCAGCAGGTCGCTGTCGCGCAGCTGGCGCCGGCACAGGTCGGCCACGTGGCGCAGCACCACGTCGCCGGCCGGGTGGCCGTAGCCCTCGTTCACGCGGGTGAAGCTGTCGAGGTCGAGCACGACGAGCGCGGTCGGCGAACCAGGGCGGCGCGCCAGCGCCATCCACGGCGCCAGGGCCTGGAAGAAGCCGCGCCGGTTCGCCGTGTCGGTCACCATGTCGACGACTTCCAGGCGCGCCATGTCGCGCTGCAGGCGTTCGCGCCCCAGCAGTAGCCAGCCGAAGCCGCTCACCAGCATCAGGAGGTAGAAGGCGGCGGTCGAGAACTGGCGCAGCATGTCGTGCGAGAGCCAGCGCCAGCCGCCGGGCATGACCAGCACCAGGATGCCGCGCGCGGCCACCACCAGCGCCAGCAAGGCAATCGTGATCGCCAGCGCGCGCTGCAGCATGCTGGCCTCGCGCCAGCCGCGCGCCAGTGCCGCCGCGCCCAGCAGGTAGAAGGCGCCGAGCAGCAGGGCCGCGGCCAGCGTGCGCAGGCCTTCCTCATCGATCCAGTACGACACGAGGAAGGCCAGCACGGCGGCGAGCGCCAGCGGCACCATCGCGCGGCGCCAGCGCATGCGCCCGTCCGCCTCCCAGAGCGCCCCCGCTTCGAGCGCGACGCCGCCGATCAGGAGCGCCCAGCCGCCGGGGATCGCCAGCGGCTCGGGTACCACGCGCGCGCTGCCCAGGAGAAGCAGGATCCAGGCCGCGGCCTGGAGCTGTTTCGACACGCTCCAGGTGGCCGCCGCGGGGCTGCGCTGTCCGCCGGCCTCGGAAAAGAACAGCGCGCTGCACAGCACCAGGTTGCCCAGCGCGAGCACCAATACCATCGTGGTCGGATCCATGGAGGTCATTGCGGCGCCCGGCGTGCGTGGTCGAGGTGGACAGGCGCGTTTCGGCGCTTGCTGGCGGTGATCGATGGTTGATCGGGGAACATGGATACTCCGTGTGGCGGCTGCGGCCAGCTTAGCAGAATCTGATGCTTGTGAACAAGACGCGGAGGCTGGGTCGGGGCGTCATGGCCACTTCTGCGCGCCCTCAAGCTGGCGATCTCATCCCCGACTAGATTGGAGACTTTGCCCGAGCGGCTCGCGACTGACAGGAAATCCGTGATGCAGGCCAGATATTTACCCGGAGAGCCGTCCCCCTGGTTCGCCAGACACAAGTACCACGGCATCCCGGTCCACAGGAACATCAAGCCGATCCAGGAATGCAAGCTCCACCATTGCGTCGGCCCGGCCGCCACCCTGCAGAAGGCGATTGCCGTCCACATCCTGACGCCCGAACACCTGTGGGGTAGCTTCCAGAAGGAGGCAGAGGACGTCCTCAAGATTAACGGCAGCTTCGAGGGCAATGACCGCGAACGCAACCACCGCATCAATGCCGCCTACGCCAAGTTATGGCTGGCCGACAACCGCTTCCAGTGGGCAGGGCTGGCCGCGTTCGCATCGAAGCAGGTCGGCTGCGGCCTGCTGCATTCGGCCGAGGTCAGCGAGAAGAACCGCCGCGTGCGCGAGCAGGTGGGCCGGGCCTTCGCCGCGTTCCCGGGCGCGGGAGCGTCTACCGCCGTGCAATCGAGCACCGAGGCAGCGGCGCAGTACATGTACCGGAAGCTCGGCTTCGGGAATGCGCATTTGTTTTTGGATATTTATCCGCTGCATAGATTTTTCATGGAGCGGGGGTGGAAGGAGTTCAGCACCTATCTGGACAAACGGCAAAACGACAAATACCCGGTGTATTGGGCGGTCAACAGGAACACGCTGCGGTTTGGAACGCCATTTGCCGAAATTAGGGAAGGATTCGGGCATATCGATTCGGAAGATCTGGCATCGAGCGTTGCAAGCCTTGCCAAGCATGAACAAGTCAATATCCTCCAAAAAATCATGTACAGCGATCCCGTTCTGCAGAAGTTGCTTGCCATGAACCAGTATGCCTGGGCGACCGGATTTCCGACCGGTGATTACGAGGAAATCAAACTGACGCTGTCGGCCGAGTGTAGGGCGAAGACGGGTTTCACGTCGTGGTTCTCTCGGAACAAGAATGCACAATTATGGGTGGTGGAGCAGCGCATGCAATTCGTGCTGGCAGCCGCCAGACAGTTCCACGACCTCGTGCACGGTCCGGAGCGCCCCTATGTCGAGGCGTCGATGCGCGCGATTGCCGCCGGTGGAGGTGTGGCGTGAAGCGCCGGTATCGAGTCGTGGCCATTCTGGCTGGTCTCGCCACCGTCGCCGCCTGGTGGCATTCGCGCACACCCGAGCCGACGGTCCTGGCCTTCCGCCTCGGCCAGACCTTCGAGCAGGTTATCAAGGAGTCCAGCTACCCGGCGCTGCAACGCTCGAACCGGCCTGCCGAGGATCCGGGATACCACAAGTTCGGCGCAATCTGGGTCACGGAACCGGCCGTGATCATCCGGTTCACAGATCCGAAGCACGGCTTCACCCTGCCGCCGACTAAATTTGCCGCGCTTGGCTTCTCGGAAAACCAAGCGATCACGCTTGCCACCTCGCCGATGCTGGAGCCGATGCCCTTCGACGAGGCCGTTGCCATCCTGGAAAATCTGCAGAACCAGTTCAAGGCGGGCGGCTGGGAACCCTGGGCGGACAATGACAGTACCTGGTTCGACCTGACGCCGGAAGGAAAGAAGCGGCTCTACGACCGTATGTTCGAGCCGGGATACATGGCGTGGAACGATTTGCGTGTTCCGACGATGTACAGCATGATTTTTCGACTGAAATGCACCGAAGGCTGCTGGACGCGGGAACCACCTTACCTGTTTCTTATCGATATCGGGCTAGGCGACGATGTCCATTCTTGGAAGCGCGGTGAGCCCAGGCGCTGGCAGCGCCCAGAGAATGCCGTCACCGGTAGCAGCGTGCAATGAAGATGCGCCATCGCATCGCCGCACTGGCCGGCACGGCCTGAGTCGGGGCACACGCCGCGCTCATCCGTTTTGCCCGACGCTCTGCGGTTTCCCGCTCATCGCTATACTGGCGTCATGCCACCCCCAACCGCCTCCACGGAATCCCGCACCGCGCCGCTGGTCCGCACGCGCGGCAACCGGCGCACCCTCGAATTCCAGGACGGCGACATCCAGAGCGAGATGCTGCTCTCGCACCCCGACGCACTGGTGCTCGACTATGCGCGTGCCATGATGTGCTTCGCCCTCTTCGCGCCAAGCCCGCGCCACATCCTGATGGTGGGCCTGGGAGGCGGCTCGCTGGTCAAATTCTGCCATCGCCACTTCCCGCGCACGCGCATCACGGTGCTCGAGATCAGCGCCGAGGTGATCGCCCTGCGCGAGCAGTTCTGCGTGCCGGCCGACGACGCCCGGCTGCGCATCGTCCACACCGACGCCGCCGCCTATCTCGCTGCGGCGCCAGCTTCTTTCGACGTCATCCTGCTCGACGGTTTCGATGCCGCCGGCATGCCCGAGGCGCTCGGCAGCGCGTCCTTCTACGCCGCCTGCCGGCGCGCGCTGCGCGAGGACGGCGTGCTGGTGGCCAACATCCTCGCCTACGACCCGGCCCACGGCGCGCTGGTGGGACGCGTCGAGGCGGCCTTCGGCGGCCGGGTCTGCGACTTCCACGGCATCGCCGGCAACAACCACCTGCTGTTTGCGTTAAAAACAGCGCCCGGGGCGGCGGCCTCCTCCAGCGCCGTCCGCATGCTCGAGCGCGTCCGGCGCCGCCGCGGCCTGCGCTTCGCCTTCCTGAACCGGCTGCTGGCGCGCGCGCTCGTTATGTGGCTGACATGCCGCCCTGTCTGATCGCGGCGACAGTCGCACTCATCCTCGCTTATGCCGCATGAATTGTTTGCGGAAACAACCGAAGATGTGACAAACTTCTTCGTTTAATGCCCGTAGGCAAATAATTCCAGGACGGAACATGTTGCGTCGCCTCCCGTTTTCTCCGACCCGCGCGGCTGCCCTCACCTTCGGGGCCGGCCTTGCCGCGTCCATCGCGCTGTTCCTGGGGGTGAGCCACCTGGAATACGACAACCTCGCCCTGTCGTTCGCCCAGCGCGCCGACCAGCGGGTGGCGGCGGTGCGCGAAGGCCTGCACGATGCGGTCGAGGTGATCACGGTGACGAACCGCCTGTTCGCCCTGGGCACGCCGGTCACGCGCGAGCAGTTCCACGATTTCACGGCGCCGCTGCTGCAGCGCCATCCCTTCATCAAGGCCTTCAACTACCACCGGCTGGTGGCCGACAGCGAACGCGCTGCGGTCGAGTCCGAGCTGCAGGCCGTGCTGCCCGGCACCGTGATCCGCGAGGAGCGCGACGGCGTCCAGGTCGCGGCCGAGCGCCGGCCGGTCTACAACATCGTGCATTACCTGGAACCGATGGCGGGCAACGAAGCGGCCTTCGGCTTCGATTCGGGCACGCGCGCGCCGATCAACGACGCGCTGGCGCGGGCGCAGGCTGAAGGCCGGGCCGCGGCCACGCCCCTGTTCCCGCTGGTGCAGGACCCGCATCCCCAGCCGAGTTTCCAGGTGCTGCTGCCGGTCCACGACCGCGCCGGCGCCCTGGTCGGCGACACCGCCGTGGTGGTGCGCGCACGCGAACTGGTGCAGCGCGCGCTGGGCGGCGCCGGCCTGCTCGCCGACGACCGCGTGGTGATGTCCGTGTATGCGGGCGCCCAGCCGGTAGCGGCCGACCTGGTGTTCAGCACCGGCAGCGGCGGCACCATGCCGCAACCGGACGAGCTGTCGCGCTGGATCGCCCCCGAACACGTCGGCCGCACCATCCGCACGCTCGATGTCGCCGGCCGCCCCTGGCTGGTCGAGGTGGCCGCCACCCCGCGCCCGTTCGCGGCCGACCACCTGGCCTCGCTGGCGACGCTGGCCGGCGGCATCCTGCTGAGCCTGTTGACGGCGGCCTGGGTGCAGAACTCGGGCGAGCGCACGCGCCGCGTGCAGCAGCTGGTGCGCGCCCGTACGGCCGACCTGAAGCGCACCAACCGGCGCCTGGTCGACGACATGGTCGCGCGCGAACGCACGGAAAAAGCCCTGCAGCAGAGCGAACAGCGTTTCCGCCAGCTGGTGTCGATGTCCTCGGACTGGTACTGGGAGCAGGATGCGCAGCTGCGCTTCACGATGATCACCGGCGGCTTTTCCGAAAAGGCCGGCATCCTGGTCGAGCACCTGCTCGGCAAGACGCGCTGGGACTACGTCCCCTCGCTGGGCGACAGCGACAGCGGGCGCGCCCACATCGCCTGCGTCAAGAGCTTCCAGCCCTTCAACGATTTCGAATACCAGGTGGTCGACGACCATGGCGAGACCCGCTGGTTCTGCGTCAACGGCCAGCCCGTGTTCGACGGCCACGGCAAGTTCACCGGCTACCGCGGCACCGGCAGCGACATCACCGAGCGCAAGCTGACCGAGCAGCGCGTGCACCACGTGGCCCAGCACGACGTGCTGACCGGCCTGCCGAACCGCTCGCTGCTGCAGGACCGCCTCGGCCAGGCGGTGGCCTACGCCAACCGCAGCGGCAATCCGGTGTGGGTGATGCTGATCGACCTCGACCGCTTCAAGTTCGTCAACGACAGCATGGGCCACAAGGCCGGCGACGTGCTGCTGATGACGGTGGCGGCGCGCCTGCGCTCGGCCCTGCGCGACCTCGACACGGTGGCGCGCCTGTCGGGCGACGAGTTTGTCGTGATCGTGTCGGAACACGGCGAGCAGCAGCTGGCGCCGGCCATCGTCGAGCGCGTGATGGCGGCGGTGGCCCAGCCGGTCATGCTCGGCACCAAGGAATTCTTCGTCACCTGCAGCATCGGGGTCGCCGTCTACCCGAGCGAGGCGACCGACGCCGACGCCCTGATCGAGCACGCCGACATTGCCATGTACCGTGCGAAAAAACTGGGCCGCAACAACTTCCAGTTCTATACCCCGGCCATGAACGAGGAATCGCTGGAGCGGGTGCGCATCGAAGGCGCGCTGCGCAACGCCCTCGAACGCGACGAATTCGTGCTGCACTACCAGCCGCAGCTGGACCTCAAGAGCGGCAAGATCGTCGGCATGGAAGCGCTGCTGCGCTGGCAGCATCCGGAACTGGGCATGGTACCGCCGAGCCGCTTCATCAGCATCGCCGAGGAAACCGGCCTGATCGTGCCGATCGGCGCCTGGGTCATGCGCACGGCCTGCGCCCAGAACAAGGCCTGGCAGGA
Source organism: Massilia sp. SYSU DXS3249 (assembly GCF_053668055.1). Classification (NCBI taxonomy): domain Bacteria; kingdom Pseudomonadati; phylum Pseudomonadota; class Betaproteobacteria; order Burkholderiales; family Oxalobacteraceae; genus Massilia; species Massilia sp. SYSU DXS3249. The sequence continues at coordinate 41,765 of NZ_JBSIPX010000001.1, read as the reverse complement.
CGCCGGCTTCGACAAGCTGCGCGTCGCGGTCAACCTGTCGGCCCGCCAGTTCGGCGCGCCCGACCTGATCGAAGGCCTGGAGGCGGTGCTGAAGGACACCGGCATGGAGCCGAAATACCTCGAGATCGAGCTCACCGAGAGCCTGTTCATGAGCGACATCACGCCGGCCGTCGACCTGCTGCACCGGATGAAGGCGCTGGGCGTGAACCTGTCGATCGACGACTTCGGCACCGGCTATTCCAGCCTGTCCTACCTGTCGCGCTTCCCGATCGACGTGCTGAAGATCGACCGTTCGTTTGTGGCCGACATCACGCGCGACGCCAACGACGAAGCCATCGTCACCTCGATCATCGCCCTGGCGCACAACCTGAAACTGGCCGTGATCGCCGAGGGTGTGGAGACGGCCGAGCAGCTCGATTACCTGCGCCGCCACGGCTGCGACGAGATGCAGGGCTATTACTTCAGCCGGCCGCTCGCCAGCGCCCAGTTCGAGCAACTGCTGCGCGAAGGCCGCGGCCTGGCGCTCGAGGAGACGGCGGCGCCGACGGTGGACGCGGAAGCCGAAGCGGAAGCCGCGAACGCCTGAGCCCCCTGTAATTCATGATAGGAATTGAGCTGTGGTAATTTTCACATCGTTGCTCTACAATAGTCGTGTCTCTATTGCAATTTCAGGAACCGACGATGGAAGAAGTAGAAGTACGTTCCGCACAGGCGGCACAGGCACGCGTCACCAGGACTGACCTGCGCACCCGCGACCTGGTCAATCAGGCAGTGGCCTCGGTACCGACGCTGGGCCTGCAGCGCGCAGCGGAGTTTCTTGCGGCGATGAATGTGCCGGCCGAAATCGCCGTGCGCACCCTGGTCTATCCGCAGCGCCGCCGGCGCTATTGAGCAGCCAGCCGGCCCGGCCAGGCGGGCCTGGTGAATACCGTACCGCCGACGCCCACGCGTCGGCGTTGTCGTTTACGTTGACAACAAGCAGCGCCGGCAACCAGCGCTGCCGTCCTGAACTTACTTGCGCGGTTCCTGCGCCCGGATGTCGGCAAGCGACTCCAGTCCCCGCGGCGTGACTTCGAAGCTGCCGTCTTCGCGCTGCGCGATGTGCGACTTGCGGATCAGGAACTGGGCGACGTCGCCCGGAATGGATGCCGCCGGGTCCGCCTCGAGGGCCGTGAGCGCCTCGACGCAGGCGCGCAGGAACAGCACCTGCTGGCCCTTCTCGGTCAGGTCGACCCGCCCGTCGCGGGCATAGGAAATCATCTTCAGGCCCGACAGGCGCTTGGCATTGCGTCCGACGCAGGCATTGACCCGGTCGGTGCGCGCACCGCGCCGGATGAACTCGAGCGCGTTGTATTCGTCTGTCGTCAGTTTTTCGTTCTTCATTGCCGCCTTAGGTGTCGTTTGCGGCCGTCATGGTAACCGCCACGGCGCCGGGCGGCAACCGATGCTTCGTCAGGCGCCGTTCCGGCGCCCCGCCCCGTTTTAGCGAGACGAATGCAGGACGACCCACAGCAGGCCTGCGACGACGATGCCGCCGATGGCCAGCACGCCCTGGAAGCGGCGCGAAGCAAAGCCGGTGCTCCGGCCCAGGTAAATCTTGTTGTGCAGCGAATTGCCCATCTGTGTCTCCGTGATTCAATCGATCAGCTCATGAAAATATATTATAAAAAAAATCACAAAATAGGAACGTTCGGTACCGAACATAATTGTAACTTTCTGTGTTTTTAGGCAACGACGCAACACCATCGTACTGCGCGCCGGTGGCAGGTGACGGCTGTTAGGATTGTTCCAACATTGACCAAGCCTTGGAGTGCACCATGACCCGAACGAAACACCCAACCGACCCAGCCGCATCCGGCGGCGCCTACCTGGACGAAGGCGACATCGGCAGCGGCGAAAAGACGCCGGCCCAGAAGGAAACCGAAGAGATGATCCGCGAGATCCCGCCGCTCCAGCCAGGCAGCGCGCGCGAGCACAGCAAGCAGGAAGACGGCGGGCAATCGAAACAGTAAGGAGGGAAGAACTGCCGCCGCGTGCGGCAGTTTTTTATAGCGGAAAGGTAAGAGAATCAAGGCAGGCGACACCGCGGCGCGGCATCGCTTGGACAGCCGGCAGGCCGGCGTCTCCTTACTCGGCCCGGATGGGCGGCTCGGGGATCAAGGGCTCCTCGACGGGCGCATGCGCCGGATCGGGAACGTCGTCCGGCACCGGAATCGTGGGCGGGTTCGGCGAAGGGTCCGGGTCCGGCGTCGAGTGGGCATGCAGCGCGCCCGGGTGTTCGCCGTGACGCGGATCGATCGTATCCATCATCGATTTATCTCCAATAAGTGAACCGCAAGGCGCGCGGCCGGGAGGACCGCCCGCCCTGGACAAGAGAACACGGATGCCGGAGGCAAGTGTCCCGCCTGGGGCATCCGGAGAAGCTCCGCTGCTTAGTGATTCTGCTTCTGCTTGGCGCCGCCGCCGGCGCCTTCGCCGGTGCCGGCACGCACGCGCGACTTGGCGTCGTGGCTGCTCTTGTCTTCCTTGCCGGCGCGCTTCTTCGCCATGTCCTCTTCCGACATGCGGTCGGACTGCTTGCTCTGGGTATCGTTCGCTTTCGATTCGTTCATGGTGCTCTCCCGTGGTAGATGAAAACATTGACGTTTTGCGCAGACTAGCATGGAAGAACGGGAAAGGTTTTCAATCGTGCGCATCGGGTAAACTTGCGTATAGTTCAAGTTTTCCAGTCATTGGCACCCCCATGAAAATCCGTCCGCTCCTGCTGGCCGCGCTCCTGTCGGCCATCGTTCCCACCCTCGCCACTTCCGCACCCATGATCCTTGCCGACTACATGGCCCTGACCGGCCCCGCCCCCGCCGCCCGCATCGCCTACGGCCCGGCGCCCTCGCAATACGCCGAGCTGTTCATCCCCGAGGGTCCCGGCCCCTTCTCGGTGGCGGTGCTGGTGCATGGCGGCTGCTGGACGGCAAAATTCGGCGGCATCACCCAGCTGCGCAACATGGCGGGCGCCCTGCGCGCACGCGGCATCGCGGTCTGGAACGTCGAATACCGGCGCGTGGACGAGCCGGGCGGCGGCTATCCGGGGATGTACGAGGACATGCATGCGGCGCTGGACGCCCTCTCGGTCCAGGCCGGCAGCGCGAAGCTCGACCTCGACCGGGTGGTGGCAGTCGGGCATTCGGCCGGCGGCCAGCTGGTGCAGTGGATCGCGGGCCGCAGCCGCATTCCGGCCAGCAGTCCCCTGTACCGCGGCAAGATGCTGCCGGTGCGCGCGGTGGTCAGCCTGGGCGGCCTGGCCGACCTGCGCCGCGAACGCGAACTCATCAAGGCGAGCTGCGGGCGCGACACGCCCGAGCTGGCCGGGCAGCCGAGCCGCGAGCGGCCGGACGTCTACGTGGACACGAACGCGGCCGAGCTACTGCCCAACGGCAGCCACACGGTCCTCGTGACGGGCGAGCTGGACACGATCTCGCCGCCGCGCGTGGCGCACGACTACGCGAAGCGTGCGCGCGCCGCCGGCGACAGCGCGGAGGTGGTGATCCTGCCCGGCGCCAGCCACTACGACGAGGTGGCGGCCAGTTCGGCTTCCTGGCCGCTGGTGGCGGCCGCGATCGAGCGCGCGCTGGCGGCGACCGCGCAGCCTACTCCCAAGACCGCCGCGCCAGCGGCGCGTTGACGATCACGTCGCTGATCGGCACCGCGACGCAGGGCAACAGGTAGTGTTCGCGCTTCTCTTCGATTGACAGGCCCGGCCACTCGACGAGGTAGCGTACGCTGCCGCCCTGCAGGCGGCACAGGCAGGTGCGGCAGGTGCCGTTGCGGCAGGAATTGGGCAGCGTGAAACCGGCTGCCTCGATGCTCGCCAGCACCGTCGCGCCATGCGCCGGGACGCTGCAGCCGAGGGGTTCGAGGGTGATCGTGAAGCTGTCTTGAGAAGTCGTTGCAGGATCGCTCATGGTTACTGATTGTAACGCCGGCGGGGTGGCCGGTGACTGGGTTCGTTCCCGCACAGACCGATGAGTGCGCCAAGCCTACGCTGGAGTTTCCTTAAGTCAGCATTGCAGGTGCCCTATGAAGAAATTTGTCGCCCCGGTTGTCCTCGCCGCCTTCGCAGGCGCCATGTCCATCCCGGCCAGTGCCCAGCAAGCGGCCCCGGCTCCCGCGCAAGTCCAGCCTGGACAAACCCTGCCCGGCCAGGCCGGCGTAGTCGACCCTGCCGCCGCCAAGCGCGCCCAATTCGAGCGCATCCTGCGCGCCCAGGTCCTGCTCGACCGCATGCACTTCTCGCCCGGCGAAATTGACGGCGCTTACGGCTCCAACATGCGCCAGGCCCTGTCCGCCTTCCAGAAGTCGCGCAACCTCGAGCCCACCGGCAAGCTCGACGAGGCCACCTTCAACGCCCTCAACCAGGACACCACCGCCACCCTGGTGAACTACACGATCGCCGAGGAAGATGTCGCCGGTCCCTTCCATGACGTACCCGAAGACATGATGGAAAAGGCCAAGCTGGAAAAGCTGGGCTATGCCAATTCGCTCGAGGGTCTGGGCGAGAAATTCCACGCCAGCCCCACCCTGCTCCAGCGCCTGAACCCGGGCAAGGACTTCAGCCGCGCCGGCGAACAGATCGTCGTACCGAGCGTGCACGGCGGCGCGCCGCTGCCGGCGGCAAGCAAGGTCGTGGTCAGCGACAGCCGCAAGGTCTTGATGCTGTTCGATGCGTCCGACCGCCTGATCGCGCAATATCCTGCTTCGACCGGCAGCTCGAACGATCCGCTGCCGATCGGTAACTGGAAGATCAATGGCGTGCACCCGAACCCGACCTACCACTACAACCCGAAACTGTTCTGGGATGCCGAGCCGGGCGACAAGAAGGCCAAGGTCGCCCCGGGCCCGAACAATCCGGTGGGCGTGGTCTGGATCGACCTGTCCAAGGAGCACTACGGCATCCACGGCACGCCGATCCCCAAAACGATCGGCAAGACCGAATCGCACGGCTGCATCCGCCTGACCAACTGGAGCGCCGCCGCAGTGGCGGGCGTGGTCGCGGCGGGCACGCAGGTGGTGCTGCAGCAGTAAACCGTTTGTTCACCCCAGGGAGGCTTCGATGAAATGGCTGGTTTCGTTCCTGCTCGGCGCTGTGGTCGGCGCCACCGCGTTGTTCATCTACCTGCGCGAGGTCGCTAACGCGCCGGACCCGATCGTGACGGAAGCGGCCGCCGGTGCGCCGGCGGCCGCGCCTCCCGCCGGGGCGGCAAGCCCGGCATCCGCCAACGCCATCCCGACCGACCTGAACGACGCCGAGCTGCCGATCCGCCCAGCCTCGGGCGCCACCAGCGCCACGCCCACCGCGCCGGAACTGACGGCCGGCGGCAGCATGCCGGCCAAGCTGCTGGTGCCGGTCGAGGGCGTCGCCTACAGCGCGCTGACCGACACCTTCGACCAGCCGCGCGGCCAGGAACGCCACCACGAAGCGCTCGACATCATGGCCCCGAAAGGCACGCCGGTGCGCGCCGCCGGCGACGGCAAGGTCGTCAAGCTGTTCGACAGCAAGGCCGGCGGCATCACCCTCTACCAGTTCGACCCGGCGGAGAAGCACGCCTACTATTACGCCCACCTCGACCGCTACGCCGACGGCATCAAGGAAGGCATGCAGCTCAAGCGCGGCGACGTGCTCGGCTACGTGGGTGTGAGCGGCAACGCCGATCCGAACGCGCCGCACCTGCATTTCGCGGTGGTGGCGCTGACGCCGGAGAAGCAGTGGTGGAAAGGGACGCCGGTGAATCCGTATCCGTTGCTGGGGGATTGATCAGAGTTTCGTAGGGTGGACGGGTTTTCCCGTGCACGCGTTCAACCGCAGGTAGCACAATCGCGACGATGCCAACGATGGACACGATTGGTGTGGAGATTACATATTGTGGTGACGCCAGCGTCCGTTGAACGCGTGGACGGGAGACCCGTCCACCCTACGTACTACAGCGCCGCGGTTGCTTCTGCCACGGGCTCGGCGCGCGGGAGCTCCGTACCTACCTCATCCACATCCGCCCCCACATTGATCGCCGCATAGGCCCGCGTCACCGCAATCGCCTCGCGGCTGGCGGCGCCGTACAATTCCTGCGCCGCCTCGATCATCTTCGCGCGCGCCTCGGCGTAATTGGTGCTCGAGGTGAACTTGGTCGTGTTCGCCTTGAACCAGATGCGGAAGGCCTTGTCGATGCCGATGCCGGTCATGGCCTGGGGCGACTTGACGAGGTACTTGCTGTAGTGATCCCCGGCCTGGTCGCTCTTCGAGCCCTGGGCCAGGAAGTAGAACATGCGGTTGTTCGGGCCGCTGCTGTAGTGGACGTCGAGGCGCTTGAGCGAGGTGCTCCAGGCGTCCGGGCTGCTGCCGTCCTTGCTGGGGCGGTACATCCAGCGCAGCGGCTCGCCTCGCGGGCTGATCTCGGTGCCGAGCATCCAGTCGTTGCCGCTGGCGGGAATGACTTCGCCCTTGCCGCCGGCCCGCGCATAGGCCTCGACGACCTCGCCGCCGATGTCAGAGCTCGATTCGTTGAGCCCGCCCGATTCCCCGGAATAGATCAGGTTCGAGGTGGCCGCCGTCACGCCGTGGCCCATCTCGTGGCCGATCACGTCGATCGAGCCGAGGCTGGTGAAGCTGGAGCCGTCGCCGATGAACATGCAGCGGCAGGTGTCGCTGTAATAGGCGTTGTCGTAGGCCGTGTTGACGTGGACGGCGATGTAGGTGGCCGTGTTGTGGCCGTCGAGCGACTGCCAGCCGAGCACGTTCTTCAGGGCGTCGTAGGTATTCATCAGGCCCCACATGGCGTTCACGGCCGCGGTCTGGCCGTTGGCGTCCGTCGTGCTGCCGCCGCGGATGTACTGCTTGCCGTCGCCCCAGGTATTGCTGGTGTGGGTGTACATCTTGCCGGCGCTGCTGGTGCCGTTGGCGTTGGTGATCGCCATCGCGCCGTGGGTGCCGCCGGTGCCGCGCTCGGGGTCGAGCATCTGGAAGCTGGAACCGGACTGCGTGGTGCTGATCGGCACCTCGCCGTTGTACTGGCTTTTGCCGACGCCGATCACGGTCTGCAGGGCGTTCCAGCGGTCGATCACGCGGCCGTTCTTCGCGCTGACGATGGTGTCGTAATAGAGCGGCTTGTCCCCGCGCTGCATGCGCGTGCGCACCAGGTAGGCCAGCTCGTAATGGTCGACGACTTCCTGCACGTCGAGCGCGTTCAGCTCGGCATCGAGCTTGTCGGCGGCGCCGGGCAGGCGCTCGGTCTTCATCACCGGATAGATCAGCAGCTCGGAGGTGGGCGGCGTGATGTGGGCGGCGCCCGCCCCGGTCGCGGCCACGGCGGCGTCGACCGCCGCTTTGGGCGGCATCGCGGGTTTCACGTCGAAGTCGGCCGTGGCGGCGCCGAGCCGGTTCGACGGGCCGCGCCCGAGGTGCAGGCGCCGGTCCGAGGCAGCTTCGGAAACGATGGCGCCGGACGCGTCGAGCACCACCACCGACTCCGAACCGAACACGCGCAGGCCTTTATAAGTGTGGGCCGCGCGCACGACCTGGGTGCCCTGCACGCCCGGATGCTGGAGGGCCACCGTGAAGCCGTGGTTGTTGTCGAGTCCGCGCGCGGCGCGCGCCTGCGCCAGCTTCGACACCAGCGCCGCATTGGTTTGTGGCGAAGGCGCTTTCGGGGCGCTCATCATGGGTGCGGCAGCGGCAAAGCTGGCGCAGGAGCTGGCGACCAGGACGGCCAGCAGGCGTGTGCGAAGGTTCATCTCGTCTCCATTCGATAGTCGCAGCGAAGTTTCCTAACCGCAAAGGTGCGGCGGACCTCATCGAATATTGGACGAGCCTCAAAAACAGTAATTGCTCAAACGCAAGAAGCCCCGCGCGCCGCGTGGAAACGCGGCGGCGGGGCGACAGTGATGCGTAAGCTTATTTGTGGATATTGCGCCTTAATACCTGTCGTAGCGGTCGTCGTAACGATCATCGTCATAACGATCATCGTCGCGCCGCTTCATCAAGTAATACGCAGCCCCGGCCAGCACACCGGCAATGGCGACCTTCTTCGCCAGCCCGGCCTTGTTGTGCTGCCACTCGGACTTGATGCCCATTTCCCCGAGGATGTTCGGCACGTGGCCGTGCGCCAGGTCCTCGACCACGCCTTCGACGACGTTGATGCGGTCGGCGCCGAGCAGGATCAGCCAGTGGCGCAGGTCGTTTTCCGAGTACTTGAAGGCGGCGCGGCGCAGCATGCCCGACAGGCCGGACGGCGGCTGGACAGTGCCGTGCAGCTGGGTGATGCCGGGACGCTCGTTCGACACCAGCACTTCGACGTGCTGCTCCTGCGCCGGCGGGGTCGCCATGTTGGCCGGGGTGTAGCGCGGCGGGGTGCGTTCCATCGGCACGGCCGGACGGTTCTTGTGGTCGAGGTCGGCGCCCCAGCCCTTGATGTGCGTCAGCTGCTCGCGCGTGCGGCGGGTCTGCTTCGCCTCGGGCTGCACCGGGTGGCGGTAGCCATGCTCGTGGTCATGGGTATGGTCGTGTCCCAGGCGCTCCAGGCCTGCCTGGCCCGGGCTCGGCTGGTCTTGCTCGTCGTTCTTGGTCATGGCGGTTTGGCTTTCCATGTGTCCTCCTTATGGCGTGGTGCTGGGCGTGGTGCCGGGCGTGGTGGCGGTCGACACACTGGCCGCGACGGCGCGCACTTCGTGGGCGCGTGGCGGGATCAGGATCGGCTTGATGCAGTTGTCGAGCTTGCTCGAGAAGATGTGGTACGCGTCCGCCACCTCTTCCAGCGGGATGCGGTGCGTAATGATCTGCTTCGGATCGATGTGCCCGGCGCGGATGTGCTCGATCAGGCGCGGCAGGTGGCGCTTCACGCTGGCCTGGTTCATGCGCATCGTGATGCCCTTGTTCATCGCATTCCCGATCGGCACCGCGTTGAAGGTCGGGCCGTAGACGCCGACGATCGACACGTTGCCGCCCTTGCGCACCGAGTTGATGCACCAGTGCAGCACGATGGCCGAGCCGGACTGGGCCTTCATCAGGCGGCCGGTGATGGTCTGCAGGGTGCTGCCGGCCGCGTCGCAGCCGACGGCGTCGATGCAGACGTCGGCGCCCAGGCCGTCGGTCATCTTCTTGATGTGGATCGCCATGTCCTTCACGTCCTTGAAGTTGACCACTTCGCACTGGGCGTAGTTCTTCACGAACTCGAGGCGGTATTCGACTTCGTCGACCACGATCACGCGCCCGGCGCCGAACAGCCAGGCCGACTTGGCGGCGAAGATGCCGACCGGGCCGGCGCCGAACACGACCACGGTGTCGCCTTCCTTGATGTCGCCCATCTCGGCGGCCTGGTAGCCGGTCGGGAGCGCATCGGTCAGCAGCACGGCGTCGTCGTCGTGGATGTCGTGCGGGATCTTGATCGGGGCGACGTCGGCCATCGGGATGCGCACATACTCGGCCTGGCCGCCGTCGTAGCCGCCGGCCGTGTGCGAGTAGCCGTAGATGGCGCCGACGGCGGTGGCCGCCGCGTTCACGTTGTGGCAATTACCGTAGAGTTCTTTCTGGCAGAAGAAGCAGGAGCCGCAGAAGATGTTGAACGGCACCAGCACGCGGTCGCCGACTTCCAGCGTCGTCACCATCGCCCCGACGTCCTCGACGATGCCGATGAATTCGTGGCCGAAGGTATGGCCGACGCGGGTATCGGGCACCATGCCGTGGTACAGGTGCAGGTCGGACCCGCAGATGCACGAGCGCGTGACGCGGATGATGGCGTCGCCGGGATGTTCGATCACGGGATCGGACTTGTGTTGGGCGCGAACGCGGTAAGGCCCCCGATAGTTCATTGCCAGCATAAATTCCTCCTCGAAAGTTTTTGCATGTCCGCCATTCCATGCGGACGCATGAGCTCCAAACTTATGTCAAAACGCTATGAATTACGATAGGCGCACGGAAACGAACGCAGGTTTTTTAACTGATTTTCAGGTATTTTTAGCGACTGTTCGCCGCAGGAAAGCGAAACTTCCCAACGGCATCGCGGCTCGGCTCGCCGCGTATGCCGTAGGGGTTACAGCTGGCGCGCCTCGAAGGTATTGCACTGCTGCACGTCCCCGGTCTCCATGCCGCGCTTGAACCAGCGCACGCGCTGGGCCGAGCTGCCGTGGGTGAAGGAATCGGGCACCACCGTGCCCTGCGAGCGCTTCTGGATGGCGTCGTCGCCGATCGCCGTCGCAGTCGCCAGCGCCGACTCGACGTCGCCCTGTTCGAGGAAGGCCTCCTTCTTTTGCGTGTGGTAGGCCCAGACGCCGGCGAAGCAGTCTGCCTGCAGCTCGAGCCGCACCGAGAGCGCGTTGCCCTGGGTCTCGGACATCGAGCGCTGCGCCTGCTGCACCTTGTCCGACACGCCGATCAGGTTCTGGACGTGGTGGCCGACCTCGTGCGCGATCACGTAGGCCTGGGCGAACTCGCCGCCGACGTTGAAGCGCTGCTGCATCAGGCGGAAGAAGCTCAGGTCGATGTAGACCTTGCTGTCGCCGGGACAGTAGAAGGGGCCGCTCGCGCTGCTGCCGGTGCCGCAGGCGGTCGGCACCCGGCCTTCGAAGAGCACCAGCTTGGGGGCCTGGTAGGCTGCGCCCTGGGAGGCAAACAGCGGCGTCCAGGCGTCTTCGGTATAGGCCAGCACGGTGCGCACGAAACGCGTTTCGGGATCGTTGGCCGGGGCCGCATCGGGCGTGCGCTGCTGCACCTGGGGCGCCGGGCCGCCACCGCCCATCATGCCGATCACGGTGCCCGGGTCGACGCCGAAGAAGAGCGAGGCCACCAGCGCGATGGCAATCGTCCCCAGGCCGACCGATTTTCCGCCGATGCCGAAGCCTCCTCCGCCACCGCCGCGGCGGTCCTCGACGTTCGAGCTCTCGCGGTCGCCTTCCCACTTCATCGCGACCTCCGCAGGTTGCCCGAATTGGTGCTTTCGCGCGCGTCCTTCATGCGGAATTCGTCGTCCACCGCCAGCCCGGCGCGGGCCTCGTCGTTGTGGGTGCGTTCATGGCGTTCGCGCTCGACTTCGCGTTCGACGCGCACGTGTTCCTGGTCCGGAAGTAATGGTTTCATGGCGATCCTTGGCTGGGTTCCGATGACGGTATGGCCAGTATGGACGCGCGCCACGACGCGGTATGTTCGGGCATTCACATAAGAACCTTGTCAGGCGGATAAGTTCGAGCGAAGTGTGTACGCCAGCGAACAGAGTCGGCGCGCGCCTTCCCGCATGCTCGCCGCATGACCCCAACTATCGATCCCGATGCCCTGCTCGCGCTGGGCCAGGCCCTGCAGCGCGCAGGCTACCAATTCACGACCGTCACGCCCGCCACCCATCGCCGTGTCAACGGGCGCGACGGCAATGCCTGGGCGAGCGACCTGCGCGGCGTGTTCGGCTGGAGCCGGCCCTTCCGTGAAGGCGTCGTCCCGGATGACATCGTCGAACTGATGCGGCGCGCAGGCGTGGTGGAAGAAAAGAACGGCGGCTGGTGCGCCGGCGTGCGCGCGTCGACCATCGGCGAGCGCCTGTATTTTCACTCGGCCTTCCCGACCCGCGACGACGACGCTGTCTTCTTCGGCCCCGACACCTACCGCTACATCGCCGCCGCCAAACGGTCGATGGAGCGCATCGCCGCTCCAGCCCGCGCCGTGGACATCGGCGCCGGCAGCGGCGCCGGGGCGATCGAAGTGGCGGCCCGCTTTCCCGACGCCACCTGCGTCGCGGCCGACATCAACGACCGCGCCCTGGCCATCGCCGGAGTCAACGCCCGGCTGGCCGGCACGGACAAGGTCGAGCTGCGCCACAGCGACCTGTTGAAGGACCTGGACGGCAGCTTCGACCTGGTGATGTCCAACCCGCCCTACATCCTCGATCCGGACCAGCTGCGCTACCGCCATGGCGGCGACATGCGCGGGGCCGGGCTGTCGCTGGCCATCGTCGAGGCGGCGCTCGAGCGCCTCAATCCCGGCGGCACCCTGCTGCTCTACACCGGCATTGCGATCGTCGACGGGCGCGACGAGTTCCTCGACACGATCCGCCCGAAACTGGACGCGGCCTGCAGCAGCTGGAGCTACGAGGAGCTGGACCCCGACATCTTCGGCGGCCAGCTCGATTGCGAGGGCTACGAGGAGGTGGAGCGGATCGCGGCCGTGTGGTTGCACGCGACCAAACGCTAGGCTGCTGCACGCTCGCTGCGCGCCGCCAGCCCCGCCAGCACGGCGGCCACGACCAGCAGCACGGCGCTCAGGCTGAAGGTAGCCTGGTGCCCTCCCGCGTCGAACAGCATGCCGCCCACGGTGGCGCCGATCATGATCGCCAGCTGGACGACGGCCACCATCAGCCCGCCGCCGGCTTCGGCGTCGCGCGGCAGGGTGTTCGCCAGCCAGGTCCACCAGCCGACCGGCGCCGCGGTGCCGACCAGGCCCCAGATGCCGAGCAGGATGGCGGTCGTCGTCAACGAGCCGCCGAAGGCCATGAAGGCGACGGCGAGCAGCGCCATCAGCGCCGGGATCGCGACCAGGGTGCGGTACAGGCCGCCCTTCAGGTAGCGCCCGATGAAGATGGTGCCGATGAAGCCGGCTACGCCGTTCACGAGCAGCAGCAGCGACAACGTCCACACGCCGACCCCGGTCACGCGCTCGAGGAAGGGCCGCAGATAGGTGAACAGCGCGAACTGCCCCATGAAGAAGAAGCTGGTTGCGGCCATGCCGTAGGCCACCAGCGGTCGCTTGAGCAGCCGGAACACGTTGGCGGAGCCCTCTCGGCCCTCGGCCGGAATGGCCGGGAGGCTGAGCAGCTTCCAGGCCAGGGCAAGGGCGGCGATGGGCACCATGCAGAAGAAGGCGCCGCGCCAGCCGACGATCCCGCCCAGGAAGCTGCCCAGCGGCGCCGCGACGACGGTGGCGAGCGCGTTGCCGCCGTTGACGATGGCCAGCGCGCGCGGCACCTGGTCGATGGGCACCAGCCGCATCGCGATCGCGGCCGACATCGACCAGAAGCCGCCGATGGCCACGCCGATCAGTGCGCGCCCGACCATGAAGAGGAAGTAGTTCGGGGCGAAGGCGGCAAGGGTGCTGGAGGCGATCATCAGGAGCGTCAGGCCGAGCAGCAGCACCTTGCGGTCGAGCCGGCCGGCCAGCACGGGAATGAGCAAGCTGGTGAGCAGCGCAAAGGCGCCGGAGACGCCGATCGATTGCCCGGCCTGCCCTTCGCTGACGGCGAGATCGAGGGCGATCGGCGTGAGCAGGCTGACTGGCATGAATTCGGAGGCGACCAGCACAAAAGCGCCGAGCGAGAGCGCAAACACCGCGCCCCATGCTGCGCCCTGCTCTGGCGCCTGGGGCGGAGCGGGAGGTATTTCGAGTTTCATTGGGATGTCAATCGTTGATGCGCCGCCGGCACGCTGCCGGCGGCGTGTGCTGCGGAATCAGGCGGCGAGGGTCTTGTTGTCGATCACGAAGCGGTACTTCACATCGCCCTGGAGCATGCGCTCATAGGCGGCGTTGATCTCTTCGGCGCGGATCATCTCGATGTCGGCCACGATGCCGTGCTCGGCGCAGAAGTCGAGCATCTCCTGGGTTTCCGGAATGCCGCCGATCATCGAGCCGGCGATGGCGCGCCGCTTGCCGATCAGGTTGAAGACTTCCGGCGACGGGTGCGGCGTGGCCGGGGCGCCGACCAGCACCATGGTGCCGTCGCGCTTGAGGAGCGAAGTAAAGGCGTCCAGGTTGTGCGGCGCGGCGACCGTGTTAACGATCAGGTCCAGGCTCTTGCGGTGGGCCGCCATGGCATCGGGATCCTTCGAGACCACGACTTCGTGGGCGCCCAGCGCCTCGGCATCCTGGCGCTTCGATTCCGAGGTGGTGAAGGCGACCACGTGCGCGCCCATGGCGCGGGCCAGCTTGATGCCCATGTGGCCGAGGCCGCCGATACCGACGATGCCGACCCGCTTGCCCGGCCCCGCGCCCCAGTGGCGCAGCGGAGAGTACGTGGTGATGCCGGCGCACAGCAGCGGCGCCACGGCGGCCAGCTGCTCTTCGGGGTGGTTCACGCGCAGCACATAGCGCTCGTGCACGACGATCTGCTCGGAATAGCCGCCCAGGGTGTGGCCGGGCGCATCCGGGGTCGGGCTGTTGTAGGTGCCGGTCATGCGGTCGCAGTAGTTCTCGAGGCCCTCGCCGCAGTCGGGACAATCCTTGCAGCTGTCGACAATGCAGCCGACGCCGACCAGGTCGCCGACGCGGTGGTTCTTGACGTGGGCGCCGACGCTGGAGACGCGGCCGACGATCTCGTGGCCCGGGACGCAGGGATACTGGGTGCCGGCCCACTCGCCGCGCACCTGGTGCAGGTCGGAGTGGCAGACGCCGCAGAAGGCGATGTCGATCTGGACGTCGTGCGGGCCCGGTGCGCGGCGGGTGATGTCCATCGATTCGAGAGGCTGGTCGCCGGCATGGGCGCCGTAGGCTTTGACGGTCATGGAAAATCCTTTCGCTTGCTGAAAATCGCGTGTTTGAAATGACAACGGCCGGATCGGTCCGGCCGTTGGGGCTGGCGTTCTACGCCTATGGAATCTGCATGATAGCGGCAATGACAAGGCTCGGGCGCACCCGGGATTGGATGACCTTATGAATTCCGCTCATGAATGCCCCATCCCATTCATACTTCCCGCTACTGATTATTCCTTCACCTCGCGCCACCAGGCACGGCCGGCATGCGGCTGCTTCAGATTCAAGGGTTCGCCGATGGCCGGCGTCGTGATCGCCACCCCGCCCTCCTTCGCCAGCGCGCTGATGCGCTCGAACGGGTCCTGCCAGCGGTGGCGCGCCAGGTCGAAAGTGCCGTTGTGGATCGGCAGCAGCCAGTTGCCCCGCAAGTCGCGGAAGGCTTGCAGGGTCTCTTCCGGCTGCATGTGGACGTCGGGCCACTGCTTGTCGTAGGCGCCGGTCTCGACCAGGGCGACGTCGAAAGGCCCGTACTTGTCGCCGATGGCCCTGAAGCCGGCGAAATAGCCCGAGTCGCCGCTGTAGAACAGGCGCAGGCCATCCTGCACGATCACCCACGACGCCCACAGGGTCGAGTTGCGGTCGCCCAGGCCGCGGCCCGAGAAGTGCTGGGCCGGCGTCAGTGCGAAGCGCAGGGCGCCGAGCTCGGTTTCCTGCCACCAGTCGAGCTGGCGCACCTTGGCCGCATCGACGCCCCAGTCGAGCAGGCGCTCGCCCACGCCCAGCGGCGCCAGGAAGTGGCTCGTCTTGCCGGCCAGCGCCAGGATGGTGGCGTAATCGAGGTGGTCGTAGTGGTCGTGCGAGAGGATCACCGCCTTGATCGGCGGCAGCGCCTCGATGCCGATCGGCGGCGCATGGAAGCGGCGCGGTCCGGCCCACTGCACCGGCGAGGCGCGCTCCGAGAACACCGGATCGAACAGGTAGAAGTCGCCCGCCAGCTTCATCAGGATCGAGGAGTGGCCGAGGCGAAACATGGTGTTGTCGGGCGCCGCCAGCAGGGCTTCGCGGCTGATCGCCTGCACCGGCACCGTGCCTGCCGGGGTCGTGCCGGCCGGCTTGTCGAACATGAAGGCCCACCAGATCTTCGCCATCGCGCCGACCGAATGCTCGCGCATCCGGACCGGGTTGGTGAATTTGCCGTCGCGCCACTGGGGCGAGTCGTGAGCCGGTTGCTTGGCCGAGGCCAGCACCGAGCATCCGGCAAGGGCGATGAGCAGGAGGGAGATCGTAGCGATCAGGACGCGGGTCATGGGTGGTTCGACTTTCTTGCAACTGTTTGATGGAGCGTGAGGCCGGGCGGCACAACCCCTTATCCTAACCTAGAAGTTGCCCGTTGGCATTTTCTCGACGCTATAGCCCTAGAGGAAAACCTCGGTTCCAGCGCGCGGTCCTGCCGGCATCGCGTGGCCGTCATTGTAGCCGGTCGCCGCGTCGGAAAAGCCTGTGTGGATTGCATGGGCTTATGAACCCAATTCATGGATGAGCTCGGCGATTCTGCGGTAGGATTCATGAAATCCCATTACCCAGGACCCGCATGGCCCGCGAGAACCTCAACGACATCCTCGTCTTCCTTGCCGTCGCGCGCGAGCGCAGCTTCACGCGCGCCGCCGCCAGGCTCGGCATGACGCAATCGGCGCTCAGCCACATCATCCGCTCGCTGGAAAGCCGCCTCGGCGTGCGCCTGCTGACGCGCACCACGCGCAGCGTCTCTCCGACCGAGGCCGGCGAACGCCTGCTGCAGAACGTGGCGCCGCGCCTGGAGGAAATCGAAGCGGAAATCGCGGCCGTCAGCGACCTCGGCGGCAAGCCGGCGGGCACGATCCGCATCACGGCGATCGACCACGTGATCGACACCGTGCTGTGGCCGCGCATCGCGCCCCTGCTGCCGCAGTATCCCGACCTGCACGTCGAGATCAGTTCCGACTACCGCCTGGTCGATATCGCCGCCGAACGCTACGACATCGGCGTGCGCCACGGCGACCAGGTGGAAAAGGACATGATCGCGGTGCGCCTGACGCCCGACGTCGCCATGCGCATCGTCGCCGCCCCGCAGTACTTCGAGCGGCGCCCAAGGCCCGCATCGCTGCAGGACCTCATGAAGCACAACTGCATCTCCCTGCGCCTGGCCGGCAGCGGCGGCCTGTACGCCTGGGAACTGGTGCACGAGGGACAGCCCTTCGAGGCGCGCGTGCGCGGCCAGGCCGTGTTCACGAATGCCTACCACATCCTCGGCGCGGCGCTGGTCGGCACCGGGATCGGCTTCCTCCCGGACAGCCTGGTCGACCCGCACATCGCGGCCGGGCGCCTGGTGAGCGTGATGGAAGACTGGTGCCCGGCCTTCCCGGGCCTGCATGCCTACTACCCGAGCCGGCGCCACTCTTCGCGGGCGCTGGGGCTGGTCATCGATGCGATCCGCTATAAAGGCTAGCGAACTGCGGGACCGCCGAATTCATAGGACGCCATCGGCACCTTGAACACATGGTCGACGAACAGGGCCTGCCCGACGTCGTCTCCGGCCGCCCCGGCCACCACCATCAGCGGCAGCAGGTGGTCTTCGCGCGGATGCGCCAGGCGTGCGGCGGGCGCCGCTTCCCAGTCCACCAGCATGGCGTTGCGCGTGGCCGGGTCCTGCTGGCGGATGACGCCGTCCAGGTAGCGCTCGAACTGGGTCGCCGGCGAGGTCGACTCGTCGCGGTTGAAGCCGCGCATGTTGTGGTAGGTGAGCCCGCTGCCGATGATCAGCACGCCTTCGTCGCGCAGGGGCGCCAGCGCCTGGCCGACGCGGATATGCTCGGCCGGGTCGTAGCTGGATTTGAGCGACAGCATGACGACCGGGATGTCGGCCTCCGGATACATCAGGGCCAGCGGCACGAAGACGCCGTGGTCGAAGCCGCGTTGCGCATCTTCGCCCGCAGCCATGCCGGCGGCCTCCAGCAGCACCTTCACCCGCGCTGCCAGTACCGGATCGCCTGGCGCCGGGTACTGCACCTGGTAGGTATGCTCGGGGAAGCCGAAGTAATCGTATTCCATAGGCGGCCGCGCCGCGGTCGATACCATGAAGCCCGGCGCTTCCCAGTGCCCGGAGATGGCCAGGATGGCCTTTGGCCTCGCGGGCAGGCGGCCGGGCAAGGCGGCGAACTCGCGCGCGGTGTTGGCGAAGGCCTGGCGCATTCCGTCTACCCAGGGCCATGGCCCGCCGCCATGGGAGAGGAAATACACGGGCTGCCTGGACTGGTTCATGATAGCTCCTTGTTCGGGGGCGGCAGCGCCTCGGCTGCCGCCTTGTACTTTCTTACTGCGCGATCGCCTCGATAGCGACGTCGATGCGCACCTCGTCGCTCACGGCCGGCACGTACTTGGCCGCGCCGAAGTCCGAGCGCTTGATCACGGTGTAGGCGTTGGCGCCGATGGCGTCCTTCTTGAGCATCGGATGCTGGGCGGCCTGGAAGGAGGTCACGGTCAGCGTGACCGGCTTGGTGACGCCCTTGATCGTCAGGTTGCCCTCGATCTTCGCCGGCTTGTCGCCCTCGAACACGACGCGGGTCGACTTGAAAGTCGCGGTCGGGAATTTCGCGGTGTCGAGGAATTCGGCGGCCTGGATGTGCTCGTCGAACGCGGCGACGCCGGTATCGACCGACTTCATGTCGATCGTCACGTTCACCGACGCCTGCTTCGCCTGCTGGTCGAGCGACACCTCGGCCTTGGTCGTGTTGAAGCGCGACAGCTGGGTCGAGAAGCCGAGGTGGTTGTAGCTGAAGCGCGCGACGGTGTGGGCCGGGTCGGCGGCATAGGTCTTGGGCGCGGCGAAGGCCGAGCCTGCGCTGGTGGCGATGACGATGGCGGCGACGATTTTGCTGAGCTGGTTCATGTGGGGGTCCTCGTCTGGTTGTTGAATGCAATGCGGGATGCAATGCGGATGCATCAGGTGCTGCCGATACCGCTACTCTAGCCCTCCTCCCGCCTCCCTACTAGACGGTAAAATAGGGAATCACTGTGCCACCAACTGGACAATCATGGACCTGGATGCGATTCACGTTTTCGTGAAAGTCGTCGACAGCGGCAGCTTCTCCGCCGCCGCCCGCCTGATGAAGATGCCGAAGACCACGGTCAGCGCCAAGGTGGCGGGCCTGGAAAAACGGCTGGGCGTGAGCCTGCTGCACCGGACCACGCGCAAGCTGAACATGACCGAAGCCGGCCAGCGCTACTACGAGCACTGTGCGAAGGCGGTACAGGAAATCGAGCTCGGCGAAGCGGCGCTGTCCTCGGCCAGGGACCGCCCGAGCGGCCTGCTGCGCGTGAGCGTGGCGGTCGACGTCGGCCACACCCTGCTGCCGCGCATCGCCCGCGCCTATCTCGACAGGTATCCGGACACCGGCGTCGAGATGATCCTGTCGAACCGCATGTCCGACCTCGTCGGCGAAGGCATCGACCTGGCGATCCGGGCCGGCAACCTGAAGGACTCGTCGCTGGTCGCGCGGCGCTTCATCGACCTCTCCGCCCACCTGTGGGCCTCGCCGCGCTACCTGGCCGCAGCCGGCACGCCGCGCACACCCGGCGAACTCGCCGGCCACGCCTGCGTCGGCTTCGCCGGCATGCGCTCGGTGCGGCTAACCAAGGGCAAGCTTGAAACCGAAGTGCCGCTCCAGGGACGCGTGCTTGCCGACGATTTCGAAGCGGTGCGGGCCATGCTGGTGCTGGACGGCGGGATCGGCCTGCTGCCGGACTTCGTGGCGGCCGAAGCGCAGGCAGCGGGGACGCTGGTGCCGGTGCTGCCCGACTGGACGCTTGGCAGCTTCGGCGGGCTCTCCTTCGTCTATCCGCGCCAGAAGTACGCCTCGCCGAAGGTGCGCGCCTTCATCGACACCGCACTGGAGTTGGTCGAGACCCGCGAACCGTAGGGTGTGAGGGGGGCGCCGAGCCTCCTGACTCCACGCGTTTGCGGCGCGTGCGAACCGGAAGAAACAGCAGGACCAATAACGAAAAAGGCCCTCGATGAGGGCCTTTTTCTTACTACTGGCGGAGAGGGTGGGATTCGAACCCACGGTACGATTTAACGTACGCCTGATTTCGAGTCAGGTACATTCGACCACTCTGCCACCTCTCCTGGTAACCGGTCGCTTGTATTCGCGAGAGGCCGAATTATAGCGAGACTCCCATGTTTGTGGCAAGGAAAAATATGCTGTTCGTATTCGACGCCGCAGGACGTGTAGAGTAAGAGGATCCGAGCCGCTCACCATCAACGAGGCATTCTCATGTACACCAAAATACTCGTCGCCGGCTGGGGCGACATGGACTTCAACGCGCACATGCGCAACACCGCCTACCTCGACAAATCCGCTGACGTGCGCATGATGTACTTCGCCGAGCACGGCTTCCCGATGTCCGAGTTCGCCAGGCTCAAGCTGGGCCCAGTGGTGATGCGGGACGACGTCGAGTATTTTCGCGAGTGCCGGCTGCTCGACGAGATCACTGTGAACTTCGGCATCGCAGGCTTGTCGGAGGACGCGAGCCGAATGATGCTCAGGAATGAGTTTTTCAGGGACGGCGCCTTGTGCGCGCGCGTGACCTCGACGGCCGGATGGTTCGACCTGGCTGCGCGCAAGCTGGCGGTGCCGCCGGTGAATCTGGCAGAGCTCTTGCGGGCGCTGGAGAAGACGGGGGATTTTGTGGTGTTGCCTGGAAGTGTGAAGTGATGGTGCTTCTTGAAAGCAAAGTCAAAGGCAAAGCCTGAGATGGCTCCCTGCGGGAGCGTGGGGGTGGGATTCGCCCACATTCTGCGGGCCGCCCTCGCGCAAGTATGCGCGAGGCTTCGAATCCCACGCGGGAGCCCCTCAGGGGCTCCCTCCTCTCCCCCAGCAAATAAAAAAGGCTCCCGAGGGAGCCTTTTTCATTTACTGGCGGAGAGGGTGGGATTCGAACCCACGGTACGATTTAACGTACGCCTGATTTCGAGTCAGGTACATTCGACCACTCTGCCACCTCTCCTAAATCGGTGTTGCGGTCGCTGCAAGAGACACGCATTATAGCCAGCCTCCGCCAAAAACGGAAGAGCAAAATCGGCGCCCGCGAAAAAACTTGCGGGCGCCCTTCCCTCTCAGGCTGCTGGTACGAGACGCTCCAGCCCACCCATGTACGAACGTAGCACTTCCGGAATCACGACGCTGCCATCCGCCTGCTGGAAGTTCTCCAGCACCGCGACCAGGGTGCGGCCCACGGCCAGGCCGGAGCCGTTGAGGGTGTGCAGCAGTTCCGACTTGTTCTGGGCGTTGCGGAAACGCGCGCCCATGCGGCGGGCCTGGAAGGCTTCGCAGTTCGACAGCGACGAGATCTCGCGGTAGGTGTTCTGCGCAGGCAACCAGACTTCGAGGTCATAGGTCTTGGCGGCGCCGAAGCCCATGTCGCCGGTGCAGAGGGACATCACGCGGTACGGCAGGCCCAGCGACTGCAGGATGGTTTCGGCGTGGCCGACCATCTCTTCCAGCGCTGCATACGACTGCTCGGGATGGACGACCTGCACCATTTCGACCTTGTCGAACTGGTGCTGGCGGATCATGCCGCGCGTATCGCGGCCGTAGCTGCCGGCTTCCGATCGGAAGCACGGGGTGTGCGCCGTCATCTTCAACGGCAGTGCGTCGAGCGCCACGATCTCGTCGCGCACCGTGTTCGTCAGCGTGACTTCCGAGGTCGGGATCAGGTAGAAGCTTTCGCCCTCGCCTTCCGCGCCACCCTTCTTCACCGAGAACAGGTCTTCCTCGAATTTCGGCAGCTGGCCGGTGCCGCGCAGCGAATCGGCATTCACCATGTAAGGGGTGTAGCACTCGAGGTAGCCGTGCTTGTCGGTGTGGGTGTCGAGCATGTACTGGGCCAGCGCGCGGTGCAGGCGCGCGATGCCGCCCTTCATGACCGAGAAGCGCGAGCCGGTCAGCTTGGTGGCGGTGTCGAAGTCCAGGCCCAGCTTTTCACCGATGTCGACGTGGTCCTTCACCTCGAAGTCAAAAGTCGGCGGCGTGCCGATCTTGCGCACTTCGACGTTGCCGCTTTCATCGACGCCGGCGGGCACCGACTCGTGCGGCAGGTTCGGGATCGATTCCATGAACTCGGCCATCTTGCGCTGCACGTCGGCCAGGCGGCCCTCGTTGGCCTTGAGCTCGTCGCCCAGGCCCGCCACTTCCGCCATCACGCCGGCCGTGTCCTCGCCCTTGCCCTTGAGGATGCCGATCTGCTTCGACAGCGAATTGCGCTTGCCCTGCAGCTCTTCGGTGCGGGTCTGGATGGACTTGCGCTCGGCTTCGAGGGCGTTGAAGCCGGCCACGTCGAGCTGGTACTTGCGCGTGGCCAGGCGGGCGGCGACGTTATCGATGTCTTTGCGGAGGAGTTGGATGTCGATCATTGTGAATGTTGGCGAGCAGTATGTCGAAAACGCAATTGTACCAAGTAGGCAGATGTTCCAGAGGGAGATTCAGCCCTCACCCGCGTCCTCATCCAGCTGGCGCAGGAAAGCCAGCTTCTCCGCAATCTTGCTCTCCACCCCGCGCGGCACCGGCTGGTACCAGCGCGGCTCCGGCATCCCGTCCGGCAGGTAGGTCTCGCCGGCGGCATACGCGTTCGGTTCGTCGTGGGCGTAGCGGTACTCGTGGCCGTAGCCGAGCTCTTTCATGAGCCTGGTCGGCGCGTTGCGCAGGTGTACCGGCACTTCGCGCGACTTGTCCTTGCGAACGAATGCCATGGCCGCATTGAAGGCGTTGTAGCCCGCATTGCTCTTGGCGGCGATCGCGAGGTAGACCACGGCCTGCCCCAGCGCCAGCTCGCCCTCGGGAGAGCCGAGGCGCTCGTAGGTGGTCGCGGCGTCGTTGGCGATCTGCAGCGCGCGCGGGTCGGCGAGGCCGATGTCTTCCCAGGCCATGCGCACGATGCGGCGCGACAGGTACTTGGCGTCGGCGCCGCCATCGAGCATGCGGCACAGCCAGTACAGGGCCGCGTCCGGATGCGAGCCGCGCACCGACTTGTGCAGGGCCGAGATCTGGTCGTAGAAATTGTCGCCGCCCTTGTCGAAGCGGCGCGAATTCAGGGTCAGCGCGTTGTCGACGAATTCGCCGGTAATCGTGGTGATGCCGCTCGTCTCGGCTGAAGTCTTGGTCTGCTCCAACAGGTTCAGGAAGCGGCGGGCGTCGCCGTCGGCATAGCCGATCAGGGTGCTGACGGCGATCTCGTCGAACTTCAGGTGGGCCAGCACCCGTTCCTGCGCGCGTTTCAACAGCTGGCGCATCTCGTCGTCGTTCAGCGCCTTCAGCACGTACACCTGCGAGCGCGACAATAGCGCCGAGTTGACTTCGAAGGACGGATTCTCGGTGGTGGCGCCGATCAGCGTCACCAGGCCCGACTCCACGAAGGGCAGCAAGGCGTCTTGCTGCGACTTGTTGAAGCGGTGGATCTCGTCGATGAAGAGGATGGTGTGCTTGCCGCGCGCCAGGTACTGCTCGGCCTGCTCGACCGAGGCGCGGATGTCCTTCACGCCGGACAGCACGGCCGACAGCGCAATGAATTCGCAATCGAAGGCGTAGGCCGTCAGGCGCGCGAGCGTGGTCTTGCCCACGCCCGGCGGGCCCCACAGGATCATCGAATGCGGCTTGCCTGATTTGAAGACGAGGTTCAGCGGCTTGCCCGGCCCCAGCAAATGGCTCTGGCCGATGACCTCGTCGATGGTGCGCGGGCGCAGCGCCTCGGCCAGCGGGGCAGCCGGTTCGTTCCTGAACAGGTCATCCATGGCGGGCTCCGGTGGCGCGTGGCGACGACATGGTTTGGGACGGCAAAGTGTTGTGCATGTGGCTAGTGTAGCCGATGCCCCGCATTGCCGCTCTCGCTGCGGCCTGCGCGCACGCTTGATCAGTGCGTAACGTCCGCGGGCAAATCGGTGGAACGGCGCGTGGAATGCCCCTTATATAATGGCCGGGTCGCCACACTGGAGTGCCCGATGAAGAAGAATGCGCCGGTCCTGGTGATTCAGGACGTCTGGTTTCGCTGGACCAAAGCCACCCGCGCCGCCGCTGACGCTAAGGCGAGGCTCGCCGCGCCGCGCGTCTACCTGCTTCCGCAACTGAGCGGCGAGCGCTCGATCCACCACGAGGTGCTGGTGCACGAGTCCGAGGGCTTCGTGCCCTTGCACCGGATTCGGCCGATCGGCGACCCCGGCTGGCACCAGGACCGGCCTATGCGCCCCGACAACCTGCAGGCGCGTGTGACGGGCGATGGCTTCGCCGTGTCGCTCAAGCCTCCCTTCGGCAGCCTGTTGACCACGAAATGGCCGGCCTTCCTGCCGTCGCCGCTGTTCGAAGGCAAGCTCGGCGAGGCCGTGCAGATCGACTGGAATGGACGCTTCCGCTCGTCGTTGGGCGGTTCCAACCGTTCCTACTTCTTTGAGGAGCACGCGATCCGGGTCGCCCTGCTGGCGGCGCCGACCGACGCCGCCCTGCTCGCGCTCGAACCGGTCAAGCACATCGACCTGCGCACCAACATCTATTGAAACTTAGTCGGCGGTGATCTTGCCGGCTTCGATCACGCCCTTCCAGCGCGCCTGCTCGCTGACCAGGAAGCGGTCGAACTGCTCCGGCGTATTCGCCACCACCTCGAAGCCCTGCTCCACCAGCTTCGATTTCAGGCCGGGCTCGTTGAGCGCCGCGACGATGGCGCCGTGCAGCTTGGCCTTCACGTCCTTCGGCAGGCCCTTCGGTGCGGCGATGCCCTGCCAGGAATACACCTCCACGCCCGGAACGCCCGATTCGGCCAGGGTCGGCAGCTTCGGCAGGACGGCGGCGCGCTCGTCGCCGGTGACGGCCAGGGCTTTCAGCCGGCCGGTCTTGATGTAGGGAAGCGCAGCGTTGATGTTCACAAAAGAGAGGTCGGTCTGGCCGCCCAGCAGGTCGGTGATCGCCGGCGCGCCGCCCTTGTAGGGCACGTGCAGGCCGCTGGTGCCGCTCTTTTGCCAGAACAGCTCGGTCGTCAGGTGGTCGGAGCTGCCGTTGCCCGAGGAGGCGAAGTTCAGCTTGCCCGGGTTCTTCTTGAGGTGGGCCAGCAGTTCCTGCATGTTCGACACTGACAGGTTGGCGCGGGCCACCAGCACGTTCGGGGCGCGCACGGCGACCGTCAGCAGGTCGAAGTCGCGCTGCGGGTTATAGGCGATGCCCTTTTGCAGGAACTGGTTGACGGCATACACGCCGATCGAGGCGACCATGACGGTGTGGCCGTCGGCAGGCGAACGCTTGACCACGCCCGCGCCGATCGCGCCGGTGGCGCCGGGACGGTTGTCGACGATCCAGGGCTGGCCGAAGCGGGTCGAGATTTGCGGGCCGACGGCGCGGGCGATGGCGTCGGTGGAGCCGCCCGGCGGGAACGGCACGACGACCGTGATCGGCTTCTCGGGATAGGCCGCCTGCGCGCCTGATACCAGCATCATGCTCGACAGCACACCAAGCAGCAACTTCTTTGCATTCATTTCGCGTCTCCTGATTGTAAGTGGGATGCAAGGCCGGGCACATTTCGCCGATGTGCTTTCCGGTGCCGGGGCAGTTCCCCTGACCCGCAGGGGAACCTCTTGCATAAATACAATCATAGAAGCGTAATCCACCGTCAGCAAACCAATGGCTGACGTGCTCGATTCAAGAATTGAATCGTTGCACCTCCACCCTTTCGCTTACCGCTTGATCCGCACCGCTTCCAGCTTCGGCGTCATGCTGACTCCGACCGCCGCACGCTGCATCGATGCGGCCGCCGCCTGCTCGAGCACGGCCGGAATCGGGGCCGCCACCAGGTTGGTGTTCCCCATGAAGAACAGGGTCTTGCCGTCCGGGCTGATCGTACCCAGCGCCCGGGTGTCGCAGTAGTAGTCGCTCGAGTTGCAGGTCGGATAGTCGGCCAGCGCGAAGTAGCCGAGCAGGGGCAGGTCGGTGGTGACGGTCATGCGCTGGCTGCTGTCGAACACGTAGACGCGCGGCTTGTCCGTGCCGTTGGTCATGCCGGACGAACTGTAGGCCAGCACGTAGACCCGGCTGCCGTCGGGCGAGACCACCGGCGTGCGTCCGTACCAGTTGGAGCCCGGCAGCGCCAGAGCGCCGACCACCCCGAAATCGCGGTCCCAGACCCGGTAGGTGCCTTCGACGAAGCGCTCTCCGCGCAGGCTCTGGGCGGCCTCGTACCAGAAATCGATCGCGGCCGGGTTCGACTTCGGCATGCGGTCGGCGCTGTCCATGTACAGCATTTCCGGGCTCGGCGAGATGCTGGCCGATTGCACGATGTTCAGGCGCGAGCCGTCGCCGGAGACGCTGAACCACGGGCCGCTGTAGAAACTGTAGCCCTGGGCACGCGTCACCGAGCCGAACTGGCGGCTGGCCAGGTCGAAGTAGGCCAGGCCGCCCCAGGTGTCGCCCTGGAAGTAGGCGCGGCCGTCGTTGGTGATGGCCAGGCGCGGCAGCGCGTTCAGGGTGTCGCCGCCGACCGCCACCGGGCCGTACCTGCCCTGCTCGGCCAGCGTGGCCGGGTCGAGCAGCACGATGCCGGTCGTGGTCGAGGTGGCGACCAGGGTCGCGCCGTCGGGCGAGAGCGCCACCGCGTCGACGCTCGGTACCGAGGTGCTCGACACGTCCCAGCTGCTGCCGTTCCAGGCGAAGCGCATGACCGAATGCATGGTCTTGTTGGCGGTATAAATCGCCTTGCGCACCGGGTCGTACACCAGGCCGCCCTTGTTGCCGGCGGTGGGCACGGCGCGGTAGGCGAAGCTGGCCGGCGCCACCACCTTGAGCGCCGGCTCGCCGGTTGTGGCCTCGAGCGCGTTCGGCACGCTGAAGTCGACCGTGCCCGCGGCTGCGGCCGCCAGGCGGACATTGATCTGGGTGTCGTTGACCCGGGTGATCTGGAGCGGCACCGCGCCATCCACCAGCAGCCCGGCCGACAGGTCGGCGATGCTGTCGAATCCGCGTCCGCGCACGATGTAGGTGCCGCCCTCGCCCGGCAGGCGCGTGTGCGGGCTGACGAAGTGGGTCTCCGGCAGCGCCTTCTGGAGGTTGAAGGTGAGCGTGGTCGGCGCGATGCGGCTGTCGCCCGCGCGCAGCACCACCTCCGCCGTGTGCGAGGCGAAATTCGCCAGCGCCAGCGCCTTGGCCCGGTCCACCGTGACGCGCAGCGGCGCGCCGCCCGTGGTGCCGCTGGCGGTAGCCACGCTCAGCCAGTCCGACGTGGTGCTGGCCGTCCAGTTCTGCGCCGGGACGTTCGGCAGCTCGACGGTGACGTTGCTGGCCAGTTGCTCCGCCCTGGTAGCCGCGGTGAGGGCGAAGTGGGTGTTGCCGCCCAGGCGCCACGTGGGGGCGCCGACCGTGAAGCTGACCGGTACCGTCACCGGCGTCGTCATCGGACCGGACTTGAGCAGCAGCGAGGCCTCGTAGCGGCCGGGCGCCAGGATCGCCGCCGAGGCGGCCAGGGCGTAGCTGCGCTCGCCGGACTTGCTCAGGTCGAGCCAGCCCGTGGTACTTCCTTTGTAGCTGAGCTCAGCCTCGAGCACCTTCGTCCAGGATGGCAATGTGACGTCGAGCGTGGCACGCGCCGTGCCCGAAATGTATGCGCTCAGGTCGAGGTTCGGCGCCGACGGGGTAATGTGCAGCACCGTGCTGGCGTCCCCCGTGACCGTGTAATCGACCGACACATCCCTGGTGCGCCCCGCGGCAGTGACGTTGACGCGCGCGGAATACCTGCCTGGTGGCATGGGTTGCGCGGTCACCTCGAAGCCTGTCGTCGTCAGGTTCGAGATCGCCAGCCACTCGGTTCCCGTGGCGGCGGTGAACGACGACGCTCCCGTCGGCAGGCCGACCGCCACCCTGGCGCTGGCGGTAGCGCCGCTGAGCGCGGTCAGTGCGACAGGCGCGGACGTGACGGTGAACGGTTTGGTGATGGTGATGACGTACGGGATGGTGACCGGCGAGCCGGCGAAGTGTTTTGCGCAGCGTTCGTCCGGGCAGGCGAAGAGCTGGAGCGAGCCGCGGTATTCGCCCGCAGGCAGGTTCCACTTCGGGTAGACTTTGAAGTTGACCTGCATGTCCGCCACTTCGACCACGACGCGGTCGAGCGAGGTGCCGAGGTCGACGCTGCCCGTGTAGACGACCGGCGTCGGGATGCCCGAACCGGTGCCGACGACGGTGGCCATGCCCAGCATCGTGCCCTCCTCGCCGCGGAACGTCAGCTCACGGGTGTCGATACTGACGCGGAATGCGTCGTAGACGGCAGAGGGCGGCGGTGTCGTGCCTGTCGAGCCGCCGCCGCCGTTGCCGGAGCCGGAGCCGGTATTACCCGATCCGGTGCTGCCGCCGTTCGAGCCCGCAGGAGGCAGGCTGGTGCCGCTGTCGGTCGGCGGCGGCGTGGAGGGAGTGGTGCTGCCTGTTTCGCCGCCTGCGACTGGCGGGGGAACCGGCGCCGGGCCGGCGCTGCCGACAGACGGCGCTGCTGCGCTCGGATCGCCGCCTCCACCGCCGCCGCAGCCCGCGAGCAAGCTGAGTGAAACGATCGAGAAAAGGGAAAGCTTCCGTAATCCGCGCAGCATTGCCATGATGCCCCAGGTAATAATCGATTAAATTGCAGGATCAGCAATTGTAATAATGATAATTGGATAATGGCAAGACAATATTTACACGGCTTTCGCTGCTGTTGTAAAAAGCAGCAAGGGGCGCCGCAGCGCCCCTTGTGACCGACATTTGTTGATGAAATCAACCCTTGTTTACTGCCGGTTGACGTCAGCCCCTTTCGGGATCTGGAAACTGAATTGCTGGGCGCCCAGCGAGGGATTGCGCTGGAAGCTGGTGAACTTCAGCACCGAGGTCTGACCGAAGTTGTCCTTCAGTTCCATCGCTTCGGGCACGCCGTTGCGCAGGCCGATGCTGATCTGCTCGAAGCTGGTGTCGCGCGCCTTCGGCACGGCGTTCAGCCACTCGAGGCCGTCGCGGGCGCCCGCTTCGGACAGGGTGAAATTCTTTTCCAGGTCGTTGCTGCCGAACAGGATGGCCGCCGGCGAGGAGCCGAGGGCGTTGCCGAGCTTCTTGATCGTGACCTGGTTCAGGTCCTTGTCGTAGATGTAGAGCTGGTCGCCGTCGGCCTGCAGCAGCTGGTCGTAGGGCTTCTGGTAGTTCCAGATGAACCTGCCGGGACGGGCGAACACGAAGCTGCCGCTCGAGACCGGGGCGGCCTTGCCGGTGGCGGACTTGCGCAGTTGCTGCTGGGTGAATTCGCCCTTGGCGGACTTGGTGGTCGCGACGAAGGACTTGAACTGGTCGAGGGCGGCGGCGTGGGCGGCGCCGGACAGGGCCAGGGTGGCGATCAGTGCGGCGATTTTGATTTTCATAGTTATCGTGTCCTTTTTAGTGTGCGGTGTGCGTGAGTACGACCGCGTGGGGTGATTGAAGCCAGTGGCTTCAATCACAAGCCCACCCTACGGGATTCGACCTCGTCAGTCGGTGCGGGAGTCAACAGGCCGCGGCAAAAACCGCAGCGCTTACTCGGCCTGGGTGGCAGGCACGAGGATGTCGCGGTTGCCGTTGCTCTGCATCGGCGAGACCACACCACTTTGCTCCATCTGCTCGAGCAGGCGCGCGGCGCGGTTGTAGCCGATGCGCAGGTGGCGCTGGACCAGGGAGATCGAGGCGCGGCGGTTCTTCAGCACCACGGCCACGGCCTGGTCGTACATGGCGTCGGACTCGCCGCCGCCTTCGCCGGCCATGGCGTCGCCGCCACCGCCCGCACCGCCCTCTTCCAGCGTGCCGCCTTCCAGGATGCCCTCAATGTAATTCGGCTCGCCCGTCGACTGAAGATGTTTTACAACTCGATGCACTTCATCGTCCGACACGAAGGCGCCGTGCACGCGCACCGGCAGGCCGGTACCCGGCGGCATGTAGAGCATGTCGCCCATGCCCAGCAGCGCTTCCGCGCCCATCTGGTCGAGAATCGTGCGCGAGTCGATTTTTGAAGATACCTGGAACGCGATGCGGGTCGGGATGTTCGCCTTGATCAGGCCGGTGATGACGTCGACCGACGGACGCTGGGTGGCAAGAATCAAGTGGATCCCGGCGGCACGCGCCTTCTGGGCGATACGCGCGATCAGCTCTTCCACCTTCTTGCCCACGACCATCATCAGGTCGGCCAATTCGTCGATGATGATGACGATGGTCGGCAGCTTTTCCAGCGGCTCCGGATTGTCCGGCATGATCGAGAACGGGTTCGGGATGTGCTCTTCGCGCTTGGCCGCTTCCGCGATCTTCGCGTTGTAGCCGGCCAGATTACGCACGCCCAGCTTCGACATCAGCTTGTAGCGGCGCTCCATCTCGTTCACGGCCCAGTTCAGCGCGTGGCCGGCCTGGCGCATGTCGGTCACGACCGGCGCCAGCAGGTGCGGAATGCCCTCGTAGACCGACATTTCCAGCATCTTCGGGTCGATCAGGATCAGGCGCACGTCGGCCGGATCGGATTTGTAGAGCAGCGACAGGATGGTCGCGTTGATGCCCACCGACTTACCGGAACCGGTGGTACCGGCGACCAGCAGGTGCGGCATCTTGGCGAGGTCGGCCACGACCGGCTTGCCGGCGATGTCCTTGCCCAGCGCCACGGTCAGGTTCGAGGCACTGTCGTTGTAGACCTTGGAGCCGACGATCTCCGTCAGGCGCACGATCTGGCGCTTCGGGTTCGGCAGCTCGAGCGCCATGTAGTTCTTGCCGGGAATGGTTTCCACCACGCGGATCGAGGTCAGCGACAGCGAACGCGCCAGGTCGCGTGCCAGGTTGACGATCTGGCTGCCCTTGACGCCGGTGGCCGGCTCGATTTCGTAGCGGGTAACGACCGGGCCCGGGAAGGCGGCCACGACCTTGGCTTCGACGCCGAAGTCCGACAGTTTCTTCTCGATCAGGCGGCTCGTGAATTCCAGGGTATCGACGGCCACGGTTTCCTGCACCGGCGGCGGCTCGTCCAGCAGGGACAGCGGCGGCAGCGGCGAGTCGCCCGGCAGGTCGCGGAAGAGCGGCGTCTGCTGCTCTTTCACGGCGCGTTCGCCCTTGGGCACCGACATCATCTGCGGCTCGATCTTGATCGGCGACGGCGCGCCCGGCATCGGCGCCGGATCGTCCGCGTCCAGCGATGGCGCGACCGCGAGCGCAGGATTCGGCATCAGCCTGGGCGCCGGCGCGGAAGGCGCGGCGTCGAGCTGCGCGAGTTGTGGTTCAGCGCGCTGCGGTTCGGTACGCTGCGGCTTTTCCACGTGCTTCGCGCGCTCGGTGACGACCGCTTCGTCGCGCCGCACGGCGGCTTCCTCGCCATGGCGGCGGTCTTCGCGGTCTTCGACGCGCATGCGGAACCATTCCATCGTGGCTTCGGCCTTCTCGCCGATGCGCTCGGCCACGGCCAGCCAGGACACCTGGAAGAACAGCGAAAAGCCGAGGCCGAACAGCAGCAGCAACAGCAGGGTCGCGCCGGTGGAGCCGAAGGTGACGTGGGCCGCATGGCCCAGCAGCTGGCCGAGCACGCCGCCCGGGGCGCGCGGCAGTTCCACGTTCCACGACCACATGCGCAGGTATTCGAGGCCGACGCTGCCGGCGAACATCAGCCCGAAGCCGATCCAGCGGATGATGAATTCGTCCTGGTGCTCCGGTTCGCTCGGCGACGCCAGCTTGCCGCTCAGGCGCTGCCAGCCGCGCCAGACGGCGCGCAGGAACAGCACGCCCCACCACCAGGCGGAGAAACCGAAGATGAACAACAACAGGTCGGCGATCCAGGCGCCGGCGCGGCCGCCCAGGTTGGCGATGTCCGCCACCGTGTTGGCGTGCGACCAGCCCGGATCGGCCTTGTTGTAGCTTAACAAGATCATCACGAAATACAGGAAGGCAGCGGCCATGGCGATCCAGCGCGCTTCCAGCAGGAGGCGCGCGAGGCGGCTTGGCAACGGCGTGCGCGACGTGTTGCGTGGGATATTGGCGGCGGGGGCTGCGGGACTCTTCTTGCTCATGCTGCTGCGTTGATGGGTTCGCTTTTGCGGAATCCAGACATTCTAAGCCATATAAGGCCTGAGAGGCCGGTGATTCATGCTTTAGCGCATCATCGTCTATAATCTGTGTTGCACCTGACGACCTTGATTCTCGTCGTCCCGTCCCCAGTTTCTCCATCACCCAATCATTCTTGACTCCCCATGACCACTAAGAAACACGCCAAAGTCCTGATCCTCGGTTCCGGTCCCGCCGGCTACAGCGCCGCCGTGTACGCCGCGCGCGCCAATTTGAGCCCGATGCTGGTGACCGGTGTCGAACAGGGCGGCCAGCTGATGACCACGACCGATGTCGAGAACTGGCCGGGCGACCCGCTGGGCGTGCAGGGTCCGGAACTGATGGCACGCCTGCTGCAGCACGCCGAGCGCTTCAATACCGAGATCGTGTTCGACCACATCCACACGACCTACCTGAACGAAAAGCCGATTCGCCTGGTCGGCGATTCGCACGAATTCACCTGCGACGCCCTGATCATCGCCACCGGCGCCTCGGCCCAGTACCTCGGCCTGGAATCGGAACAGGCCTTCATGGGCCGCGGCGTCTCGGCCTGCGCCACCTGCGACGGCTTCTTCTACCGTAACCAGGAAGTGGCGGTCATCGGCGGCGGCAACACCGCGGTCGAGGAAGCCCTGTACCTGGCGGGCATTGCCTCGAAAGTCACCCTGATCCACCGCCGCGACAAGTTCCGCGCCGAGCCGATCCTGGTCGACCGCCTGATGCACAAGGTCAAGGAAGGCAAGATTGTGTTGGAACTGAACCACACCCTGGACGAGGTGGTCGGCGACAACAGCGGCGTCACCGGCCTCAAGATCCGTTCGACCGCCGACGGTTCGCAGAAGGACCTCACCGTGCACGGCCTGTTCGTGGCGATCGGCCACAAGCCGAACACGATGATCTTCGAAGGCCAGCTCGACATGCACAACGGCTACATCAAGACCCGCAGCGGCACCGAGGGCATGGCGACCGCCACCAGCGTGCCGGGCGTGTTCGCCGCCGGCGACGTGCAGGACCACATCTACCGCCAGGCAATCACCAGCTCGGGCACCGGCTGCATGGCCGCGCTCGACGCCCAGCGCTACCTGGAAGCGCTGGAAGATAGCCAATAAGCAGCCAATAACCGGAGACCGATGGCGAGCATGAAAGACTTTGCCGACCTCAAATCCTTGCGCGACCGGCTCAAGGAAGAGGAGCGCCTGCGCGCCATCGAACAGGCCGAGCGCGAGAAGCGCGAACGCATTGCACGCGAGCGCGCCGTCGAGTTCCGCAGCGCCATGGAAGGCGTCAAGCGGATGCCCGAGTCGAACCGTTACGTCTACCGGCCGGTGCAGGAAGCGCTACTCCGCGAACTGCCGGCGCGGCGCGTACTGACCCGGGAAGAGGACGACGCGCTGGTCTTGCAACAGTCGCTGTCGGACGCCTTCGACGTCGACGGCCTGCTCGACGACGACCCCACGCTGTCCTGGGCGGCAAGCGGCGTCGGCCCCGACGTCGTCAAGAAGCTGCGCAAGCGCCACTGGAAGGTGCAGGACGAACTCGACCTGCACGGCATGACGGTCGACGCCGCGCGCGGCCAGCTGGGCGACTTCCTGCGCCGCGCCACGCGCCGCAACGTGCGTTGCGTGCGCATCATCCACGGCGTCGGCTACGGTTCGCCCGGCGGCCAGCCGGTGCTGCGTTCGGTCGTGCACAGCTGGCTGGTGCAGCTCGACGAAGTCGTCGCCTTCTGCGTTGCCGGCCGCGCCGACGGCGGCAATGGCGCCCTGATCGTCCTGCTCAAGCCCGCGCTCGACCTGTAGTGCTGTTGCTAGTAACCAACCGTCGCTGCAAGCGACTCCTTGTCATTGTAAAATCCTGCTCATCCCGCGGGCGGTAGCCCATTCCTGCGGCCAGTCCACGCATTACGCACACCGTGTGCCCACCGCAGTTGTCATTAAGGGAAGTGAATTGAAGCCAGTTTCGGTCGAGCCGATGCCCGCCCCCCGCCAGGTCGACCTGGCATCCTGCGCCGATGAACCGATTCATACGCCTGGATCGATTCAGCCGCACGGTTTTCTCCTCTTCATGGACGGCGACGGCTTGCTGGCCGGCTGGAGCGCGAACGTGCCCGCCATGCTCCTGCCCTCGCTGCAACTGGGGCGCCCCTACAGCGACCTGCCGCTGCCGCCGGCCAGCCTCGACCTGATCGCCGATTGCGCCGGCGTGCTGGTCGACGGCGAATGCCCGCCGGCAATGGCGGCGGTGTCGGTCGATGGCCGCGAGTACGACGCCATTGTGCACGCCACCAAAGGACGCATCGTCGCCGAATTCGAATCGCGCTCCGTAGCCGCCGACGAGGTCGCCCTGTTTGCCGTCAAGGCGCACAGCTCGATCGAGCGCGTGCGGCGCCAGCGCAGCATCGACGGTTTGCTGGAGACGGCCGTGCGCCAGGTGCGCGAGTTCACCGGCTTCGACCGCGTGATGGCCTACCGCTTCCGCCCGGACGAGAGCGGCGACGTGGTGGCCGAGGCGCGGCGCGAGGACCTGGTCGCGTTCAAGGGCCAGCGCTATCCGGCCGGCGACATTCCGGCGCAGGCGCGCCGCCTGTACGTACTCAATACCCTGCGCATGATTGCCGACATCGGCTACCAGCCGGTTCCCATGCTCGGCGCACCTGGCGACGTGCCGCTCGACATGCGTTTCGCCGTGCTGCGCAGCGTCTCGCCGATCCACGTCGAGTACCTGCAGAACATGGGCGTGCAAGCCTCGATGAGCGTGTCGATCGTCATCAACGGCCGCCTGTGGGGCCTGCTCGCCTGCCACCACATGTCGCCGCGCGCGGTGCCCTACGCGATCCGGATGGCGGCCGACGTGCTGGCCCAGGTGATGGCCTCGACCATCCAGAGCATCGAGGCGCGCCAGGATGCCGAACTGGTCGAACGCGCCGCGCGCGTGCGCACCGACCTGGTCGAGTCGCTGCTGGTCGACGAGGAACCGCTCGACGCGCTGGCGCGCCATGCGCAGGCGCTGCTCGACGCGACCGGCTCGCATGCCCTGGTCTCCCTGCACAACGGCAAGGTGATTCACCACGGACCGATTCAGCGCGAATGCGCCGAACTGATCGCCCAGACGCTGCCACCCGAGGCCAGCGAGATGCTGGTGCGCGAGCACGTCGGCGACTGGCCAGAGCAGCAGCAGGCTGGCATCGGCAAATGGGTCGGCATGCTTGCCCTGCCCTTCGACCCGCCGGGCGGTGGCTGGTGCCTGCTGCTGCGCACCGAGCAGATCGAACATGTGTCCTGGGCCGGGCGCCCGGACAAATCCGTCGAATTCGGCCCGAACGGCCCGCGCCTGACCCCGCGCGGCTCCTTCGACGCCTGGCACGAAACCGTGGCCGGACGCGCCCACCCGTGGGAAGCGGCGGTGCTCGACAATGCCCGCCTGATGCTGTCGGAACTGCTGCGCGCCTCGAACGCGCGCCGCGCCCAGACCGAATCGACCCGCGCCCAGCTGCTGGCCATGCTCGGCCACGACCTGCGCGATCCGCTGCACTCGATCAACATGGCCGGCACCCTGCTCGAGCGCGGCAACAGCCAGCCGACCCTGGGCAAGCGCATCCAGTCCTCCAGCAACCGCATGCAGCGCCTGATCGGCCAAGTGCTCGACATGAGCCGCATCGACGGCGGCCTCGGGCTGGGACTGGTACTGGAAGCGGTCGACCTGGCGACCCTGGTCGAGGACGTGGTCGACGAAGCGCGCACTGCCTACCCGGCCATCGATTACCGCTTCGCCAAACCGGAGCCCGTGCTGGTGCGCGCCGACGCCGGGCGCCTGGCCCAGGTGCTGTCCAACCTGCTGAGCAACGCGCGCCACCACGGCGACCTCGGCCAGCCGATCGCGGTCACGCTGGTCCGGGACCACGCCTGGGTCCAGCTCGAGGTGCGCAACGCCGGCGCCCCGATCGCCGAGGAAGTGGCGGCTTCGCTGTTCAACCCCTTCAAGCGCAGCTCGATGCACAACCCGCGCAACCGCACCGGCATGGGGCTGGGCCTGTACATCGTCGCGACGATCGTGCGCGAGCACGAGGGCGAGATCGGCTACCGCTTCGAGGATGGGCAAGTGGTCTTCAGCGTGCGCCTGCCGCTGGCCGAGACGGAGCGCGCGGGTCCTACCTGATTCGCGACCTGACTGCAGGGATACTACGCGTTTTGCATGGATGACCTACCGCCGGGCGTGCCCGGCATGTTAGGCTAGCAACATGCCAACAGCGCGGTCCCCTGCATGACGCTCATCAAGTTCATCGAAATCATGGCGATCCTGGTCGGCGCCTTTTCCGGCTTCATCGAGGCGCGCCGCAAACGCATGGACCTGGTCGGCGTCTTCACCGTCGCCTTCATCGCCGCTTTTGGGGGCGGCACCCTGCGCGACATCCTGCTCGACCGCCGCCCGCTGTTCTGGGTCACGCACCAGGAATACGCGATCCTGATCTTCGTACTGGCCCTGATCGCCTCGCCCCTGATCCGCACCCTGCGCCACATCGTCTCCGAACGCCTGATCGTGATTGCCGACGCCGTCGGCCTCGGCCTGTTCTCGATCGCCGGCGTCTCGGCCGCGCTGGACGCCAACATGCCGCTCTTCATCGCCTCGATGATGGGCGTCATCACCGGCATCTTCGGCGGCGTGCTGCGCGACATCGTCTGCAACGAAGTCCCGATGGTCTTCCGCGACGGCAAACCCTACGCGATCTGCGCCTTTCTCGGCAACTGGATGTTCCTGCTGATGGGCCTGTACACGAGCGTGTCGCACGATTTCGCGTTGTGGAGCAGTGCGCTCTTCATCAGCGTGCTGCGGCTGGTGACCTGGAAGTTCGACGTGCAGATGGGTCGCTGACGGCCCGGCGCCGGCTGCCCCTGCTTTACCTTGCCTTAACGCCGTGCTGACGGGCGGCTAACGTCCCGTCCGCTATTGTTCCGCTGACGCAGGCCCCCTTGCCGCGTGTTTTCAGTGGAATCCATGCACGACCTCCCCATCGGCCGGCCTGACGCCGGCGCCCCCTCCCGCCCCGTTTCCGATCTTGCGGTCGAGCCGCAACTGCTGAGCAAGCGCAGCGTCGCCTGCACCGTCGCAGGCTTGTGCCTTTGCGCGCTGCTCATCTTCGCAGCCGGGCGCTACACCGACATCGACCTCTACCTGGCCGACATCATGTACGACAGCGCCAGCGGCGGTTTCCCCTGGCGCGAATCGTGGCTGACCGTCACCCTGAGCCACCGGATCCTCAAGGGAGCGCTGACCCTGCTCGCCCTCGCCATCATGGGCGCCGCCGCCTTCGATGCGATCTGGCCGCAGGCCGTCCTCGACGCTCCGCTCGCGCGGGTGCGCCTGCGCGTCGTCACGTGGTCCGCGCTGCTGGTTCCCGTGGTGATCAGCCTGCTCAAGCAGGGCAGCGATGCGCACTGCCCCTGGGACCTGGCACGTTACGGCGGCAGCGAACCCATTACCCGCCTGTTCGACGCCCTGCCCGCCGGCATCCTGCCCGGCCACTGCTTCCCGGCGGGTCACGCCTCGAGTGCACTGTGGCTGGTGTCGCTGGCCGTCCTGTGGCTGCCGGGGCGCCCACGAACGGCCTGGAAAGCATTCGGCGCGGCGCTCGGCTTCGGCCTGGCCGTCGGCTGGATGCAACAGATGCGCGGCGCACATTTCCTCAGTCATACGCTGTGGTCGGCCTGGATTGCATGCGCTCTGGTGCTGGGGGTGATTGTTCTCTTGCAGGCGATTGGCCGGCGGCGATAAGCGCCAGTGGTCAAGCTTCGCGGGCCATGTGGATCTTGACCACTGCTACCCTCGTTCCACGTAAGCGAGAAGTTCCTCGTAACGATGCAGGACGACCTCGATGGCCTGGCCAGGGTCGTAGCTGCCATTCGTATCGACCGCGTCGTGATAGACGCGGTACAGCGGCCCGCCCGCACCATCGCTGGTCCTGACGTAGTACCAATCCCCGCTTCCGTTAAGACATGAGCCGACAGGTACGTATCCGTCCTTTGCGACTGCCAGCCCCGGCCAGAAATTCGTTGCCTCGTCGAAGGATTGTTCTTGCGTCAGGAACGCCAGATCGACACCAAGCTCGGATCGGTCGTGCTCCTCGGGTATCTCGACCGTCGCTCCGACGAGGTTATTGCTCGAAATAAAATTGACCCAGAATTCTGGAAACATAAGGTCCTTTGTCGATAGCCGTCCGTGGTCGCCAGCAGGGCCGCTTCCCGGAAAACGAAGCGACGCCCTGCGTCACCGGACAGGGTCAGACCGCGTCCGGCCCCGTCTCGCCGGTGCGGATACGGATCACCTGCTGCACATCCTGGACAAAAATCTTGCCGTCGCCGATCTTGCCGGTGCGGGCGGCCTTGATGATGGCGTCGACTACCTGGTCGACGATGGCGTCGTCGACCACCACCTCGATCTTCACTTTCGGCAGGAAATCGACCACGTATTCGGCGCCGCGATACAGCTCGGTGTGGCCCTTCTGGCGGCCGAAGCCTTTGACTTCGGTGACGGTGAGGCCGGTGACGTTCACATCGGCCAGCGCTTCGCGCACCTCGTCGAGTTTGAACGGTTTGATCACGCAGGTAATCTGCTTCATGTCTGCTCCTGGTATTTTCGGTTTTTTAATCGGGGATGTTATTCAAGTCGTCGAGCCAGACCGTCGCTTCCGAATCGCTCGGGGCGCGCCAGTCGCCGCGCGGGGACAGCGAGCCGCCGTTGCCGACTTTCGGGCCGTTCGGCACGCAGCTGCGCTTGAACTGGCTGGTCTTGAAGAAGCGCCACAGGAAGATCTTCAGGTTGCGCTTGATGTCCACGAGTGCGTATTCGTTGCGCGACCCGTGCTCGTCCGGCCAGCGGCCCTCCGTCTTCGCACGCCAGGCGCTCCACGAGAGGAAGGCGACCTTGGATGGCGTCATGCCGTAGCGCAGGATGTAATAGAGGTTGAAGTCCTGCAGCTCGTAGGGGCCGATCACGTTCTCGGTGATCTGGGCCGGCTTGTCGTCGCCCTCTTTGCCGGGCACGAGTTCGGGGCTGATCTCGGTGTCCAGGATGTTGAGCAGCACTTCGCTGCCGCCCTTCACGACCGCTTCCGTCTCCGCCACCCAGCGCACCAGGTGGGTGATGAGCGTCTTCGGCACGCTGGCGTTAACGTTGTAGTGCGACATGTGGTCGCCCACGCCGTAGGTGCACCAGCCCAGCGCCAACTCGGACAGGTCGC
Organism: Massilia sp. SYSU DXS3249; assembly: GCF_053668055.1. Taxonomy (NCBI): domain Bacteria; kingdom Pseudomonadati; phylum Pseudomonadota; class Betaproteobacteria; order Burkholderiales; family Oxalobacteraceae; genus Massilia; species Massilia sp. SYSU DXS3249. Next base: position 2,935 of record NZ_JBSIPX010000001.1, on the reverse strand, counting down.
CGGTGCCGATCACGATCGCGCCCAGGTGGTTCGCGAGCCTGAACAGGTGATTCGTGCGCTCGCCGGCCTGCACGTTCTCGAAGGTGACGTCGTACTGTTCCTTGCCCTCGGCGAAGGGGTGGTTCAGGTCGCGCAGCATCTGCAGGCAGCTCGGCCGGATGTCGATTTCCCGGGCGCTGCAGCCGACCACTTCCATCAGCGCATGCGCCTGCTTCAGGGTGCGGCCGCTGGTGGCGAAGCCCGGCATCGTGTAGGCGAGAATGTTGGTGCGCGGCAGGCCGAGGCGGTCCATGGCGGCGGCGCAGACCAGCAGCGCATGGGTCGAATCGAGGCCGCCCGAGACGCCGATCACCACCTTCTGGATGCCGCTCGAGTACAGGCGCTGGATCAGGGCCTGCACCTGGATGTTGTAGACCTCGGTGCAGCGCTCGTCGCGCAAGGCGCGGTCGGCCGGCACGTAGGGGAAGCGTTCGACTTCGCGGTTCAGCGGCAGCCTGCCTTCGAACGGCAGCGCCAGCGTGCAGCGCTGGACGCGGAAGCGCGCCACTTCCTCGGCATGGCGGCGCGCCGACTGGGCGAAGGTGGTGGCGCGCATGCGCTCCTGCGACATGCGCTCGAGGTCGACGTCGGCGAAGATGATGTGCGACTCGTCCAGAAAACGTGCCGACTCGGCCAGCATCTCGCCCTTCTCGTAGATCAGGGCCTGGCCGTCCCAGGCCATGTCGGTGGTCGACTCGCCGCGCCCGGCCGAGGTGTACAGGTAGGCCGCCATGCAGCGCGCCGACTGCTGGCTCACCAGCTGGTGGCGGTAGGTGCTCTTGCCGACCAGGACGTTCGAGGCCGACAAATTGACCAGCACCGTGGCCCCGGCCATCGCCGCGAACGAGGACGGCGGCACCGGCACCCAGACGTCTTCGCAGATCTCGACGTGGAAGCGCAGCAGGGGAAGATTCTCGACTTCGAAGACCTGGTGCGGGCCGAAGGGCACGTCCTCGCCGAACAGGCGCACGGCCTCGACGGCGGCGCAGTCGGCCGCGCTAAACTGGCGCGATTCGTAGAATTCGCCATAGTTCGGCAGGAAGCTCTTCGGCACCAGGCCCAGCACGCGGCCGCCGGCGACCACCGCCGCACAATTGAACAGCTGGTGATTGACCCGCAGGGGCAGGCCCACTACCATCGCCAATGGCAATTCGCGGGATGCCTCGACTATTGCTTGTAAACCGTCCATGCAGGCGTCGAGCAGCGCGCGCTGGTGGAACAGGTCTTCGCAGCTGTAGGCAGACAGGCCCAGTTCCGGGAACGCGACCAGTGCCGCGCCCTGCCCGGCCGCCTGGCGCGCCAACAGGATCGTCTGCTCGACGTTGTAGGCCGGGTCGGCGATGCGGCAGCGCGGGATCGCAACGGCCACGCGCGCAAAGCCGTGCGAGTACAGGTTATAAAATCGGTCGTTCATCTCAGCCTTTCGCAGGGGTGCGAGAAGTGCGCCGTTACCAGGCAGCTGCGGGCGCTGTGGGCGGCCCCGAGGCACTTCTTTACTAGGTATGAAAGCAATTTTGAATTATCGCACGCATATCGTTTCTTCCCTGTCCGAAATCGGCCAGGCAGCCTGGGATGGCCTGCTCGCGCAGCAGGGCGAAGCGAACCCCTTCCTCTCCTACGCCTTCCTGCATGCGCTGCACGAATCGGGCAGCGCCACGCCCGAGACCGGCTGGCAGCCGCAGTACATCGCGCTCTACGACAAGGAGCAACTGGCGGCGGCGATGCCGCTCTACGTCAAGGGCCATTCCTACGGCGAATACGTGTTCGACTGGGCCTGGGCCGACGCCTACCAGCGCCATGGCCTGGACTACTATCCGAAGCTGCTGTGCGCGATCCCGTTTACGCCGGTGGCGGGGCCGCGCCTGCTGGCGGTCGACGCGCAGGCGCGCGCGGCGCTGATCGAGGTATTGGTGGCGACCCAGGGCGCGACCGAGGTGTCGTCGACCCACATCCTGTTCCCGCCCGAGGAGCACGCACGGCAGCTGGCTGACGCAGGCTTCCTGCTCCGCAGCGGCGTGCAGTTTCACTGGCTGAACCAGGACTATGCCGATTTCAACGCGTTCCTGGCCACGCTGGAGCAAAAAAAACGCAAGAACATCCGCGCCGAGCGGCGCAAGGTGGCGGATGCCGGCGTGACGCTGCGCCGGGTGCGCGGGGTTGACGCCACGGATGCCGACTGGGTGTTCTTCAACCGCTGCTACCGCCACACTTATGCGGCCCATTATTCGACGCCCTACCTGAACCTGGACTTCTTCCGCCGCATCGGCAAGACCATGCCCGACAATATCCTGCTCGTGATCGCCGAACGCGCCGGCCGGCCGATCGCCTCCTCGCTCGTGATCCACACGGCAGACACCCTCTACGGCCGCTACTGGGGCGAACTGGAACACGTGCCCTGCCTGCATTTCGAGGCGGCCTATTACCAGCCGCTCGAGTTCTGCATCGAGCAAGGCATCGGGACATTCGAGGGCGGCGCCCAGGGCGAACACAAGATGGCGCGCGGCTTCCTGCCGACGCGTACCTGGTCGGCGCACTGGCTGGCGCATCCTTCGTTCGCGGATGCGATCGAGCGTTTCCTGGAACGCGAGGCGGGCGGGATCGACGAGTACATGAGTGAGTTGAACGAGCGGAATCCGTTCAAGGGGTGAGGCGTTCGTGTCGGCGGCCTTTCTTGGCCGAGGTCGAGCCGCTCCGATAATCAAACGCCGCAAACGCGTGGGGTCGGGACCCCACCCTTGTATCTTGATCGTGTTGGTGGTTAGCTACCATCAATCGAGGCGAAGACGAGCTTGACTCCACCCTGAAGGCACTGACCTTGCTGCGTAGATAAAGCCTTCGCCTCACCCCACACTACTGAAAACACTGGACGGTATCCAAGGGCCTGGACCCTGCATGT